>JACDHS010000220.1 GCA_013820875.1 Verrucomicrobiota bacterium | reverse complement strand
TGCGAAACAAAGACTTCACTCAACAGGTGGTTCGACTTTCAAGCGGTCTTTCTCGCAATCCCTCTCTTATTAGCGGTCATTAGCGTAGATTAGCGGTATTGAACTGCCGGATTTAGGATTAAATGACTGGGGGAAGTTTACGATCTATAGCTCCGCTGTAAACCCGAGCAGTGTCGGCGATCATCGGAGTTTACGGAACAGAAATTCCGTGGTTTACGTTGAGCGACGCTTTTTACGGAACGTTTTTTCCGTGGTGTACGTTGGCGATGTCTTTTACGGAACGATTATTCCGCGGTGCACGTTGGCGGACCGATTTACGGAACGAAAATTCCGTGGTATACGTGAGCGACGCCATTTACGGAACGTTTTTTCCGTGGTGTACGTGGGCGATGTCTTTTACGGAACGATTATTCCGCGGTGTACGTTGGCGGACCGATTTGCGGAACGAAAATTCCGTGGTGTACGTGAGCAACGCTTTTTACGGAACGTTTTTTCCGTAGTTTATGATCCATTTCACACAATTTCCGCTCCGCCCAGGGGTCCGTTGGGATTTCGGCAAACGGCCTTTGGGAATACCTGTTTATCCGTGGCTGAAGTCCGATTTAGTAGGTACCTTGACCTGCCGCAGATGAACGCTGAATCAATTCCACTTCGTAACCTTCAGGCGCATCAATAAAGGCGAATCCACCGCTTCCATCCGGTTTGTAAGTTGGCCCATCAGAATATTTCAGCCCGATTGATTCGAGGTGCTTGCCAAATTCTTCCAGGCTATCGACCAAAAACGCGAGATGTGTCAGGTCGGGCTGCACTTCCACCGCGCCGCTGTTCGGAAAATGGCAGAGTTCAATTTCTTCGTCGCTGCCCGGTGCTTTCAGAAAAACAAGTTCGGAGCCGCGCGGAGATTTGTGTCGGCGCACTTCTTCAAGCCCCAAAACATCTTTGTAAAACCTGACCGACTTTTCGAGATCATTTAAACGATAACGGGTGTGAAGGAGCTTTTTGACTTTAGCCATGCAGAAAACGTATCAAACGAACGGTGTTTGTCATGGGGAGAATGAGACCGAATCAGTTCCTTCTTTTGCGGTTGAGGCGATGAGCTGTTTTACCGGTGAGCCATTGGATCACATCTCACTTTCTTGCAGGACATTCACGTAGTGTGGCGTCCTCGGCTGCGAGTTCACCGGGAGTCTCACCTGTGGTGTGTTCAGGAAAATCAGACGCCACTGCAAGAAACTGAGATGCGCCCTTGAGCCATTCGCCCCGTCATTCATCCTTTGCCTCAGGGCGGAATCAGCCGTCGTCAGATTGGCGGGTATCTCCGTTTAGATTATCACGGTCTGGTGACATTGTTCTTCACAAGATGGAGCGTCCTGTTGATCGCAATTGCGGGTTTGAATCTGTTCGGCCAGATCGATCCAGAGAAGCGTCAACTCGTTCAGTTCGGTTATAATCAACCCATTGAAGGGAAGGCTCCGATTGCAGGTTACGCTTTTTATCACCGCAATGATCCGGGTTTCCTGCGCACCAACCTTACTCTTCGACTGACTATTGCGCCCGTGTATGTCGATTCGGAACTCGGCATCAGCGGCACGGAGGAAACAGATTTCGGAATCGGTATAGCCGGTGGCGGGTTCGCGAACAGCTACAATGAAATCAGGAGCGGCAAATGGTTTGAAGGCGAATCATTCATCGGCCATGGCGGTGAGGTTTCCTTCAACGTTTACCACCTCTTCAACCCCGACCACATGATTCCGCTGAGCGCCATTTTCCGGGTTGCCCCCCATTATTCCATATTCCAAAGGGATTCCGATACCGCATCGGATTTCACGCTCCCACCGGATCATGTCTCCGTCAATGTTCGCACCGGACTCCGCCTCGGTGGCGTGGAGCCGCTTATCTTTCCCCAGCTCGGTTTGGAGATTTCCACCTGGTATGAAGGCCAGTTTCGCAGCGACTCAGGCACCTACGGCTTTGATGATAGAGAATTGCACAGTCATGCTCACTTGTTCTGGGCGCGGGCTCTGCTGGTTTACACGTTCACAAACATAAACCATACCTTCGCCATCAATTTGACCGGTGGCGCCAGCGCCAATGGAGATCGTTTCAGTGCGTATCGGCTCGGCGGATTTCTCCCTCTCGCAAGCGAATTTCCGCTCAACCTGCCGGGATACTTTTACCAGGAGCTCAGTGCCGATCACTTTGCGCTCTTAAGCACCAGCTATATCATTCCGCTCGACTCGCGAGGGCGCTGGACGGTCACCGGCGTGGGTAGCGTGGCGCAACTGAATTACACCGAAGGTCTGGAACAGCAAGGCAAGTGGCACTCGGGAGTGGGAGCGGCGCTTGGATACAAATCGCCGCGAGAGATTTTACATATCATAGTTGGGTATTCTTATGGAATAGATGCGATTCGCGATCATGGTCGTGGAGGGCAGAGCATAGGTTTACTGCTCCAATGGGATCTCGAAGCGAGGCACCGCACCAAACGGCCCCTGTTCGATGTGGAAAGCCCGTACAAATCGCGTGGGTTGTTTGAGATCTTTGGAGATTGGCTGGGGCGGTAGATCAGACTTTTTTAGGCTCGCGGGGCGCATCCTCTTCTCCATTGTATGTGCGCACGGTGAATATAGAGCTGATCAATACCGGAACAGAACTATTGCTCGGGCGAGTTCTGAACACTCATCAGCAGTGGCTCGGCGCGGAACTCGCCAACCTCGGGTTCCCGGTGACGCGACAGGTCACGATTCCGGATAGCGGCCCGGCAATGGAAACTGCCCTTCGCGATGCTCTGGGACGCGCGGATCTGGTTATTACCACCGGGGGACTTGGTCCAACTTCAGACGACATCACTCGCGAATTGATTGCGCAATTGTTAGGCATTCAGTTGAAACTGGATCGCGACATTCTCGCACAAATCGAAAAGTTTTTCGCAATCCGGAACCGCGCCGTTCCCTCAAATGCTTTCAAACAAGCGATGATTCCCGAGGGAGCCATTGTGCTTTTGAACACCAACGGCACTGCTCCCGGCCTGGCGCTTTCAATTCCAGGCAGCGCGTTAACCGTCAAAAAATGGCTCATTATGCTGCCTGGGCCGCCGCGCGAACTGCAACCAATGTTCACAGAACAGGTCATCCCCATTCTGCGCAGGGAATTTGGCACACCCACATTCGTTTGCCGCACTTTCAAAACCACCGGCCTGGGTGAAGCGTTTATAGAACAACGAATAGCACCGCACCTGGAACGACTGGTTAACGCAGGGATTGAACTCGGCTATTGCGCGAAGGTCGGCCAGGTGGAAGTCCGGCTCAGCGCCCGGAATGCGGACACCGCCAGGTTCATGTCTGAAGCGGAGGCGATCGTTCATCAACAACTCGGGACATATATTTTCGCGAGCAATGAAGTTTCACTGGAAGAAGTCGTCGTCAGCAGGTTGGCTGGAAAGCATCAAACTCTTGCATTGGCGGAATCTTGCACCGGGGGACTGATCTCAAATCGCATCACGAATGTTCCCGGGGCGTCGGCAATTTTTATAGCCGGACTCATTACCTACAGCAACGAAGCCAAGCAAATGCTGCTGGGTGTGCGCACGGAAACATTGGAGAGACATGGCGCTGTCAGCGAACAAACAGCTCGTGAGATGGCAGAAGGCGCACGCACCCGGCATAAGACCGATTATGCAATTGCGGTAACTGGAATCGCCGGGCCGACTGGCGGCACGACAGATAAACCGGTTGGCACAGTATTCATTGGCCTGGCTATGCCCGGGAATACGATCATTGAAAAAAACTTTAACCCTTACGACCGCGAGACCTTTAAGTATCTCACTTCACAGCAGGCGCTGGATTTACTGCGAAAGAATTTGGGAAGTTAGCGGTAGTTCAAAAAGTGGTGCATCCGACAGGACTTGAACCTGTAACCTTCTGATCCGAAGTCAGAAGCTCTATCCAATTGAGCTACGGATGCAAACCGAGGAAGCATTCAAGCACAGCCCGGTGGAAAATCAAAAATCAAATCGTCTGGAATTAAGCGGGCCTTGGTGGAGTGCCGTTTTTAATCGCAGCCAACCTCGCTGGGTGCGATTTTTTCCGGGTGAGATGGCGTAAAAACGGAGCGCGGCTGTGCTCGAAGAGTCAGCCGCAGCGGGTACGGCAATAATTGCGGCGTTCAGATTTTGCAGGCCCGCTTGATATCTCACGTGCTGCGGCTGATGCTGCGTACAAATCAGAACTATAGAAACAACGGACCGCGTCGCGGTTACGCCGCGCTCCGATCCTACAACCGGAAAAAATCACACCCGTTCCGCGTGGTTGGGTCTGTGGAGAGTTGTAATTCATGATCGAGGTAGGGACAATTGAGAAAAGCCCAATGTTTCAACATTGGGTACAACGGGGAATAGGGGCAAAGTTCCGGAGGAACGACTGAGTGCGTTTGGGTGTGGATTGCACGAACGAAAAGGTGTGTGTGCGGAACCCGCCGAGTGGCCAGTACGAGTGCCCGGGAGGGCGGAAATCACTAATGGTGTAGTCTCAGTTTCGAGCGAAACTGGAATAGCCATTTCGGACTCTCTTGGATCACGCTGTTGGCTTGACTTTCCCTCGTAACAATTCAAGGTTCAGTCAAATGGTTTTTGCCCCAGACGCCCACCTAA
>JACDHS010000146.1 GCA_013820875.1 Verrucomicrobiota bacterium | reverse complement strand
TGATTCAAAGAAGTTTCCCGGGAAACAAGTTCAAATCAGGGTGATTTGAAGAAGTTTGCGCGGAAACAAGTTCAAATCACGCGGATACAGACTTGTTTCCGCGGAAACAGGTCCATTTCCGCGTGGAAAACAGGTGTTTTTTGGGGCTTTGGTTGTTGTAAGTGCTTCCGGGAACGCGGGTTGCGGATGGCAGATGCAACATCTTGGACTTGTTGGTTTTATGCCTTAAGTAAGCGCCATTCCCCCTTCAGGGTTGAAACGTTGTTTCGCGTTTTACCCAGGGTAGCTCGTGCCTCGCAACCGCTGGGCTTTGCTACGGAATCCCTTTGGGATTCAAAAAGCCGTCAAAGACACGTTACTTCGCCTTTGCTGCGGTCTTTTCTGCTTTTTCGGCTTTCTTCGCTGCGGTCTTTAAGATCTTTTCCCGCTCTTTGGAGGAAATCTCGCGGATGAAGAGATTGCGCCAACGGATTTCGCCACCGTGGGTTTGCAGTTGGATCGGACCTTTCTCAAAGAGGGGTTGTTTGCGATCCCAGAAGTTCTCCATCTTCGCGTGATCCACGACGAGTTTGCCATTCAGATAAACGGTGGTGATGTCGTCTGCCTGGATAATGCGGAACTTGTTCCATTCGCCAAACGGTTTGTCCGCGAGAACCAGCGGATCTTTGCCATGCGCGCCCGGGCTTTGGTTCCACAAACCACCGGATCCTTTATCCGCGCCATGTTTGAATTTTGCTTCCTCGGTCCAATCCCAGATCTGGACTTGCGGAGTGGCCCGGAGGTAAATGCCGCTGTCAGCACGGGCCACCGTTTTGTATTCCAGGAGGAATTCGATGTCTTTGTATTCTTTGTCCGTGGTGGCGTAAGGGCCGTGGCCGTCGTTGACCAGTTCACCGTTTTCGACATGCCAATGCTTTTTGAAATCTTCAGCCCAGGTGGTTTTCTTATTGCAAGCTTTGCACTGGATCTCCTGGTCATCGCGCTGTTGCGGAGTCATTCCGGCCAGTTTGCGGGGATCGTGATGCGGCATGCCATGCCAGCCGGTAAAGTCTTTGCCGTTAAACAACGCGCTGAAGCCTTTCGGTGGTTGCGGTGTTTCGGCTTTTAATGGCGCGGTCAGCATTAAGGCCACTGCAGAACAGGTGAGAGCTGTTAGGAGACGGGTTTTCATGGGAATGTTCGTAATCGTTTAGGGTTTATTGGTCAATAAAGGTTTATGAGGAGAAATTTGGAAATCAGAGACCAGGACCGCTGGCTTCAACGCCGTTTTTCTGAACAGCCTGGGCAATGGTGTTAACGTTTTGCAGAATTTCCTTCGCCGCACCAGGGTCTGGAATTTTTAAGCCAAAGTTTTTATCCAGTGCGACAACCAGTTGCAGGGCATCCACCGAGTCCAGCCCGAGACTGTCCGGACCGAAGAGCAATTGGTCATCGCCGATTTCTTCGGCAGTGATCTGCAACATCAGATTCTCCACCATCAACTGCTTAATCCGCGCTTTAAGTTCGTTCAAATCTTGCATCTAAAATTCCTGGTCGTGATCGTGATCTTTCAATAATTAAAAAATCCCACCGTCAATTTTCACAATTGAGCCTGTGATGTAACTGGCCTCCGGACAAGCTAGAAATCGGACGGCAGCCGCAATTTCCTCTGGTTTACCGAAACGCCGCATAGGGATTTTCGCGCAGGCAGCTTTGCGTTCCTCTTCACTCATATGTTGCAACGCTTCAGTTTCAATATAGCCGGGGCAAACCGCGTTGACTGTGATTCGAATTCGAGCGACCTCCTTGGCGAGCGATTGAGTAAGGGCAACGACACCGGCTTTTGCGGCCGCGTAGTTCGCCTGTCCATGGGGAGCGAGCAATGCGCTGAGCGAAGCAATGTTCACGATGCGACCGCCCCGTTGCGAAATCATCAATGGCAAGACAGCCTGGCAGCCATGGAACACCGCATCGAGATTTGTCGAAATCACAGTCTGCCATGCCTCCGCAGACATTGTGGCGAGCAATGCGTCATCATGTCTGCCGGCATTGTTCACCAGGACATCGAGACGTCCCGCTTCGGCTTCGATTTTCTTAACTGCAATTTTCCATTCCTCCGGTTGGGTGACATCGAGTTCCACCAGGTGAATGCGATCAGGAAACTCGGCTTTCAAAGCTTCAGCGCGATCACGCCGGGCGCGCACGCTCAGCCAAAGAACGTTCTCTGCATTCTCGTTAAGAAAATTGCGGGCGATTGCCTGGCCCAGCCCGCCGTTGCCGCCTGTCACGAGGATAATGCGTGGAGTCATTTTACAATACTGGAGAATCGTGCGCCGATCGCTTGCTGGTTACAACCTACCACACTGACATTGGTCTGGGAGAACTGACCGGTCTGGAGCGCGTCAACGGCCGCGACACATTGCCAGGCCGCAGCCGCCATCAATCCTTCCCCCATGACATTCTTCACCGAAAGACGTGATCCCTGCCAGTTTTGCCAGGCAGCATTCTCTGCGGCATCAAGTTTGATCAAGTTCTGGGTGCTGTCGCAGAGCAGGGCATCAGAGGCAGTTGTCGGAAGTTCCAGGCTCATCTTCAATGCGGCGCAGTGGCGGTTTTGTGTTTGCAAAAATAAATGGGAATTCGTCACAGCGTCCATTCGCACCGGACTTTCCTTTTTTCCAAGATACACCGCCCCGGCGCCATCGCTCAGGACAATCTTCGGTTGGAATATCCGATAAGCATCCGTGCCGAGCCAATCCATTTCATCCGCGCCGATGACGAGACAAGTGTCCACGCGATCATTCGTAATCCAATCGGCCGCCAAAGCAAGCCCCTGCAGAAACGTTCCGGGATCACCAACAATCGTGTAATTGATCGCCTTGGTGCCGAGCAATGAAGCGATGTGACTGGAAGGGGCGTTAAAAACCGTTTCAGGAAATACCAGCGGACTCGCGGTGGACGGATCACAAAGTGTTTCATCGTAAAAACGCCGTGAATAATTGACGCAGCCGGACATCACCGTGAACACGATGCCGAGTCGCAGTTCGCCTGCTTTGACGCGTTCGCAATCACTCCCGATTGCCTCCAGGGCAGCGGCCGTGGCGTATTGGGAGATAGGACTCGTCCGGCGCAAACGAGGGGTGGCCAGAAAAGCAGGGCGCGGCTGCGGCTCTGGAACGTGCCGGTAACGCAACGGTTGTGCAAAGCCGGGCCTTGCAAGATCCTGGTCTGGAAGAGCTTGTTTTTTTGCGAGCGCATCCCGGAACGGTGCGACTCCCCATCCCGCTGGAGAAACGGCTCCAATGCCGTTTACATAAATCGAACTCACAGCCACCTCCGTAAAATGAGCGTCGCATTCGCGCCACCGAACCCAAAGGAGTTGGTCAGCGCATATTCAAAGGAGGCCGCAGTCGGCTTTTGCACAATCGGAAACTGGCAAAGTGGATCGGGTGTTTCCAACGTCGCAGTGGGCGGAAGAAAGTTTTCCCGCAACGCCATCAAACAAATCACCACTTCAATCGAACCCGCCGCACCCAGCGTGTGGCCAATGCTCGCCTTGGTGGAACTGACTGGAATATTTTTGGCCTGTTCACCGGCCCAACGATTGATCGCCCCTGCTTCAGCCGCATCGTTCAACGGCGTGCCAGTGCCATGGGCATTGATGTAGCCAATCTGCCTGGGCTGTAATCCGGCACATTCCGTGGCGGCATTCATCGAACCGAGCGCGGCATCTCCCTGCGGATGCGGTTGAGTGAGATGATGTGAATCGGTGCATGCGCCGTAGCCGACTATTTCCGCCAGGATTGTTGCGCCGCGCCGTTGCGCTTCTTCCAGAGTTTCCAACGTTAAGACTGCTGCGCCTTCGCCGAGCGCCAGGCCATCCCGATGCGCATCGAACGGTCGGCAGCGAGTGGGGGAAAGCGCCTGCAAAGAATCAAACCCCGAAAAAACCAGGTGACTGATCGCATCAAATCCGCCCGTCAAGACTCGGTCGGCTTGACCGGTGCGGATTAAATCGTAGGCGTGCCCGATGGAATTCGTTCCAGAGGCGCAAGCATTGGCGATAAGCATGAGCGGACCGGAAAAACCAAATGCGTTACACAGTTCCATCGCTTGCCGTTGAGATTGATAATAAGTGACGCGGGAAGCCTGTTGAAAATCTGACGTCGGCGATTGCAGTGCATGACGATAAAAATCTTCGCCCAGGCTCATCCCTCCGCTGGTTGTTCCGAGCACGACGGGGATATTGTCGGAAGCCTTCCAACCGGATTGTTCCCACGCTTCGTGCGCCGCATGAAGAAGCATTTTGCCGGCGCGCTCCAGTCGTTTCTCGGCTTTGCGCTTCAGAAAAGTGCGGGGAAGTTCGGCTGGGACATCGATTTCCGCAGCGGTTTTGACTCGTTGCCGGGAGACATCGAAGGGTGTGACGGGACGAAAAGCCGTTTGGCCGACCCGGAACCCTTCGACATTTTGTTTCCAGCCCAGTCCGAGCGCGGTGATGATTCCCGCGCCTGTGATAACGACGCGAGGTATTGCTGACTGTTTGACGGACGGGAACAGCATTTTTCGAAAACCAGATTAGGAACTGGCAAATAGTAAGTCAAATGCTCGGCTCTAGAGGAAAGAATGAAAAGCGGACAGGGCGGAACAGTGATGAAACCACACGGATTTCATGAGCAGCGTTGGACGCGAGATCAGGAGACGCGCCTCTCATCGATATTCCTGGTGTTTGAAGATTGAGGGGACAAGCTGTCCGCACCCCTATTTGGGGGCGGGACAGCTTGTCCCGACTTCTTGGCTGAAGCTTGGCTCAAGGCGCGACCAATCGGTAAAAGCGTGCCGCGTCGGAAGCCGAATCGTTGAATTCCATGTATCCGTCCTGTGGGATGTCATAGGTGACAGTATTCCACTGGATCAGATCAGAACTGGCTTCGACGATATAGGGCCTGCGTTCAGCGTTGAACCATAACCCGATCGAATTGGAGCTGAGTGGTTCCGCTTTAGTGATTGTTGGAGCAACACCGGTTGGGAAATTCAACTGCAACGCAATGATCCCGTTGTTCGGATTCAAGGCGTAAACCCTGTCTCGCCCGAAATCCACCGAACCAACAAAGAACGCGTTGGGAATGGCTGTCGGAAAAGTCGTGGCAGCAAGCACCGGCGGCATAATATCCCCAGCTAAATCGAACAGTTTTAATTGATCAGGTGTTTCGAAACTGATGCCGCCCAGCAAATCCAACCGCGGGTTGACCCCGATCGGCGCAACAGTTTCTGGTATCGCCGGGGAACTAATGGTGCGAACAACTGCGCCGGTGCCGGCATTGAGGTCAAACGAAACTTGTCGAAGTGGTTCGTTGGTTGTTTTTCCCCAGACCGTGTTGTCGCGGCCAAAGGCTACGCCGAGACCGAAACTTCCATTGGGCACGCCGGGCACCGTGATTGGATTGGCCGCAAAATCAACGCCGTTGGTCGTTGTCAGGATGGATACCATGTTTCCAAGTCGCGATGCTAAAAGAACCTGCGTGTCCGAGCCTTTTCCACGCACGTCAAGAGTGTCTCCCCAGCGTTGATTATTTCCCAAACCCGGATCTCCGCTGAACGCAACCGTGGGCTCTGTCGAAGCACCGTCATTGGCCCAGCGATAAAGCCGAAACTCTGTGGAATTGGCTAATGTAAGGTTCCCGGCATAAACCGCGCCGTCATCCGCCACACCAATCATTTGCAATGGATAAAAGCCGCCTGTGACATTTGTGGTGATCGTCAGCGTGTGCAGGTCATCGCCGTTGTCCCCGTCCAGAACGTGAACAGCAGTTGTCGGCGCACGACCGATGAAAAGCAGGTTGCCGGTGTCGGGATTGTAGGAGAGTCCGCGCTCCTTGTGGTCGGCGGAAAAATAGAGCCGGTCATCCTGGTTCAATTTCCATAAAAGCGTGGCGCCGGTAATCATCTGTGGAGGAAGAACAATCAACGTTGCCTGATCGCTCTCAGCAATTCCAAAAGCATTGGTGATCACGACCGAAAAAGCAGCGCCGTCATTGGTGGTAACATTGTCCAGGGTGACACTCGTCCCGATTGCGCCGGTAAGATTTGTTCCCCCTCGCTGCCATTGGTAACTGAGCGGTTCACTGCCCAGGGCAACGACTGAAAAGATCACGTTCGTTCCCTCGTGGACGATCTGGCTGATCGGGTGAGTGATAATTGACGGGGAAGTGTTTGTGGTGAGAACCAGGTTTTGTTCGTACATGTTGCCGGTGACGGCGCCGACGGCCACGTTGATTGTTCCTAGCGCGTTCTGATAACCAGCCTTGCTGGCAGTCACGTTGTAAGTGCCCGGCGGCAGATCAATGAACGCATAGAAACCTGTGCCATCGACATACATGCTGCGATTGACAGAACCGGTGAGGCTGACCACGGCATGATCCGCCCAGGCATCTGTGTGAGCATCAGTGACTGTCCCCATGATATGGGCGGTTGTGGGGGTGGTTTTCCACGGCATTTCGGGAATGTCCGCCCATGTCGGTGTGACGTCTGAAAGGAGTGTTGGACTGAAGGTCGGCCAGTTGCCGCCAGCGTAGGGCAAGTGATACACATAGCCAGCAAACCCATGAGCGTAATTGCCGGCCGGCGACTGATCGCGCGTCATGTTGAGGTGGAGAATGGCATTGTCGAACGTGTTCAGATAGGTCCCGGGACCAACCACCATATGGCGATTGAATTTTCGATCCTTCTGGAAATTCATCCATTTAATGTAATCGGCGGGGTGTTCATGTTGACGGTAGTAGGTCATGGGGACCGCCATATCAATGATCCCCTCTTCATTCCAACTGTCCCAATCGGAATACACATCGTAATAAGACCGCGTGTTTTTGAACGCATTACGCGTCGAAGCTACGGGGGAGGGATTCCAGGTGATAAATGACCCTGAGTGTTTGACCGACGGTTTTGCTTTCTGAATCCGGGCATACATCTGTCGGACAAACGTGGTCACTTGATCGCGCCGCCATTGTTTGAATTGCTCATCGCTCGACACAGGATCGTTGACCAGTCCGTAGCGAGCCTTGTAACGGTTGACGCTCGTCGGATTAAAACCTTCATTGTTCCCCTCGAAACGGATGTAGTCGTAGTGAATGCCGTCTATGTGACCGTCAGTCCCGTCCGGTCCGGCGGTCGTCTGGAAATTCACCAGGTCCATATGCGCGTTGACGAGATACTCCAGCACCTTGGGATGCCCCGGATCAAAAGCGCCAGAGGCGTTCTCAGCGCCGTTAACGGAATCCAGCCGTGTAGGCCAATAATTGTCGAAATTCGTCAAACTGCCCGTGGGCGTGTCTCTGTGCTGGTTATAGACCGGTCCCTTGTTAGTCTTAAAAACCACCGACCAGCAGTGGACCTCAATTCGTTTCTTGCCACCCGTGGTGTCGTGGGCGGCTTTAATCATTGCTTCGAGAGCATTGAAGGTGGAGGGCGATAAGCCGCCCATGTACGGTTCGCCCACGCCCGAGGGATAACAAACATCGAAGCGCCGACGAACCTGAACGATGACGGCATTACAGTTCGCCTCTCGGATAGCGCCTTTTGAATTGGGATCACCCACTACGCCGAGGAGCGTCTCCACCTGGCTCTGGTTGAGAAATCCCGGGTTCCATCCAGTCACCCAAAAAGCGCGGAATTCATCCGTGCTGGCAAAAGCAGGAACCGTGAGGAATGCGAAGACGAGTAAAACGAAATAACTACGAGCAACAGCTTTCATAAACAAAAAAGGGCTATCTAAAGCATTGTTTCACAAAAAAATTCGTAAGGCAATGAACTCAGGTGAATTATGTTTGACACCGTTCAGACATAAACGCTCAAAAAAATCGCGAAAAATGTATTCAGGACCAATGTAGACAGAATAAGATCAGCACTTTACAAAGCTGGATTCCCCAGAATTAACGAGAAAACGGAAAGCAATCTGGTCGGAATAGATAGCGGCCGTGGAAGGAAAACTTCACGAGGAACCGAGAGAGACTGAAACAGGTGTTCCGGTCTTTTTTGTTCCTAGCTTCTAAATTTGCAGCTTGGAAATCGCTCGAGGACCCCAGACAGGATTAAAGCGGATGGGCTATTTGAGATTTTACTGAGTGTCCGAACGGGGCGGAAATGTTTGACAGGGACACATGCCAGACGTAATCAAACCATGTGTTGCCAAAGGGAGCTTTGAAACTTGGACGAAATATCTCCGGATATTGCGCTTTCGTTTTGGTGCTGCTGACGGCCTTCTCTGTTGCCTTCGTTCCATTCCATCTCTCGACCGAAGTTCATATTTATGGGCATGTGGATTCCGGCCATGATACGGATCACGAACATGAGTCTGAACACGCGGATTCCGAAGATTCTCATCAGCCGCATCCTGAAAGTGATCATGGCTCAGAAGCACGAGTGGTCAAAGCGAAGCTGCAAGTTCCCCTGCTGGCAGTCGCGCTAGTGCTCTGGGAAAGGGCTTTGATCCCAGATCGCTGTCCTGTTCGGATACCGTCAGAAACGCAACTGATTCCCGACGACTCTCCGCCTCCACGTTTTTCTCCGCGCGGTCCTCCCTCAGCTTAAGTCTTCCCTGACCACTTCGCTATGCGCAGTGGTGTTTTCATTCTTTCCGCCTGAATTGCTCCCTGGTGGAACCGGCATTTAGCTCGGCGTTCGTTGGAGCGTTATTGAATCCCTTAGTTTTACATATGAAGAAACAATTGTTTGCAGGACTGGTTTGTGTGTTGGCGGCTTCTTTGTCGTTAAATGTCGTAGCGCAGAACAAAAAGAAGTCAGCCAAGGATGATCACGGGCACACGCATGATGAAGAAGCACCCCACGGCGGAACTGTGGTTAAACTCGGAAAGCCCGCATTGAACCTGGAATGGGTGCGTGACCCGGATACCGGATCGTTCCAGGTATTCGTTTTGGATGGCCACATGGAGTATGTGCGGGTTCCGGAAAAGTCCTTTGAGCTTGTGGCCAAGGTAAACGGGAAAGAGGAAAAAGTGACGCTGTCCCGGAAGGCAGCGAACGAAGAAGCAAGCGAAATGTTTGAAGGCAAAGCCGATTGGATCAAAACGGCTAAGAAGTTCCAGGGAACAATTCCTCAGATCACCCTCAAGGGTCAGTCCTTCACCAACGTTACGTTCGCGTTTCCGAAGAGCGCCTCCAAGGCACACGCCCACTGATTATGAAGTTCATCACATTGTTTACACTTGCAGCTGGTTTGGCTTTGGTCACCGGCTGCCGTCCCCATACGCATAACAATGCTGAGGATGAGCAAGGCCATGGGCACGCTCATGACAAAGGGGCGGCTGCCGCTGAAGAAAAGACCGCCCAAATCACGGTGTGGAGTGATCGGTATGAAGTGTTTGCCGAACACAAAGCGCCGGTGGCTGGAACAAAGACGACATTCATTACCCATGTCACCGACCTGCAGACTTTGAAGCCGCGGGACGAAGGACCAGTGAAGTTCGTGCTCACACATGGGAACGATGTTCCAATCGAACATCTTCAGGCCGGGCCGGCCCGGGCTGGTATCTACCTTCCGGCAATCACCTTCCCTAAAGCGGGAGACTGGAAAGTGGAACTGCTGGTAGCGGGGGCCTCGGTCGATCTTGGGATGATTGAAGTTTACCCGGATAAGAAAGCGGCATTGCAGGCAGAGTTTGCGGAACCAGCCGAAGGCATCACGTTCCTGAAAGAACAACAATGGAAGATACTGACACGAACGGAGCGCGCAGAAAACCGAGTGGTAATTGAGCATGCGCGGCTTCCCGCGACTGTGACCCCGAAGCCGGGTTCGATGGCCTCGGTGGTTGCGCCGGTTTCCGGTCGACTGATCCTGCCTCCGAACAAGCCATTGCCGTTGCCCGGGCAGAAGGTGGCAGCGGGAGAGTTGCTGGTGCTATTGCAGCCGACTTTCTCCGAGCAAGCAGCGCGTCTGCTGGAAGCGGAAGCCGAAGCCATTCGCGCTAAAGGTGCGCTGGATCAAGCGAAATTGGTTCTGGAACGGACAAAACGACTAGCTGCGTCGGAAGCAAAGTCGAACCGTGAAGTGCAGGAAGCGGAATTTGCTCTCGCCTCCGCGCAAGCGCAGTTCGAAGCAGCGACCGCATTGCAGGCAACTTACAAAAAGCTTTCGCCGGGGAGCGAAGAAAGCGGGAAGAGACTGGACCTGAGTTCGATTGAGTTACGTTCTCCTATGGAAGGAGTGATCAGCCAGGTGGGGTCGAACCTGGGAGCGCCAGTTACACCGGAGACCGTCCTTTTCACGATTCTCAATGCCGAAACAGTCTGGCTGGAGGCCCGTTTACCGGAAAACCGCCTGGTTAGTGGCAAGCCGACGGGTACGTTCCAGACTGGGAGAGAGGGTGCTTCTATCCCGGCAGAGTTTGTTTACCTCGGAATGCAGATCGATGCATCGACGCGGACAGCACCGATCATGTTCGAAGCTGCGAATACAAATGGTGCGCTTCGCATCGGGCAGACCGTGCAACTTTTTGTCGCGACCGCTGAACAAACCAAGGGTGTTGCGATTCCAATTTCGGCGATAGTCGAAGAAGAAGGCCGGTCGGTGGCATTCGTGCAACTCTCAGGCGAAACCTTTGCAAAACGAGACCTTACTTTAGGCGTCAGCGGCGGTGGTTATGTGCAGGTGCTTGAAGGGGTGACGGAGGGAGAACGCGTGGTGAGCAAGGGAGCGTATGCGATACGGCTGGCGTCGGTATCGAGCGTAATCCCAGCGCACGGACATGCTCATTAAAGGAGACCTATGATTGATGCATTGATCCGATGGTCTCTCCGGAACCGGGCGCTGGTGATGGTGCTAGCGATCCTGCTGGTGGCAATCGGGAGCTACACGGCCATTCGCATGCCGGTGGATGTCTTCCCTGATCTCACCGCGCCGACTGTCACCGTTATTACCGAAGCGCACGGAATGGCGCCGACGGAAGTGGAAAGCCAGGTCACGTTTCCGATTGAAGCGGCGTTAAATGGAGCTTCCGGAGTGCGTCGAGTGCGCTCTTCCACCGCGGTAGGTATTTCGGTCATCTGGGTGGAGTTCGATTGGGGTGCGGACATTGCCGCCGCAAGGCAGACGGTTAATGAAAAGCTGGCATTGGTCACGGGAGAATTGCCGCCTGAAGTCGAACGGCCGATTCTCGCGCCGGTGTCATCGATCATGGGGGAAATCCTTTTCGTTTCCCTGACCTCAGAAAAGCACGACACCATAGAACTTCGGACTACGGGCGAGACGATCATCCGCAGGCGAATTTTGGCGGTGCCCGGGGTGTCGCAAGTGACGCCGATTGGTGGAGATGTGAAGCAATACCAGGTGCAAGTGGATCCGGCGAAATTGATGGCCCGGGGCGTGACACTGGACCAAGTGAGCAAAGCCCTGGAAGGTGCAAACGAAAATATTTCCGCTGGTTTTCTGACACAAGCTTCCACGGAGTACCTGGTGACTGGAATCGGACGCATCCGATCGGTGCAGGACATAGGGGCGACGGTCGTGTCAGTAATGAACGGAGTTCCGACGCGAGTAGCGGATGTGGCTGAGGTGAAAATCGCAGCAGCGCCCAAACGTGGCGAAGGTTCGGCGAACACACAGCCGGCGGTGATCCTCGGGATTCAGAAACAACCGGGAGCAAACACGCTCGTGCTCACCCGCCAACTGGACGCCGTGCTGGCCGATATCCAATCCAAACTTCCGGAAGGGATGAAGATTGGCCAGACGTTCAGGCAGGCCGACTTTATTTCAGTTGCGGTTAAGAACGTGATCCATGCGCTGCGTGACGGCGGCATCCTCGTTGTTATCATTGTTTTTTTGTTCCTGCTCAATGCGCGGGCGACGTTTATCACCTTAACTGCCATCCCGATTTCTTTAGTAGCAGCGGTGCTCATCCTGAAAGCGTTTGGAGCGACGATCAACACCATGACGCTGGGCGGAATGGTGATAGCGATCGGTGCACTGGTAGATGACGCTGTTATTGATGTGGAAAACGTGTTCAGACGATTGCGGGAGAACTCGTTGTTGCCGGTGGAACGTCGACGCCAGGCGTTGGATGTAGTTTTCGATGCCAGCGTGGAAATCAGAAGCTCCATCCTGTTTGCGACATTGATTATCGTCCTGGTTTTCCTCCCGATTTTCTTTCTATCCGGAGTTGAGGGCCGGTTGCTGCAACCCCTGGGTGTGGCGTATGTGGTAGCGCTGATTGCATCCCTCTTCGTGGCAGTGACGGTGACGCCGGTTCTGTGCTATTGGCTGCTGCCGAAGAGCAAAGGAGTGCTGCAAGGCGGTGAACCGAAAACGGTTCACATCTTAAAAGGGGTGTACACGCCGATCCTCAATTTTGCTTTGAAACATCCATGGTTGTTTACGTTGCCGGCTATCGCGCTGCTTGCCGTTGCGGTGATAGGAATGACTTTCACCGGCCGGTCATTTCTCCCTGAATTCAACGAAGGTTCACTCACAATTAGCGCTGTCACCCTGCCGGGGACGCCATTGGCAGAATCGGACGAGTTGGGTCGATTGGTGGAACAAACCCTTCTCAAGCATCCTGAAGTGGTATCGGTGGCACGACGGACTGGACGAGCCGAACTGGATGAACATGCGCAAGGGGTGGAAGCTTCCGAGCTCGATGTGTCACTGGAAATGAAAGAGCGAAGCAAAGAAGAGTTTCTCGAAACGCTACGCTCGGATTTTTCGCAAGTGCCGGGAATGAACATCACTATTGGCCAACCAATTTCGCACCGAATTGATCATATGCTCTCGGGAACGAGGGCGAACGTGGCGGTGAAAATCTTCGGAGAGGACCTTGGTAAACTGCGCACTTTGGGCGAGCGGGCACGACTGGCGATGTCGGCGGTGGGAGGAGTGGTGGATCTTTCCGTAGAACAACAAATGGAGATTCCCATTTTGAAGGTGATCTTCGACCGCGATGCAATGGCGCAATATGGATTGTCCATTCGAGAGGTTGGCCAGGTGCTGGAAGCGACCCTGCAAGGGGTGACCGTGTCGCGAATATTAGAAGGGCGCAATTCGTTCGACCTCGTGTTGCGAGTGGTTGATGCCGAACCGTGGCGGGCGGAATCGTTAGGGGAAGTTTTAATCGATACTCCGACTGGAGCACGCATCCCGTTGAGCACGGTCGCGGAGATACGCAAGGATACGGGCCCCAACACGGTCAGCCGTGAACAAGTGGAACGAAAAATTGTGGTCAGCTGCAACATTGCCGGGCGAGACGTGACGAGTGTTGTGAATGATTGCCGGGCTGTGGTGGATCCGCTGATTGCGGCAGAGCGCGGCTACCGCGTGGAATATGGCGGGCAATTTGAAAGTGCAGCACAAGCGGGCCGTTTGTTGCTCATGCTGGGCATCGTCGTGGTGGTTGGAATTGCTTTTTTGTTGAAGCTGGCGTTCGGATCGGGCCGGGATGCGGCGTTCGTCATGCTCAACCTGCCATTGGCGCTCATTGGTGGCGTGGCGGGTGTGTTTGCTTCGGGCGGCGTTCTTTCAGTGGCGTCGCTGATTGGCTTCATCACTGTGTTCGGGATTGCAACACGGAATGGCATCATGCTGGTGTCGCACATTCGGCATCTGCAGGAGAAGGAAGGAGTCACGGAGTTTCGGGAAGCGGTGTTCCGAGGATCAATGGAGCGACTTGCCCCGATCCTGATGACTGCACTGACGGCAGGCTTAGCGTTGATTCCTCTGGCCCTGGGCGGCGGGAAACCGGGGAATGAAATCCAGACCCCGATGGCCATTGTGATTCTCTTCGGGTTACTCACCTCGATGCTGCTGAACATGATTGTCGTGCCAGCACTTTACCTTCGGTTCGGCCGACCAGTGCAATCCGCAACGGGAGAAAGGATCCATTCATGACCCTTGACGTGATGGTGTTGAAGAAAACAGGAGTGGAACTATGAAACGTTTATTCGTGACGGTAATTTCCGCACTTTTGCTGTGCGGCCATGTCGGCTCGGCCGAGGACAGTTTGGAAAACCTGACACTCGAGCAAGCTCTGGCCTTGGCGGAAGCGAGACATCCCCTTTTACGGGAGGCCAATGCGAACATTGCAGCGGCGGGTGGGCGTGTGACCCAGGCAGGCGCCTTTCCCAATCCGGAAGCAATTGTGCGGGTTGAGTCTGCGCCGTTCGATGGCAAAGGCGATCCGGAATACCTGGTGGGATTCTCACAACGCATTCCCATCAATGGAAGCATTGGCAAAGCCCGCGAAGTTGAGAGCCGCGACCAGGAACGCTTACGCAATGAACTCGAGGTGACGCGGCTAACCGTACGAAAGAAAGTGCATGGGGCATTTGCCACGGCGCTTTACCAGGAAGCAGCTTTCAACACGCTGGACGCAATTCGGCAGCATTTGTCCAATGGGGCCGAGATTGCGAAAGCGCGGGTGGAGGTGGGCGATGCACTCTCGGAAGACCTGGCCCGGTCAGAGATGGAGCTTCGGTGGAGTGAGCTGGATTTGCGCCAGGCAAAGGCACTTCGGGAACAGGCGTTGCTGGAACTGGCCGACGCTCTGGGCGAGCCGAGTTCAAAGATCGGGTCACTCAGCGGCAACATCAACGAGGTGCTTGAACTTGCGTCATTGGAGAGGATATCGGCGAATCTTTCAGCTCATCCGGAGATTGCGGCGGCGCAAGCCGATGTGGATTTGCAACGTGCACGGGTGGCCCTGGCAAAAGCAGAGCGTGTTCCCGATTTGAATGTGGAAGTGTTGTATCGGCGCATCGTTGAAGAAAAGCGCAATAGCGCGGATTTTGGGATTAGCGTTCCACTCCCCTTGTTCAACAGAAACAGCGGTCGCGTGCGCGAAGCGGAGGCCGGAGTGACGGCAGCAGAAGCGCGAAGCGCTAAAAAGAGAAGCGATCTCGCAGTAAACCTGCGTCAGCTTGAATCGCAGTTGGCTGAAGCGTTGCATCGTGCACGTTTGTTGCAGGATGAAATTATGCCCCGCGCACGTAAGGTGTTAAACGCGGCGGAAGCGAGATATAAGGAGGGAGATGTGTCGCTGAGCGATGTGCTGCCAGCCCGGCGGGACTGGGCTTTAGTGCAAATGGCACAGTTGGAAGCCTTGCGTGAGGTGATGTCGGCCTGGGCCGGGCTATCTGTTTTCGCGAGGCGTTAGGTATCGCGTTTGTTGGAATGCTACGTTGGGGGATTAAGAGCCCGGATATCGCGGCCCTTCAGGCCGCAAATGTGGTAAAACCGTTTACCCAGCCCGGTGGGCCACTGCCATTTAGTTAAGGATGATAGGAGTGTTGTGTTGCAAGAGAATCCAGTCGTTCCAACATTACCTATGGACGGCGCGCACAGGAGTGACGCGCCCTACCTTCCTGCATTTATCGCCAATATCACAGTTCCAGCTCGTCTGTCGCAAATTCAAAAGGTAGGGCG
>JACDHS010000145.1 GCA_013820875.1 Verrucomicrobiota bacterium | reverse complement strand
AAACCGGTTTTGGCCACCCATGTAAGTCTTACAACGAGGCCAAAACTAATTTTGACCACCCATGTAAGTCTTCCCGAGCCGTCTAAAATGTTTTTGGCGCCTCGGGAAGTCTTACAACGACGTCAAAATTCGTAAAATCCACTCGGGAAGAGTTACATCGATGGCCAAAAACGTTTTAGACCATCAATGTAAGACTTACATGGGTGATCAAAAACGTTTTTGGCGGCCTCCGTAACTCTTACAACGACGCCTTTTCTGTGTTTGGGCACCGATGTAAGTCTTACATCGACGTCTGTTTCCTTCCAGCCCACTCGGGAAGAGTCACATCGATGCCCTGTTTCGGTTTGGCCATCGATGTAAGCCTTACATCGACGGCAAAATTCGTTTAGCCCACTCGGTAAGTGCTGCGATGACGCTTTGAATAGTTTTGGCCTTGTTGTAAGGCTGCCACGGTGATCTGAAAAGCGTTCGGCGGTCGTGATGGAATTGCGGCGACAACCTTCAAAGAAGAACCAACTTCAGGAAAGTGGCACGGCACGGAATTGCGCAGCGAAGAGCCTGGAAAGCAGTTGACGAGAAAATGTTCAGCCTTGAAACGGCAGTTAATAGCCGCGAAAGAACGCAAAAGGAGAAGGTGGGATATCTAACAAAAAAAGGAATGTAGATAACTCGGAGTGAAGCGGGAGTGCGGGGTGGGATAATCGAGAGACTTGACCCGCTTCACTTCGGGTTATTTGCATTCCAGGGTTGAACGTAGCCGCGTCGGACGTCAGGGCCGCGTTGGCTGGCTGTCAGGTGTTTGCGGAAAGTTTTTGCGCGCAGGATTCTTCAGGCAACCATTTGGATATTTTGATCGCGGGCGGGGCAACTTCCGATGAGTCGCATCGGCACGGGCAGCTACAGGCGAGATTTCTGGTGTTGGAGCCAGTCGTCAGCGTCAGTGAACTGAGCAGAGTCCGGGCAGTGTTGCAGGGTGGTGTTTGAGGGCTGAAAACCCGTCACGTGATAGCCCGGGGTGAAGCGTCGAGCGAGCCCCGGGGAAACGGTGTTCAATTTTCGAGCCCTGCAAGGGCGGCACAAAATTCAATGTGGAGGAAAATTGTGGCGCTCTTACAGAGCTCAGATCCTTCGATTGCATTTACCTGGGCCTTGCTCGTCGGACTCGCTTGCAGCCCAGGCTATCACATGACGGACTTTCAGTCCTGAGTCGCACCACAGTATCATCCAGTGTTTCCGGATGGCATCCGAGTTCTGCTGGAGTGCTCAGGATTTTCTCGATACATTTATTTGCCTTACCGAGTATCGGGTGGCAGAGCCGAATATGGAGAGTTCATTTCCGTTGATGTGCCTGCGAGCATTTGTGTTTGACGTTATGATGGCAAAACCGCATCCACCGAACCCCGCGATAGCGCTGTGGTTTCAATTTGGGTATCACTGGCGCGGGGTCAGTGATGCGGGACGTTCGACCTCATGAACCAGCCTCGATTTCCAGGCATATTCCGTATCGAATCGATTTGGTTTTGGCACGAGCAGGAGTTAGAACCAATTGCACAGCAGTTAGCGGCTAGACTGGGTCTCGTTGATCTTACGAGAGATTACGAAGACACTTGGGAGTGGGTGATATTAGCCGTGGAGACGGTTCATCGTTCAATCTCTGTCGGATGCAGGTCGAGGAGTCGAGCTTTTGAAAGCAGCGGTGTCGATGTCAGCGTTGGTCTTTTGGGTGAGGAGGCATTGCTCGACCTAATGCCTTTTTTGTGCAAGGAATTGTAACGGAACCAGTATTGCCGGTGGAGGATAACATTTAAAAAATGAAGAAGACCCAAGAGCGAGTGGCAGTGTTCGTGAAACGGAACGGGCTTGAGACAGATGTACCGCACCGTATGCTGGATGTAATATCCGAACTCGGGGAGGTGGCGAAAGAAGTGCTGAAAGGCTCGGACTACGGCTCGAAAGGTTTTGTTCCCAACGAGGAGTTTCAAGGGGAGTTGGGCGATGTGTTGTTTTCCTTGATGTGCATCGCAAATTCGACGGGTGTGGACTTGGAAACGGCGATCGAAACTGCTCTGAACAAATACGAGAAACGGGTTGTTGAAGCGGGTAGTCCAAGTTCGTCAAATGAGAGCTAATCCATCTTCGGAGACCACCTCGCGCACCGTGTCCCGGATCTGTGTCTATTCTGGTTCCAGCTTCGGCGCATCTCCCGAATACGCAGCTGTCGCGGCAGCTTTCGGAACGGCTTGCGCTACTCGTGGCCTGACCATTATTTATGGCGGGGGCGGTGTTGGCCTCATGGGTGTGCTTGCGGACTCGGCCCTTGCAGCCGGTGGCCACGTCATCGGCGTTATTCCACGCGCAATGATTGCCGAGGAGCGCGCACACCATAACCTGACCGAACTCATTGCCGTTGATACGATGCACGAGCGCAAACATCGGATGGCGCAACTTGCGGATGCATTCGTAGCTCTTCCCGGCGGCATCGGTACTTTGGAAGAGATCGTTGAGGTGTTCACATGGCTTCAACTGGGTTTACATCTTAAGCCGGTCGGTATTCTGAACGCACTTGGCTTTTACGAGCTGCTTCTAAAGTTTTTGGATCACATGCGGACCGAGCAATTCCTGACGGCTGCTCACCAGGCGATGCTCTCCGTGTCGAGTAACCCCGATTCCCTCATTGACCAACTTGCGCTGACCCAACACGTTCATGTTCCAAAGCCTGTTCACAATGCAGTGAACACTGTCAAAGAAAGATAAAAGTCCTCCCGCCTTCCCGCGCTTAAACCTTGTTCAAGGGTTTCCTGCCGAATAATATTGAGGTTCTATCGTCCCATTGTTGGAGAAATCCGCTGAATTATGCGCCGTCGTGGTTTTATGTCTTTGAAGATGTTGCCGTTGCTTCTTGCGACGTCTCTTTTCCTGTTCTGTCATCGTGGTGATGGCGTTGATATTGATGTTTCGAAATTGCCGCCGCCCGCCACGCGCAAGATCAATTTCGTTGCAGATATCCAGCCGATCTTCGAAAAGAGCTGTTACACCTGCCATGGCGAAAAGATGCAACGGGGCGATCTGCGCCTCGATATCAAACAACTCGCCTTCCAGGGCGGCACACATGGAGCGGTTTTCACAGCGGGCAAAAGTGCGGACAGCCGGCTGATCCACCTGGTGGCCGGTCTCGATCCGGACCTGGTCATGCCGCAAAAAGGGGATCGCCTGACGAGCGAACAGGTTTCGATTTTGCGGGCATGGATTGACCAGGGCGCGGTCTGGCCCGATGGCGTGGATAAAGCGAAGTTTGTGGATCCGAAAGATCATTGGGCTTTCAAAGCGCCGGTCCGTCCCGCTTTGCCGAAAGTGAAGAATAAAAAATGGGGGCGTAATCCAATGGACGCTTTTGTTTTAGCGCGGTTGGAAAAGGAGAAGCTGAGTCCCTCCAATGAAGCAGACAAGGTGACATTGATTCGTCGGCTCAGCCTGGATCTGGTCGGTCTTCCGCCAACCATCGAAGAGGTGGATCAATTCCTGGCTGACAAGTCTGCGGATGCCTATGACAAGTTGGTCGAGCGTTTGCTCAGTTCTCCGCATTACGGCGAACGCTGGGGGCGTCATTGGCTGGATGCGGCACGTTACGCGGATACCAATGGTTATGAAAAAGATTTGCCGCGCACGATCTGGCCGTATCGCGATTGGGTGATCGATGCCATCAACAAGGATTTGCCATTCGATGAATTTACGATCCAGCAGATCGCTGGTGATTTGTTGCCAAATGCCACCACTCAGACGCGTGTGGCCACCGGTTTCCTGCGCAACTCGATGTTGAACGAGGAAGGTGGAATTGATCCGGAACAATTTCGCGTGGAAGGAATCATCGATCGCATTGATGCCATCGGGAAATCATTCCTCGGCCTGACGGTTGCCTGCGCGCAATGTCACAATCACAAATACGATCCCGTTTCGCACAAGGAGTATTATCAATTCTTCGCGTTCCTGAACAACGATGACGAACCGGAATTGGAAGTGCCGAGTGCCGCACAGCTCAAGGAACGGGAGAAGATTCAAAAAACGATTTCCAAAATCGAAGATGAGTTACTCGCCCAGCACGCGGATATCCCGGAGAAGATGCAGGCATGGGAAGAGCGGATGCGCGAGATCAATTACGAATGGGAAGTGTTGGAGCCGGAATCCTACTTCGGCGCGGTGGGGACCAAGTTCATCAAGCAAAGTGATCATTCGTTGCTGGCCCTGGGCTCTAGCCCGCCGTATTCCGGGTACACCTTTGTCGCGAAAACGAAGGCGACGAACATTACCGGCGTCCGCGTTGAAGCGATTGCTGATCCGAACCTGCCGAACGGTGGGCCGGGGCGGGCCCCCAATGGGAATTTTGTATTGAGCGAAATCTCGCTGGAGATCACCCCACTCGACGATCGTTCGAGGACGAACCAAATTACGTTTACCAATGCGACGGCTGATTTTTCACAACCGGGTTTTCCTGTTTCCACTGCAATTGATGGAACAACGACGAATAAGCTCGGTTGGGCAGGAGAAGATTTGCCAGGGCGCCGTAATCGCAACCGCACTGCGGTGTTTGAAACGGAAGAGAATTTTGGGTTCCATGCTGGCACTCTGCTGACGTTCGATTTGAAGCAGGTGTACGGTGGGGAACTGACCCTGGGCCGATTTCGGCTTTCAATCCTGACAGAGAAACGGAGCCTGCAGGCTGATCCTCTTTCCCAGACGCAACGGGACATTCTCGCAAAAACGCCCTCGAAACGAAGCAAAGCCGAGCAGCGCGAACTCTTTACTGTATACCGCTTAACGGAAGGCAAACGGTTCGCCGAGGCGAACAAGAAAATAGACGAGGAACAAAAGAAGTGGCCTGTCGGTCCGCGAACTCTGGTCCTGGCGAAAACAGAATTCCCACGCGAAACACACATTTTCAGGCGCGGCGATTTCAAAAGCCTGGGTGAACAGGTTTCTCCCGGCACCCCGGCGATTCTGCATCCGCTCCCAAAAACGGAAAACCCAAACCGCCTCGATTTTGCCAAATGGCTGGCCGATAAAAAAAATCCAATGCTGGCCCGAGTGACGATGAATCGCGTCTGGCAATCTTACTTCGGAGAAGGATTGGTGACGACGCCGGAAGACTTTGGCACCCGCGCAGAAAAGGCGTCGCATCCCGAGTTGCTCGACTGGTTGGCTACCGAGTTCATGGACCGAAACTGGAGTTTGAAAGAGATGCACCGGTTGATTGTCACTTCCGCCACCTACCGGCAATCCTCGAAGATCACTCCAAAACTGTACGAGTTGGATCAGTATAATACGTTGCTGGCGCGTGGCCCGCGGTTTCGGGTGGAAGCAGAGATTATTCGTGACATCGGTTTGAAAACGAGCGGTTTGCTGGATCCGACAATCGGGGGGGCGAGTGTTTATCCAACTCTTCCCGACGGCGCCCTGGCATTGGCCTGGGGAAATCCAAAGTGGGGAACGAGCGAGGGCGGCGACCGCTATCGTCGCGCGATGTACACGTTTTGGAAGCGCACCGCGCCCTATCCGAGCATGACGATCTTCGATGCGCCCACCGCGGATTTCTCCTGTGTGAGACGTAACCGGTCCAACACACCATTGCAGGCGTTGACCACTTTGAATGATGCGGTGTTCCATGAGATTTCCCAGGCGATGGCTCTGCGCGTTTACAAGGAAGGTGGCGCGGATGACAGGTCGCGCGCCATCTTCGCGTTTCGCCTTTGCACGGGACGCGTGCCGGATGGGTTTGAGTTGAAAGAGATTCTCGCGTTGCTTGACGATCAAAAAAGCTATTTCGAGGATCGAACTGATAAAGCGATCGCGGTCGCTTTATCGGATACGACAAAGTTCCCTGAAGATGTGAACCTGCACAGAGTCGCGGCGTGGACGATGGTTACACGTGTGCTGTTGAACATGGATGTAACGATTACGAAGGAATAAAATGAACTTTCATGAAGATCTGAATAACGAGGCGCGGAAGTTGGTGACGCGCCGCTGGTTTTTCAAACAGTGCGGTGTCGGCCTCGGTTCCATTGGACTCGCGTCACTGCTCAATCAATCCATGTTCGGCGCGAGTGCGCGGGGCAAGGTGATCGATCCGCTGTCGCCCAAGCCGCCGCATTTTGCTCCGAAAGCCAAACGCATCATTTACTTGTTCCAGGCCGGTGCTCCGAGTCAGCTCGACATGTTTGATTACAAACCGGCTTTGGAGAAATACGATGGCCAACCGGTCCCCGCCGAAGTGGTCAAAGGACAGAATTACGCGTTTATCCGACCGGATGCAGAACTGTTCGCGTCGAAATTCAAGTTTGCTCAACACGGTCAGAATGGCGCGTGGCTCTCCGATGCTTTGCCGCATTTGGCAGAGGTGGTGGATGACATCACGCTTGTGAAGTCGATGACCACCGACGCATTTAATCATGCGCCGGCCCAGATTTTCATGAGCACCGGTTCCACGCTGTTTGGTCGGCCGAGTATGGGTTCCTGGGTGACTTATGGATTGGGTAATGAATCGGAAAACCTGCCGGGGTTTGTCGTCTTGAGTTCGGGCGGCGGTTTGAGTGGTGGCTCTTCCCTTTATGGCTGTGGCTTTCTGCCGACCGTTTACCAGGGGGTAACGTTCCGTCGTTCCGGCGACCCTATCCTTTCGCTTTCGAATCCCGCGGGGATCACGCGTGAGATGCAGCGCAAGTCGCTAGATACATTGAAGAATCTCAACGAGCACCATTTGGAAGTGACTGGCGATCCTGAGATTGCCACGCGCATTAACTCGTTCGAAATGGCGTATCGCATGCAGATGAGCGCCCCTGAACTGGTGGATCTGACCAAGGAATCCAAGGAGACACTCGACATGTATGGCGCCGTTCCGGGCAAGGCTTCATTCGCGAACAACTGCCTGCTGGCGCGACGCATGATCGAGCGCGGCGTTCGTTTTGTGCAACTGTTTCATGAAGCATGGGATCATCACACTGACGTCACCGGCGGCGTGAAGAAACAATGTGGTCTGACGGATAAAGCCTCCGCCGCATTAATCAAAGATTTGAAGCAACGCGGCTTGCTCGAAGATACCTTGGTCATCTGGGGTGGAGAATTTGGTCGCACGCCGATGGTCGAAACCAACGCTGAAGCGGGCCGCAGCATGGGACGCGATCATCATCCGCAGGCGTTCACGATGTGGTTCGCCGGTGGCGGGACGAAACCGGGTTTGGTTCTCGGTGAAACAGACGAACTCGGTTTTCACATCACCAAAGATCGTGTTCACGTGCATGACCTGCACGCCACTATCCTGCATCAACTCGGCTTCGATCACACGAAACTGACCTATCGCTTCCAGGGACGCGACTTTCGCCTGACCGATGTCCACGGCGAGATCGTGCATAAGATCCTTGCGTAACGAATCCTGGCGCGTTCAAAAGTTGGACAGGCATCCTGCCTGTCCCATCTCCATTCGTGTATTTCGCATGATGATCCGCGGGCGAAATCCCGCCTTTCCCATTTTCCCATTTTCCCCTTAATTTCCATTCAATGATTTTGACCGACACGATCGCTGCCATTGCGACACCGATTGGCGAAGGCGGCCTCGCCGTCATTCGCCTTTCAGGGAATGAAGCGTTGCAGATTGCCGACCGCTGTTTCGTGCCCGTTGGAAAATCTTCCGCAAAACCTTCTGCCGCCGCATCGCATACCATCCAATACGGAAAAATCGTAAAGCATGGCGAAACAATCGATGAAGTCCTGGTTGCGGTGATGCGCGCTCCACGTACGTTCACCCGCGAAGATGTCGTTGAAATTACCTGCCATGGCGGATTGCTCCCCGCGAAATTGGTTTTGGACACCGTTCTCGAAAACGGCGCTCGTCTCGCGGAGCCCGGCGAATTTACCAAACGCGCTTTTCTAAGCGGGCGCATTGATCTGGCCCAGGCCGAGGCTGTCGCCGATTTGATCCATGCCCGCACCGAGTTGGCGCTCACTGCTGCCAACGAACAACTCGCCGGCAAGTTGTCGCAACGCATCAATCAACTTCGCGACGAAATGATGATTGTCCTCGCGCATGTCGAGGCGCACATCGACTTTCCGGACGAAGACATTTCACCGAACACCAAAGAGCAACTGCTGCAACGACTCGACCGCAGCGTGGCGTTCATGGATGAACTCCTGCGCAATGCGAGTGAAGGCCAGATCCTGCGTCGCGGCATTCGCGCAGCCATCATCGGGCGACCCAATGCGGGTAAATCAAGTTTGCTCAATCAGCTTCTTGGACATGATCGTGCGATTGTTTCGGCGATTGCGGGAACCACGCGCGACACCATTGAAGAGACCGCGAACATTCGTGGCATACCGGTCGTTTTCGTGGATACCGCCGGGTTGCGGGAGGCCACCGATGAAATTGAGGTGGAAGGCATTCGCCGCAGTCGCGCCAGTGTGCAGAAAGCGGAGTTAATCCTTCATGTCTTTGACGCCTCCGAACCGATCAGCGCAACCGACGAGCTTTATCTCCGCGAGTTTATTGGAAAGAAACGCATCCTGATTCGTAACAAAACCGACCTACCTACTCAGTTGTCGTTACCAGACCAGGAAACAATCGTGGATGTTTCCTGCACGACCAATGCCGGCGTCGAAACACTGAAAGACACCATTAAAGAAGCCGTCTGGTCGGGAGAAATCAAAGCCGAGATGTTGCAGGTGATGATCAACTCCCGTCACGCCGATGCATTGAACCGGGGACGCTCAGGCACCCAACGCACCATTGATGCGCTACGCGCAAATGAAACCCTGGAACTCGCCGCCATGGATTTGCGCATTGCGGTCAATGCCATCGGAGAAATAGTGGGCAAGACTTCCAACGAAGATCTGCTCGACTCAATTTTTAGCCAGTTCTGCCTTGGGAAATAATCTTACAAATTGTAGCAGACGAAGTAACGAGGATCTAACTCTTCCCCCTCCCAGTGGCAGGTAGAGCTTCACAAGTGCGGAATCACACCCTTGTATTTCTTCAAAATCGCATCATTCACCGCGCCGGCATCGCTATTGATACTGCCATAAACTTCCGGGGGCTTTCCTGCCTGTACACAATGTTCCACGGCACCGACTAAAATCGCATTTAGAATGAACGCGCTCGTGATGGTGGAGGTGGGGCCGATTCGTTGCGCGAGTCCGGGAATGTCAATCGTCGCATCTCCCGCAACGGCGGAGTTATCGATCGTGAGTTGAGCGACATCGCTCAATTTCTTCCCGGAAGAATGCCGCGACGAAACGGAACCGCTATGTTGCGAACTCGAAATCGCAATGACCTTTGCTCCTCGCCGGGTGGCTTCCATCGCCATCTCGATCGGAACCGCATTGCGCCCGGAATTCGAAACGACGATCAAGATGTCTCCGCTCGTTATTGCATAGCGTTGCAAGACCTCCGCTGCATAACCTTCCTTCCGTTCCCACTCCGTGCTCTCGGAAGCGCTCTCATGCACCATCAGTTTCCCGTCGAGAATGGCAATGCAACGTGCCAACCCTCCCGCCCGATAGAAAACTTCTTCAGCCAACGTATGCGAATGTCCCGATCCAAATACGTAAATAAATTTATCCTGCTGCAACGCGCTGGATACCCAATTCGCCGCCACCTCGATATTGCCACGTTGCGTATTCTCAATTTGCGACAACTGCATGTGGATGAATTGAAGATATTCGTCGAGTGCCCTCATTTGAAGTCGTCGTTACCTAGGTGAAATAGAATCGTATCAGGTGAAAAAACACTGGAGCAGCGAAACAGATCGAATCCACACGGTCCAACACCCCACCATGCCCTTCGATCAAAGTTCCATAATCCTTTACGCCTCTATCACGTTTAATCGCGGACATGACCAACCCTCCTCCAAATCCCATGAACGTTATCAATAGCGAGATACCAAACGCCTGCCAAAACGTAAATGGCGTCGCCCAAAAAATGGCTCCGCCCAACAAAGATGCCGACAGCGTGCCTCCGAGTAATCCTTCCCACGTTTTGTTCGGACTGACTGTCGGGGCCACCTTGTGTTTTCCCAAAAGTTTGCCCCAGACGTATTGCAGCACATCGCTCATTTGCACAACCAGGACCAGGAAAAAGAGCAACTTGCCGTTTTGACCTTCATAGCCAGGGATTCTTAAATTCAGAATGGCAGGCACATGACTGACGCAATAAACGCAGATCATGAGTCCCCATTGAATTTTAGCCGTTCGCTCCAGGAAGTTTTCACATTCACCGGCTGCAGCACTGCGGATCGGCAAAAACAAAAATGCATATACCGGGATGAGGACACTAAATAGTCCGTACCAATCAACCGCAACCAATACATATTGTAGTGGCGTCACCACGAAAAAGGCCCAGAACAGAGTGCGATGATCTCCGCGGGTCGTCGGTGTCAAAGTGATGAACTCCCGCAAAGCCATGAACGATGTGAAACCAAACAACAGGATTGAACCAATGCCTCCAGTTGCCATGGCAATTCCAAACACAATCACCATCACCCACCAGGCACGCGTGCGGGAATTCAAGTTCTTCACGGTGGCTCGTGCCCCTTCAGATTTAACCGATTTGGAAAGCAGAAAGCCGATGGCGCTCGCCAAAGTTAGCAGCGCGATTACGCCGCCAACCAACCACACGGTTTCTTTGTCGGTGTGAAGTGTCATGATTGTTTCAAATCTACGATCGCGAGTCGGGCACGTTCCAGGAAGTCGCTTTTACTTTCCTTATCTGCAAGCCGGAGAGATTCACCAAAACTGACGCAGCTCAAGAGCGGCACTGGCAATACCTCGCCTTTGGGAAGAATGCGATTCATGTTGTCTATATGCACCGGGACAAATTCTACATCCGACATCTTTTTGGCCAAATGATACAAGCCACTTTTAAATGGTTGTATGTCGCGACCGTTTCCCCGTGTGCCTTCAGGAAAAATGATTAGAGAATCTCCCTGCTGCAGAGCCTTCAGAAGCAGGTCCAAAGGATTGTTCTTCAAGGAAACCTTTTCCCGTTCAATTAAAACCGCACGGAAGACTTTGCTGGCGAGGTAAAACCGCATTTTGCTTTTCGTCCAGTAATCTTGTGCGGCGACTGGGCGGGTTCGAATGCGCAGAGACATCGGCAACGTCGCCCAAAGAACGACTGCATCTAAATGACTTGTGTGATTGGCAAAATAAATACGTTGCCGTTCTTCTGGATTGCATCCAACCCATCGGGGGTTTGCCCCCGAAACGAGCTTGATGATGCCAGCAAACAAATCGGCGATCATTTCGATTCCAGTGTTTGGACGAGCCGGGATGCGCGACGAGCAACCGTAATAATCGAACCAACGGCGATAACTCCCAATGCCACGATCAAAACACGTGATGGCCACTGCAATAGAATTTCTCCAACAGCCAAAATGCAGGCAAACGTCAGGGTTGCCATGCGATGAGGTTTAGCCATCGGCCCGCAGAAATCCTGCTTCACTCCGCAAGAGCCAGCCAGGACGCGGACGTAAGCAGTCAACAGGGAGAGAATTGCTGCGATCCATCCGAGTACAATTCCAAATCGAAGATCGGAAAGTGAATAGCCTACAGCAACCATAATTAACACGTCAGAAATACGGTCCGGCAGGTCGTTATAAACTTCTCCAGACTTCGAACGAAATCCGCCTTCCACCGCCACCATGCCATCGAACAAGTTGCAGAGTAGTCGCAGTTGGATGAAAACGGCGGCGCCAATCAGGTATAAGATTTTTGTGTTTGGCGAATCGTAGTAGTTCACAGCTAGAAAACAGGTCGCAGCCGCCATCGCACAAACAATACTAAGCAGGGAGATTTGATTAGGCCTGAACCCTATTTTGGCTAATCGTTGAGCACTCTTCGCAGCCCACTTGGCTCCACGCGTTTTTAATGGACGCCGAATTAATTCTGGATTGTCCATAAGGGTTATTCCGTTCCGGCTGTGAACTGCTCCAACGTCCGCTTCGCAATGAGCAAGCCGGCTTCTTCGAGTTTTTGGCCGGATTGATTGTTTTGTTGATGCTTCAAATCATCCGGAACCAACGCTTCATGATCGCGGAAAACTGGATCGTGCCAGCCTTCGATGTTCAGGTCTGAATCGTATCCGGCGCGGAGCAGGGCGTGAACGATCTCCGCCCAATTGGATTGGCCCATTCCGACGACGCGATGTTCGATCACTCCCGGATGACAAATTCCATACACCTCCAGCAAGTGCCGGTTCACATAGGCATCCTTCGCGTGAACATGAAAAATGCGGGAGCCAAAGCGGCGAATGTTTTCGATCGGATCAATCATCTGGCAGATCAAATGACTCGCGTCCCATTCGATCCCGACATTCTCCGAGCGGATGGCGTTGAAGAAACGTTCCCACATCGCTGGCTGGCTCAGCATGTTGTAACCCATGATCGGCAGGTGCCACGCGCCCTGCGGACAATGTTCGAACGCAATGCGCACTCCATGATCCGCCGCGTAGGAAACAATCGGCATCCAGAATGACAGCAACTGCGGCATGTGATTCTCGAACGACTTGTAAACGGGATTGCCACCGCGCTCGTTAATCTCCGTCTCGATGACTGCGCCTGGAAAGCCCGAAACCGTTTTTACTCCAATCAACGCCGCAACATCGATCGCACGATGAAATACCTGTCGCGAGTATTCCGTTTGCTTTGGGTCCAGCGGATTTTTATAGAGTGCGCCGATGGCAGAAATGCGAATATCGAGACTTTTGGCTTTGGCGGAAAGCTCTTCGGCATGCGGTCGCCAGTTCTGGATTTGCGGCGCCATCGCGCTGTCCGCAAAACGCATCATTTCACAAGAACGGAAGCCGAGCTTGTGAGCCCAGTCCAGTTGATCAGCCCGACATAAAACGCCAACTCTCATTGCGTGTAGTGACTCGCGACTGGTCAAAGAGGGTAGGGGGACCAGCACGAGTTAAAAGGAATTAACCTTTTAACCCTTTCATCTGTCGAGGCAATTTCCGATGGTGAAATGCCAGGAGGGCCGGGAGCATCTTAGCTTTGCGGCATTGCGTCTCCATTTCCTGAACACCAGGCGGGACGCCCGGTGAACTCGCAGCCGAGGACGGCTACGCTACGTAGGGTAGGCGTCCTCGCCTGCCAGTTACGGCACCGTCCCGGTGCCAGTTCCTCTCCACAAACTGGAAATGTCCTACAAAAATGGGATGTGCCCCTGGACACAATCTCACCAATCAATCGAACGATAATCCTTCAGGAATTTACCCCAGACATGTTCGCCGGTGTTTATCCCGGCAATGATCGGATCAACGATCCGCGCCGCGCCGTCCACGATATCCAATGGCGGATGAAAGCGATGTTCCTTTGTTTTACGCGCGGCAATCTGGACCGGATCCTCGTCCGTAACCCAACCGGTATCCACGCTGTTCATGTGAATGCCATCCGCCTGGTAATCGGCGGCTGAGGTGCGGGTCATCATGTTCAACGCGGCTTTCGCCATGTTCGTGTGCGGGTGGCGGGTGGTTTTATACTTGCGGTAAAACTGCCCTTCGACAGCCGACACGTTGACAATATGTTTGTCGCGTTCCGGGGTTCGCAGCATCAAGGTTTTCAACCGCGCATTGATAATGAATGGCGCTATTGCATTCACCAATTGCACTTCCAGTAACTCGACCGCTGGCACCTCGTCGAGCATGAGACGCCAGGAGTTGCGCTCGCGCAGGTCCACCTGTTGCAGGTCCTGGTCGAGTCGGCCTTGTGGGAAAAGATGTTTTTGCGCCTGCAGTTCTTCAGCCAGGAGCGGCACCTGCGACAGTTCCGCGGCGTGTGTGAGTCCGGCGACTTCTGACATGCCTCGCTCAATCAATGCGGGTTCGCCTTCCGGCAACATGTTGTAGCCGCGCAATCCTTCATAAGCCCCGAGCAGCTTCTGCGCGGCTTCCGGCAAGTCGCTCAGCGAAGCCGTTTCCATTTCCATCATGTGTTGATAAAAATCCGGTGGACGCCGCACCGTTTGGCAAGCGTTGTTCACGATGAAATCGAGGCGATCGCGCGTCGCAATCAGGTGACGGCAAAAGGCTTCCACGCTCGGTGTGTGACGCAGATCCAGTCCGAAGATTTCGAGGCGATGACCCCACTCCGCGAAATCCGGTTCCTGAGCATAACGTGCGGCGGAGTCTCGCGGGAATCGTGTCGTGACGATCAGTTGGGCACCGGCACGAAGTAATTTGATCCCGGCCTGGTAACCGATCTTCACCCGTCCGCCCGTCAGTAATGCGACACGACCGCGCAGATCAGCGAGTTCTTCCCGTTTACGATAATTCAGTTCGGCGCAGGCAGGGCAAAGCTGGTCGTAGAAATGATGAATCGTGCTGTAGTCCTGTTTGCAGGTGTAGCAATTCTGCGGCTCCACCACCTCGCGAAAGTCCGGGTCGTCCTTGATCTCGTGCGATTCGAAACCGATTGGAGGATGAACGTTGGGTGTGGTGAAAACCGGTTTTTGGCGCAACACACGGATTCCGGTGTTTCCCAGCACCTCTTCAACCCGCTTTTGCTTTTCGGCCGCACGCTGCCGAAGTTGCGCCTTACGGAGACGCCGCCGATCCAGTGCGTCCGGTCGCGAAACCTGTCCTGCAAGTTGCAGGAGACGATTGCGTTCTTCTTCGGGCAATTCGGCGAGCAACGCGCGATTATTGGCGATGGTGTCCAGCAACTCCGCGGCAGCTTTGACGCGTTCAGCAAGAGTTTGCCTGGGTTCATCTCCGTTGAGAGGAGCGGGAGTATTTGGATGGGTGGACATGAACTGTTCTGACATTTACCGACGGTCTGATCGAGTGACGGCAGCGAACGTAACGCGCAACGCCCTCACGTCAAGCGCGCTCGCCCTATGGGCGTGGTCCGAACTGGCGGTCACATGTCGCGCGGAGCGCGGTGTCTGAGACCCGCAGCAATAAGCGATAACTGCTCTCCGGTGATGCTTACCGAGTCGTGCGAAGCAGAGTCTTACGAAACGACGGACAGGGATAAAGAACGGTCGGAATCCGCTTCTTTTTCTCAATCTGCCCTAAACAACGCATGGTAAGGGCGGACCTCGCCTGAATTGCCATCGAAACAGCCAAAAAACCGGGAAAAAGCGCGTTCCAAACGTCAAAACGGGAGAAAATGTGGGAATTGCTGGAGTTTAGACGTCGTTGTAAGACTTACGGAGGCGCCTAAACTGTTTTTGGCCACCCATGTAAGTCTTCCCGAGGCGTCTAAACTGTTTTTGGCGTCTCGGGAAGTCTTACAACGGGGTCTAAACCGGTTTTGAGGTCCTTGTAAGACTTACAACGAGGCCAAAACTAATTTTGACCACCCATGTAAGTCTTCCCGAGACGTCTAAAATGTTTTTGTCGGATCGGGAAGTCTTACAACGACGTCATAATTCGTTTAGCCCACTCGGGAAGAGTTACATCGATGCCCAAAATTGTTTTAGACCCTCGATGTAACACTTACATGGGCTGTCAAAAACGTTTTGGGCGGTCCCTGTAACTCTTACAACGACCCCTTTTCTGTGTTTGGGCATCGATGTAAGTCTTAGAGCCTGTCTGAAAAGTCGGTTAAAGTGAGGAATCAAGCGAGGCGGCGGATTTGGATTCGTATCATGGCGATATAGATCCAAGCTTGGGCGCTGGTTGCTGTTGTTTCGTAATCGCGC
>JACDHS010000219.1 GCA_013820875.1 Verrucomicrobiota bacterium | reverse complement strand
GACGGACGCAGGCGTAGTAAGCCTGCTCGGTGCGCGCTCCAATGGACAGGAGTTTTAAATCATCGGCGAAGGATTTAAGGATGGCGTGCGGGGAACTTTTTTTATATGCATGGTCTCTGTTGATTAATGTTAACTGTTGATCGCAGGTTCAGCTCATGTGCTGGCCTGCGGTCAACAAGTCTGGAGAAAAGAACAGAGGAAATGAATCATCAATCACCCAACCACCGGCGTAGCCGCATATCTCCCTTCCCCCGCCTCACAGCGGCTTCGTTCAACAAACCAGATGCAGACAACGCCGGAATAGCGCCTTCAGTTCCGCTATCGCGGTTGACGTTTTCCGGCCCGGCGTGTCTGATCTGGAGACGTTGATATGGCTCACTTAATGTCAAGAGGGCATTAAAAATCGGTTGCCGGTTTTTCACGGTTTTTCTTTCTGAGATTGAGCAATGGACTGTTGGGTTGGCAGAAGCAGCAATCAACGAAGTCAGAACAAATATAAGATGCACCGCTGATCGCGGATGCTGGTTGATCCTGCTGATATGCGTGAGTTCATCTGGTCCGAAGACCAAACTTATCGACCTGACCACGGTTCGAGTCGCGGCGCTTCCTCTCTCTAGGTTCGAGGGTTGGTGTAAAACCTTCCTCTTAACGTCAACGAGGGTTCGCCCAAAACCGGGCGCTCTCTGCCAACTCTTCAGTACATTCCTTGTTAAATTTTTTCTATTTTGTTTGTTCTCTGTTCTTTGCCCGGATGGTGGCCCGGGCGAGCGCAGCGAATGCGTAGCAAGGTGTTTGCACACGGCCACCAGGCGCGTCAGCGATTGGATTGCCTGACGACTACTGCCTGAGTTCTGCTCGCGCATTTGCATCGGCTTTCAAACAAAGACAAAATGAGCGAGCGCGAATACCAATACGCTTATCATGTGGTGGGAGAAATTCAGCGAGTGATTGCCGGGGCGAAAGCATTGCGGGGCCGATGATTTTAACAATTAAGACAATATATGCTTCAGAGCCACGAAAGCTCCCGCGACTATTCAAGAACAGCACCAAAGAACTCGACCTGCTCGTTGAACTCGCAAGGAAACATGCCGCGACACTTGGAGCGCGGCTCACCGGCGGAGGATTTGGCGGCGCTACAATCAAACTTGATCAAACGCGGAGGGATCAAACAATTCAGCGACTACATGGCTGCGGAATATAAAAAAGAAACTGGGATTGAGATGACTCGCCTGCTCTGCCAGGCAGCGGACGGCGCGGCGTGATTTTTCAGTCTGTACTGTTTCCAACAAAACCTTCGAGTTGGTTAACGCAAGCCGTGGCGCTTGAGCTTGTTGTAAATGGTTTTTTCCGTGATGCCGAGCCGGCGCGCGGCTTCGGATTTGTTGCCGCGGCATAATTTCAGGGTTTGCTGAAGCGCAGCCTTTTCAATCTCTTCGAGGGGAAGGCCTGCCAGGCTCATCTGGGCTCCGGAGGTTGTTTCAGGCGACTGACTGGAAACCTGTGCGTTGATTTCCAACGGCAATTGCTGAACGCGAATGATTCCTCCTTCACAAAAAGCCGAAGCCCGCTCCAGCACATTTTCCAGTTCACGCACGTTGCCGGGCCAGGAATGGGCTAGCATCAAATCGAGAGCCTCCGGTTCGACGGATAAAGGTTCGCAGCCGCGCTCTTTTTGAATCCGCTGTAGAATCTGGGTCGTCAGCGGCGGAATATCATCGGTGCGTTTGCGAAGCGGTTCCAGGTGCAAGGAAAAGACATTGAGCCGGAAATAAAGGTCTTCGCGAAACTCGCGCGCGCGGATTTTCTCCTGCAGGTCAACGTTGGTGGCAGCGATGACGCGAACGTCCGCCTCGAGAACTTCCGAACCGCCGATGCGTTGGAAGCGTCGTTCCTGGAGGAAAGTTAAAAGCTTCGGCTGAAGGTGCAGCGAAAGATCGCCGATTTCGTCTAGAAAAAGCGTGCCACCCTCGGCTGTTTCGACCCGGCCCAGCCGTCGTTGCAGAGCGCCGGTGAAAGCGCCTTTCTCGTGGCCGAACATTTCCGATTCGATCAATTCGCGCGGCAGCGAGGGACAACTCACGGAAACAAACGGTTCCCTGGCGCGGGGACTTGAGTAATGGATGGTGCGGGCGAGCAGGCTTTTACCGGTGCCGCTTTCACCGGAGATCAGGATGGTCGACTGGAGCGGTGCAATCCTGGCAACCTGCTGGAGAAGGCAGCTGGTGAACGCGGAGGCACCAACGAAGCCGACAGCTGGTTGCGACGTTGCAAAGGCACTCTTGAGCTGGTTTGTTTCGCGCAGGCTGCGTCCCAGTCGCATGGCCTGTTGCACCACACACACGAGTTCGTCCAGATCAAATGGTTTGGTGACGTATTCGAAAGCCCCCTGCTTCATTGCCATGACCGCATCTTTCACCTGGCCTGCCGCCGAGATCATAATCACGGGGGTGTCGGGAAACTTCTCCTTGAAATGCTTCAGGCATCCCATTCCGTCAACCAGCGGCATTTTCAAGTCGATCAAAGCGACGAGAATTTCCTCCGTCATCAACTCGATGGCTTCCCTGCCATTTGAAGCGAGAACGACTGATGCGCCGAGTTTTTCAACGTTGTACGCAAGTAATCGCCGGATCACCTCTTCGTCGTCCGCTATGAGGATTTGTTTCTTCATTCCCGTTTTCTTCTCCCTAAAGTAGCTGACTGCAAAGCGCGGGACAATTGCAAAGCCAGACCCCGCAGCCTGCCGTTTTTTCTAGAGGCTTCGATCCGGGAGAGCAAAGTTGCTTTCTTCGCCTCGAACCCTGTCTCCCTGGTGGCGTTTTGAAGAGTCGGAAGTTTTCTCGGAGAAGACGGAATTCAGGGCGTCGCAGGAGCAAAGCCCAGCCTGGGGGGTAATCCGTCGAGGCACCCCGGTGCTGGGCTTCATCTGAGGCGGTCGGCAGGCTCGGTCAAGGGCAAAAACACCCGGAACGTAGTTCCTGATCCCACCTCACTGTCAACCTCCACCCGGCCTGAATGCATCAGGACGATGTTCTGTACGATGGCCAGTCCCAGTCCCGCTCCCGGGATCTGGAGGTCTGGCCGTTCCACGCGATAAAACTTTTCAAATACTCGCGGTATATCTTCAGGCGGTATGCCATATCCCGTATCCGAAACCTCAAGGATCAGTTCATCTTGTCTGGCATCGAGGCTGACTTTGATCCTGCCCTGAGCGGGAGTGAATTTAATGGCGTTGCTGAGAAGATTGCTCACCACTGACAACAGTTTTGATCGGTCGCCTGTCATTGTCGGAAACGGCGAGCTTATTTCCATTTTCAACGCAAGTTGCTTCCGGGCGGCTTCCGGGGCCATCTCGCGAACACAGGTTTGGACAATCGTTGAAAGATCGACCGGCTCTTTGGTTAACCGAAGACGCCCAGACTCCACCTTTGAAATTTCGAGGATGTCTTCGACGAGGATTCCCAACCGTTTCGCCTGCTCCTGGATAATCGCAAGAAATTCCGTGCGCAACTCCGCAGGCATTTCGGCATCTCCGAGAATTGTTGCCACAAACCCCTGAATCGAAGTCAGCGGCGTTCGAAGCTCGTGGGAAACGCAAGAAACAAAATCACGTTTTGCCGAGTCCGCGCGCAACTCGTTACCGACATCTCGGAGCACCAGAACAAAGCCCGTCAGGGTGCCGTCTGCGCCACGCATCGGAGCCGCGGCCGCAAGGATGGATGGTTGACTCAGTCCATGTGAACGAAGCTCCAAGGGGTGCTCGATTGAATAAAGATTGCCGTGTGGCATGCCGGTTTGATGCACTTTTTCCACCGGGTTTTCGGCCGGGTAACCATGCGTGTCGAAAAGACTAAACGCTTCCGCCAAAGGCATGCTTCGAGCCTCGTCGAGACTTAATCCAGTGAGGCGTTCCGCACTGGGGTTCATGAACAAAATACGCTTGCTGCAGTCGAGGGCGATGACCGCTTCGCCAATGCTGGCAAGCGTGACGGCGAGTTGTTCTTTTTGCTCGGCCAGTTCCGCCCGGGCGGCATTGCGCTGCTGGACAGCGTGACGCTTGCTGATCATGGTGCCGAATGTATTGAGCAACAGCCTGGCTTCGTGCGGGATTTCTCCTGTGTATCCCCCTGGTCTGTTCGCCAGCAGCACCATTCCGAGAAGTTCGTCGCCTCGTGAGACCGGGAGAGCCAGGAGAGACTTGACCAGGGGACATTCATCGGGTGCCAGGCGCGTGTCTGCTTGTGCCTCCTTTAAATGAAATGGCAATTCCCGGAAGGTTCCCGCGATTCTGCGGAGTTCATCCGCTTCTACACGGGGGCCAGAAGATGTTTCCACCCGCTCGAAGACATAGGCCAACTCCTGATCAGGCTTTATTTCCCCGGATGGATCCCGTTTAATTTCACACAAAAGACCTGCCTCGCTTCGGCTGAACTCAACGAACGACCGCAAAATATTTTGAAACGCCTGGTTCGACCCGCTGTCGCTGATAAAGGTTTGCAGCGCAGCGCTGAGTGAGGTCAGCAGCTCGTTGCGCCGATTCAAAATCTCCGTCGCGCGACGCGCTTCGGTGATGTCCAGGTGCGTTCCCACGCTGCGAACCGGGTGCCCTTCCTGGTCGCGCTCGATGATACGACCGCGGCTGAGAATCCACTTCCATTCGCCAGACTTCGCTCTAAGAGCCTGTCTGAAAATGTGGGGAATCAATTTTGGCAGTTGAGAAGGGTCGGGAGAGAGCGAAAGAAAAAGGGAGGGATGACTTGACTTAAGGCTTG
>JACDHS010000218.1 GCA_013820875.1 Verrucomicrobiota bacterium | reverse complement strand
CGCGAGATTATCAAGCGGGCCTGCAAAATCTGAACGCCGCAATATTGCCGTACCCGCTGCGGCTGACTCTTCGAGCACAGCCGCGCTCCGTTTTTTAAGCCATCTCACCCGGAAAAAATCACACCCAGCGAGGAAGGGGAACGTTTTTTTAACTTGAGCAAAACAGGGCTTTATCCGAGTCTTTCGTCCCACATTTAACACCCCCACCACCAATTTATGGAATTGCAATATCGGATGCTCGGGACTGACGGCAAAGAATACGGGCCGGCAACTCTCTCGGAACTACAGAGATGGATCCAGCAGGGCCGACTTGATCCGCAAACTCAAATCTGGCGCACCGACCAACCGGCCTGGCGTCCTGCGGCAGACTTTGATGAGCTCATCTGGGCGCAAACACCCCAACCGGCCATCGCTGACATCCCACTCGTCTCGGAAGTCGAATTCGCTTTGGAAAAGAGAGCCATATCTGGCGCGAGTTGGTTTTACTGGATCGCGGGTCTGACGGCGATCAACACCATTTCCCTGCTTTCGGGCGGTGAGTGGTCGTTTATCGTGGGCCTTGGTATTACCCAGGTATTTGACGTTCTCGGAAGGGAAATGGGATCGGTCGGAATGGCAGTAGCGGCTGCACTCGATGTCGTCGTCATCGGCATTTTCGCGTTGTTTGGCTTTTTCTCTCGCAAACACCACGCCTGGGCGTTCATCACTGGTATGGTTTTATATACATTGGATGCAGGTATTTCGCTGCTTGGCCAGGATTGGCTTGGTCTCGGCTTTCACGGATTTGCGCTGTTCTGCATCTTTGGCGGCTACAAAGCGTCTCGCGAGCTGAAACAAATCCGAGCAGAGAAACTCGGTGGATAAATGCAGAAAACATCGGTGGAGTTACTCGACATTAGCAACGCCTCACCCTCGCAAGCCGCAACCAAAATAAAGGGGAGGTTTGACACGAATTTCAGGTATGGGGGGGAGTGTTACATGGTTGAATGGATGCATCGTTGCATGGTAACGACGCGCCACCACCACCGCCCTCTCGCCTTCCCCCCAATTCGTGTTAATCCTTAAAACGGCAGTTCAATACCGCTAATCTACGCTAATCAGAGGGGGGTGCGAAGGATGCCACATCCATTGAAAAGACTTTTTTGACCAAAGTCAGGACCGTCCGGCCATCGAAACGGACTTTTTTGGCCAAAGTCAGAACCCGCCGGCCTCCAAAAAGAAGTCTTTGTCTCGCGTAACCGCCTCTCCAATTAGCGACTATCAGCGCAGATTAGCGGTTTAATTTTTTGTATTCTTTCGCGGCTATTTCAATTTCGGTTTTTTTTCGTTATCCAATACCGATGCCACTCCATACGTTGCGAGTCATTGCCTTTCTGCTGATGATCAGTGCCACAATGGCAGCGGCCGGCCTCGAAATCACAGCGCTCGGAAAAAATTACACGCCGGATCCGCAACGTGTTGTCATCCAGCAGACCCGCCACGATACGAGCGGCAGCACGAGTGTGCGCAATGAAGAGGAAGGTTCCAATGACTGGAAACGACAGGGCTATTACCAGCGGAACCGGGATCTCGGGCAGGTTTTCGTTCCGGAAAGCGATTTTCAACTTGATGCCGTTGTCCTGCGCACTGGGCCATCGGATATCGCGGTGCTGGAAGGAGCCCCCGGAGCCAAAATGTTCATCCAGTTTTTCGAAGTCGCCGGTTCGCCGCGCATCAACGACAACGGCACGCCTCCTGGCACCGAAGCCAGGCAAGGCTTTACCAAAAATCATCGTGGCGACGATTTTCTGGAAGGGGTAGGATACAAGAGCTTGCGCATTGTGAAGGGTGGCGTGTTTCCGCAGGTTCCAGTCACCCGCACTGCGAACATGGAGACGAATGACGCTGGTAAAATGGTTTATCTGCGTTGGGATCTCACCGGGAGCGATGAGATGAAGTTCGAATCGGGGAAGCGTTACGCGTTTGTCATCGGGTTTGAGACTCCAGGGAAACAACGCGGGTTCACTCTCGCCAATATCAATCGCGCGGGAGTGGATGCGCCGCTGACGCTGACGACTGAGTTCGATTTTTATCATCCCGGTTGGGGATTGCGCCGCGAAGGGAACGGCCTGCTGCCCCCGACGATGCTTCCCGGGGACGAACCGATAAAGGATCGCAAACTTAAAAACCAATTCATTCGCGAATCTCTCCTGCCGATTGGTCGAAAACGTTTTCGACTCGCTCCTTCGACCGACGGTTATCCCGATGTGGATACCTATCGTGACTTGGAATTTTATTTGGAAGGACGGTAGGGATCTCTCCAAGACCCGACTTTAGCTTGATTCACGGTTTGGAATCCGGCTTATTCGGGCCCATGTTCAAACTCTCCTGCACACTTGCTGTCTGCATGTTCATACTTGTTGGCTGCGCTTCCAACCGGACCGCAGCAAATTACACGGCTAAAAAGCCAGCGACCGTGGACGCCGGATGTGGTCAATGCCTCCTGGGTTTGAAAGAAAAGAAAGGCTGCGACCTCGCCGTGCGTATAAGCGGCCAGAGCTATTTTGTGGATGGATTCAAGATGCGCCAGTTCGGCGATCCCGATGAGGACACCGGGATGTGCAATGTGTTGCACAAAGCCAACGTGACCGGGAAAGTGGTCGATAATCGTTTCCAGGCCGAGTCGTTCGATTTGCTGCCGCGATAATTACCCAAAGTAGTTCGTTATTGCACACGGAAGACACTGAAAATAAGTTTCTTTGACTCTCCTCCAACCTTTACGCTTCGCCTGAAGCTTTGGTCGGCTCAACTGCTGTTTTCAGGTTCAATGAGTGAGGAGTGCCATTGATCACACTCAAATTTCGCTTCCTTACCCGTTTGGCTGCGGTAATTTTCGGCCATGCGCAAAACGTCTTTTTCTCTTTTCGGAAGTTTGCTTTTGACGATTACGCCGTTGTTATTTTCCTGCAAACAAACCGCGGCGCCCGGGCAGGCAACGCAATGGCGCGCTTTATTCGATGGCATAAGCACCAATGGCTGGCAGATGACGGGGCCCGGCGAACTCAAATTCGAGGACGGGGAACTGGTGACTCACGGCGGCATGGGGTTGTTCTGGTACACGCGGGAGAAGTTCGGCGATTGCCAGATTCACGTGGTGTTCAAGCCAACCGGTGAGAAGGATAATTCCGGCGTGTTTATTCGCATCCCGAATCCTCCGCAGGATCCATGGGACGCGGTGCATGGCGGTTACGAAGTGCAGATCGCCAACCACGGCGAGAAATGGCATCGCACCGGGTGCCTCTACAGTTTTTCCGAGGCGCAGAATATCGTGGATGCCAAAATCGGCGAGTGGAACACGATGTTGATCACGTTGGATGGACCGAGAACAATCGTAGAGGTGAACGGAACGGTGGTGACCGATTTTACCGAAGGTCAGCCGGTGCCGGAAAAGAAAATCTGGTATGAACCCAACCGTGGACCGCGCCCGTTAAGCGGTTATATCGGCCTGCAAAACCACGGTGAAAAAGAACGCGTGCATTTTAAGGAAGTGAAGGTGAAACGGTTGAATCGTTAAATCGTTGCATGGTGAGACGACGAGCGCCGTGTTGTTTCCATGGAGCATGTGATGGCATCCGCCACAGTCCATATGGCATCGTCCCGGCGCCATTTCCGCCCCACAAACCTGAGATGTCCTGCAAGAAGGCGAGATGCGCCCCCATGATCCAGGAAACAAATTCCCTCTGGACTTGGCACGATTCACTTGAAAACTTGCGGCATGTCGTTGCCCTACAAAATCGCCACCCTGCTCTATGTCTTCAATGAGCAGGATGAAGTGCTTTTGCTGGAGCGCGCGAACGAGCCGAATCGCGGTTGCTGGAGTCCGTGCGGTGGGAAAGTGAAAACCGAGCTTGGCGAATCTCCCTACGCCTGCGCCTGTCGCGAAGCCGAGGAGGAAATCGGCCTTGCACTTCAACCGGGCGATCTGCATTTGACCGGCATTGTGAGCGAGCACGGATACCAGGGACACGCGCATTGGCTGATGTTTCTATTCGAGGTGAAGGTGCGTCTCAAGGAATGCCCCCCGCCACATCGCGAAGGAACATTTCGGTTTTTCCATCCTTCCGAACTGTCCAAATTGCAAATGCCGACGACCGATCTCGAACAAATCTGGCCGCTCTTCTGGAAACATCGCGGCGGTTTTTTCTCGATTCATTGTCATTGCCATCCAGATGGTTGCAATACCTGGACGATGGAAGAATCAATCCCGAAGCTCTAACTTGTTTTTGAAATGTCAGACGATCCGATTATTGATTTGCAGAGTGACCACTACTTCATGGGCGAAGCTCTCCGCCAGGCAGTAAAAGCGTATGAGCGCGAGGAAGTGCCGATCGGCGCCGTGATAGTCCGGGAAGGTCGCATCATCGCGCGCGCTTATAACCAGGTGGAACTGCTTAAAGACGCGACCGCTCACGCCGAAATGCTCGCCATCACCCAGGCGGAAGGGGTCATCGGCGATTGGCGCCTGACTGATTGCACACTCTACGTGACAAAAGAACCGTGCCCGATGTGTGCCGGGGCAATCGTGCATGTCCGTTTCCCGCGAGTTGTCTTTGCGGCGAGCGATGCCAAATCCGGGGCAGCCGGAAGCGTGATGAATCTCCTACAGATGCCGCAGTTAAATCATCGCAGCGATATCACGCACGGTGTCAGGGAGCCGGAATCGCGCCAATTATTGCAGAACTTCTTCGCGGAAAAACGGGCGAAAAAAGGTGCCGGGTAAATAGCCAGCGAACGGAATTTGTCCTGTAGCGCGGGTTTTCAA
>JACDHS010000144.1 GCA_013820875.1 Verrucomicrobiota bacterium | reverse complement strand
TCCCGGGAAACTTCTTTGAATCAGCCTGATTTGAACTTGTTTCCGGAGAAACTTCTTTGAATCACCGTGATTTGAACTTGTTTGCGCGGAAACTTCTTCAAATCACGCGGACACAGACTTGTTTCCGGGCAAACAAGTTCAAATCACGCGGTTTCAGACCCCGTTCCCCGGAAACCGGAACGCATCCGCTCGTCCAAAACCACCTTGTTTCGGAACCAGCTAAGTGCTCGAGTTATGACGGCACGATTATCCGCCGAAAGCCATCCTCTCGTGCGCTGCTCCAGTTATTCCCGTTCCACGTTGCTGCGCCCCGGGACGCGCACACTCCGGTTGCCCATTGCATGTAACTCTTTATGAAGCACATTTCTGGACGTGACTTTGTTTTCAACCCGTGTCAAATCTCCCCGGATGAAAGCAACACTCCTTTGTAGTTTACTTGGATTGGTATTGTTGGCGGGGTGCGATCAGAAATCTGATGTACCCGTAGGTGGAACCGAGGTCGAAACAAAATCTGAAACACAGAGCACTCCACCCGGCACACCAAGCGCACCGCAAACTAATAACACAAACGAAGTCGCCATCATCAAAACTTCCGAGGGCGACATGGTAATCGAATTCTGGCCGGACGTTGCGCCGCAAACAGTCGCCAGCTTCAAGAAGCTTGCCCGCAACGATTCCTATGATGGCACGATATTTCATCGCGTTGTAAAAGGGTTCATGATCCAGGGCGGCGATCTTGTTTCCAAAGACCCCGCAAAAGAAGCAGAGTATGGCAAGGGCGATCCGGGATTCACGCTTCCGGCGGAATTCAGCACCCGACAGCACGTGCGGGGAGTGGTCTCCATGGCGCGCATGGGGCACGACATCAATTCTGCCAGCAGCCAATTTTTTATTGTTCTCGGGGATGCCACTTTTCTGGATGGCCAGTACACCGCGTTCGGCAAATTGATCAAAGGCGACGACGTGCTGGAAAAGATCGGGAACACACCGGTCAAATTCTATGGCGACGAGCGGAGCCGGCCAACCACCCGAATCGAAATCCAGGACGTGGAGATCGTTCCGCGCGACCAAATTCAATAATGCGAAATCAACTCTTCACTCTATTGGCAGCGGCAGCCTTTTGTTTAACTTCAGGTTGCCAGACCAATTCAAAGCCCCAGCCCACTACAAAAACGAAAACATCGGAAACAGGAGATACAAAAATTGTGAATACAGAAGCGAAACAAGTAGCAGTGATCAACACTACCGAAGGCGAAATGGTGGTCGAATTTTGGCCGGATGTAGCGCCAAAGACGGTGGAGAATTTTCAGAAGCTTGCGCGGGAAGGCTTTTACGATGGAACAGCTTTTCATCGCATCGTTAAGAACTTCATGATCCAGGGCGGCGATCCACTCACCAAGGATGCCGACAAGGAAAGCTACTGGGGCACCGGCGATCCAGGATACAAAATCAAAGCTGAATTCAATGATCGCCCGCATGTGCGCGGTGTCCTTTCGATGGCGCGCTCCCAGAATCCTGATTCTGCTGGCAGCCAGTTTTTCATCTGCCTGGCCGACGCCCGTTTTCTGGATAAGCAATACACCGCTTTTGGCACCGTGATCAAAGGGGATGATGTCCTCGGGAAGATCGGCGACACGCCAACAACCTTCGGTGGCGGCGGCGAGAAAAGTCGTCCAACCAAACGGGTCGGCGTGCAGAGCGTGAAAATTGTTCCTGCAGATTCGGTGAAGTAATTTTCTCACGGGGGCGGCCCTCGTGGCCGCCGCCTTTTTTGTGCGGTAATCTATGAACCCCGCTGATTTAGCCAAGGCCCTGGTCGCGATGGGTTGTCCCGAGGGGAAATCGCTGGAGATGGCGCAGCAACTCGATAAACGCGCCAGGCAATTGGCCGAGCAACGGAACAGCTCGTATGAAGCAGAGATGATCCATTTGCTCAACCTGATGAAACAAGGCTGGGCCGCAAAAGAAAAGGGACTTCAATGATCGAGCACTGGAAGAAAGTTGGATCAAAACCGTTGGGTGATTACCGGATTTTCACCGTGCGCTCGGACATCAAGGTCTCCCCACGCAACGGTAAGGAACACGATTTCTTTGTCATCGATTGCGTGAATTGGGTGAATGTCATCGCCACCACGCCGGATGATCAGATTGTTTTAGTCGAGCAGTACCGTCACGGGTCAGATACAGTCGAACTTGAGATCCCTGGCGGCATGATGGATCCGGAAGATCAATCGCCGATTCTCACCGGCCTGCGGGAGTTGCGCGAAGAAACCGGTTTTGAAGGAAAGAGCGACACCGCGGAGATCATCGGGAAAATTCTCCCAAACCCCGCCATCATGAGCAACATCTGCTACACCGTGCTCGTGGAAAATTGTGTGTGCAAACATCCAGTTGCTTTCGATGGCACCGAAGATTTGATTACGAAACTGGTGCCAATCTCTTCCCTGCCCGACCTCGTCCGCCACGGCAAAATCCAGCATTCGCTCGTGGTAGTCGCGCTCTATCACTACGAACTCTGGCGACGGGGAAAGTAGCTGCTGTCGGCGTCTCGCCGGCAGAAAAAAGAGCATCACAACTTTCCGCCAGATCCTCGCCCCGTTGCTATTCCAAAAAATCTGCCAGCGAGACGCTGGCAGCGGGTTCCGAAAACCGTGCTGATTAAAAGCGGCCCCCATTTGTTTATATTAGACCGCTCTCTTGAATGTAATTCCCGCACAAAGAGATAAAATCCTCATGGAGACACGAGCACCCTGGCCAGGTAGATACTGCTTTTTCCTTCGTGCGAAGAGTAATAACTCACCCACAACTCGCCCTTGTGCAGAACCATCCCCGGGTAACTGCAATCGCCGCCGCTCGGCAAAATCAAGTCCGCGCGAACCGATTGCAAATCCATGCGCCCAACGAACGTTTTGCTCTCGTTCCAATTTGCGTTCCGATACTGGCGACCACTCGCGATCATCGCCCCATCGTCCAGAACGATAAAATTCGGTCCGCCAATCTGCATTCCAGCGGGTTGCCATTGCCAATCCTTGTAAGGCGCTGAACTGCGTCCAATCCAAGCTTGTTTATCTTGCGCCTCGCGTCGAAGGAGTGCCACGCAATCGCCATTTTTAAGGAATCGAACAGTTGCCTCATTTGGGTAATCGGGAACTTCCAGAGATGTGAGGAGGCGGTAATCCATTCCATCATCACTCACCAGAAGTTTTATTTTCCCGCCACCATAAGAAATGCCGTAAGCGCGCCCTTTGTGCCAGGTGACGCGCCAAATCCAATCACCCTTCTCGGCGACACGCTGCGGCACGCTCCAGTTTTTTCCATTCTTGGAGAAGGCGACACGAGGTTGGCGTTCTTTCAACGTTTTGCCTTCGTAAACCGATCCACCGAGAACGAGCATCAGGCGTTTATCCGGTGTGATGGATAATTTTGGATCACGTAAATCAACCCCTTCTTCGCTCAGCAACGCAGCGGATTGCCACGTTTTTCCATCGTCGGAAATGAGCACACGAATTGTTCCGTCAACGCCACCCACATGTTTCTCCGCTTCTCGGAAAGTGCAAAACCATTTGCCGTTATAACGGATCAGATCGGTGAAGGCGTTGTGATTCCCTTTATCCCATATTTTTTCGACGGAGAGGAGCGTGGGAGCGGGAATAGACGCCTGCTCAACGTGCGAGGTTTTGCAGGCGGTCAACGCAAAAAGAAGTCCTGCAAATACGATGGGCTTAATTAGTTTCATGCAATTGGAAGGCATTAAAGTCGATTCCGCTGATCAAGTCCACGGAATCAGGTCGGCTGCCGTGAATCCGGGTTTTTTTGAAACCGAGACATTGCCTTTCGCGTCGTAAAAGAGTGTAATCCAGCGAAGCTCAATAATGAAATTTCGTTACTACCTTGCTGTCGTTCTTCTTACTTGTTTCGGGTTCGCCTCCCACCTGTTCGCCAAGGGCAAAGCAGCACGACCGAACGTCGTCCTCATCTTTGCTGACGATCTGGGCATAAACGACATCAGTTGCTTCGGCAGCGAAATCGCGACGCCGAACATAGATTCTCTCGCACGCGACGGAATGAAATTGGAACAGTTTTATGTCGCTTCTCCCATCTGCACTCCGTCCCGCTTCGGCCTGCTGACCGGCACGTATCCAAATCGTTCGAAGGATAATTTGCACGGCGCACTCATGTATCTTATGGAACGCGATGATCATCGCGGCATTCGTCAGCATGAAACAACCATTGCGAAGGTTCTAAAGAAAAACGGCTATCGCACCGCGCTCATCGGTAAATGGCATTTGGGACACAATGATTCGGACACTCTTCCGGGACAACACGGATTCGATTACACCTACGGCTCCCAAGGCGGTTGCGTTGATTATTTTACAACGAAGTACGGATATAAGCCTGATTGGTTCCGAAATGCGAAACCGCTCGTTGAGGCAGGTTATACAACCGATCTCATTACCGACGATGCCTTGCGCTATCTCAAGCAGCAGAAAAAATCGGACCCATTCTTTTTGTTTCTTTCCTACACCGCCCCGCATTACGGCAAAGGTTGGGATGAAGAAACGAAACAGTTGACCAACATCCTGCAGGCGAAACCAGAAGACCGCGCCCGTTTCAAAAATATCAAAGACACAAACCGTCTCGAATACGCCGCGATGGTCGCTTCCATGGATGACGGCATCGGACGTGTCTTGCAGGCCCTGAAAAACCAAAAGCTGGATAAGAACACCTTGGTCATTTTCACGAGCGACAACGGCGGCGATCCGCGTTACGGCGGCAGCAATGATCCATTCCGCGGACGAAAGGCCCAGTTGTTTGAAGGTGGTATTCGCGTTCCCTGCCTGATGCGTTGGCCGGGTAAAATCAAGGCTGGGACAGTGTCACAGCAGCCAGCAACCACCCTCGACTTCTTCCCTACATTTAGCGCATTGGCAGGAATCCGAACCGAAGGACGAACTTTGGACGGCAGCGATATTTCATCCGTGCTGTTGCAAGGAAAAGAATTCAAGCGCGACCTTTTCTGGAAATTGCCCAGCGCCGACGCGCTCCGGCGCAGTGACTGGAAATACGTCCGTGCAGGCAAAGAAGAGTTTCTCTTTGATCTCGCGACAGATCCGATTGAGTCAAAAAATCTGGCGAGCGAAAAGCCGAACCTGTTGAAGGAATTGAAAACGGTCCATGCAACTGTGGCCGCGACAATCAAGTAGGCGGATTTTATGATGGTTGGAGCAACTGCCACAATGAAGTGATAGTGCTGGTGAAAGTAGACTCAGGTCTCGTCGGCGCGCACGGAGTGACGCGCCCTACCTCGCGACATTAGCGAGTTCAACAATGCGGTTGCAGCCAGCGGGCTTCCAGTAAGCGCTAAATGACTCACCCCAGCGTGTAGGGCGTGTCACTCCGTGCACCGCCGACGGTTGGAATGTGAACTGATAGATTACTTCGCCAGCACCTTCTCAAGCAACTGGTTGAGCCGATTCAACATGGTGCGGGGATCTTCCAGCAGACCTGCCGCGACTCGCGCATTATCAAGAACCTGCTCTGCCACGGTCGCTGCCAAATTCGAATCACTCTGCCGGATCGCTTCCAGGCGCGACATGATCGGGTGCGCGGGATTGATCTCAAGATCGTGCTTCACCGCACCAACGCCTTCCGTATCACGGCTCATCGCCTTCATCATGCGGCGCATGCTGGCAGTCATGAATTTGTCAGGATCCATCACCACAGCCGGACTATTCACCAGGCGATTGGAGATACGCACTTCGCCGACTTTGTCGCCGAGCGTTTCTTTGAGCCATTGCGACAACGATTTGGCGGCTTCTTCCGACAAGGCACCCTCTTTATTCGTCTCTGTGAGATTCAGATCTGCTTTCTCGGCGAGCTTCACCGGTTTGCCTTCAAACGTATGCAGGTGCTCGACGACGAATTCGTCCCATGGATCGTGCAGGAAAAGCACTTCGAACTTCCGCTCACGGAACACTTCGAAATACGGGCTGCTTTCCGCTGCCGCACGGTTCGGCGTCAGCAGACAGAAAACTTCTTTCTGCTCTTCCGGCATCCGCTTCACGTAATCTGCCAAAGAAGTAAGCTTCCCATTTTCCATGGCCGAAGATTCGAATCGCAGCAATTTGCCAAGTGCTTCCTTGTGCGTGAAATCGGTCACGATGCCTTCTTTGAGAAAACGCTGATACTCACGATAAAATTTCTCATAAGCTTCCGGATCCTTCTCCGACTGCTCATCGAGAAACTTCAAAAAGCGCCCTGTCAAAACCTTGTTCAACTTCTGCATCAACGAGGTGTCCTGCATCGTCTCGCGTGAGATGTTGAGGGGCAAATCTTCGCTATCCACGACACCTTTTAGGAACCGCAGCCATTCCGGAAACAGCCCCTTGGCTTTTGCCTGGATGAGAATCTTGCGGCAATAAAGGTTTACTTCAGAATCAATCCGTCCCATGCCCATCGTTTCAAAGTTTTTTGGCGGCACAAATAACAAAGCCTGGATGGTAAGCGGTGCATCCGCCGAAAAGTGCAACCGGAACAGCGGCTTCTCGTGATCATGACCAACGAAGGTGTAGAACTCGTTATACTCCTCTTCCTTAATCTCGTTTTTGCTCCGCGCCCAGATCGCTTGAACGGTGTTGAGCCGTGTGCCGTTGAGCTCAATCGGAACCGGCACGAAGCTGGAGTAACGTTTAATGATCTGTTCAATCGTGCTGCCTTCAGCAAATTCCTTCGCCTCATCTTTCAACTCGAGCGTGATCTTTGTCCCGCGTGGCACGTCATCGGCCGGCGTGAGTTCATAACCGCCCATTCCTTCACTGGTCCATTGCCAGCCCTGTTCCTCCGGATCGAACGAACGGCTCAATACCGTGACGCGCCTTGCCACCATGAACGCTGAGTAAAAGCCCACGCCGAATTGTCCGATCAGGCTCACGTCAGGCTGTTTCTCTTCGGCAAGTTGCTTAAGGAATGCCTTCGTGCCTGAGTGCGCAATGGTACCAAGGTTCTCGACGATTTCCCCATGCGTCATGCCGACGCCCGTGTCAGTAATCGTGATTGTGCCCGCCTTGTCATCCGTGGTGATAGCGATCAACGGGGCGACCTCGGACTGGTGAATCGCTTTACCCGATGTCTGCTGAAAGCGCAGTTTCTCGCAGGCGTCGGCCGCATTGGAGATTAGCTCGCGCGCGAAAATTTCTTTATCCGTGTACAGCGAATGAATGACGATATTCAGCAACTGCTGAATCTCAGCTTGAAAGTGATGTGTTTCCGTTTTGCTCATAAACTTCTAATCCGATACCGGCGACTTAATGCGCCGTCAAGCAGTCTAACGGAGCGCGGTGTAACCGCAACGCGGTTCGTCCCATCTCTAATTCTGGCTTGTGCGAAGCATCAGCCGCAGCGCGTGATTTGTTCAAGCGGGTTTAGCAATGGGACGAACCGCGTTGCCCCCGTGCTCCGTTTGCGACTACTCTGTCCCGAAGACTTCCGCGATGGACTCTCTTACTGCGCTCACCATCTTGCCCACCTGCTCCTTCGTGGTGCAATAAGGTGGCATCAGCACAATCACACTGCCGACAGGACGCGTAAGAACGCCGCGTTTCGCCATTGCTTCGCACACTCGGATACCCGCGCGTTCCGACAACGCGAAAGGCTCTCGCGTCTTCCAATCCTTAACCAACTCGATCCCCACAACCAAACCGACCTGGCGAATATCTCCGACTTGTTCAAGTGCCCAAAGCGACTTTAATTCCTCACCTAAAATCTTTTCCAATGCGGCACGAGCAGAAATTGATTCCGCACTGTGCAGAATCTCCAAACTTGCAAGCGCCGCCGAAGCGCCGAGTTGGTTTCCGGTGAAACTGTGACCATGAAAAAAAGTTTTAAACTCATCGTATTCCCCGAGGAACGCATCGAACACCTCTTGCGTTGTCACTGTCGCCGCCATCGGCAGGTAACCACCGGTCAACCCTTTTGCGACGCACAAGAAATCCGGTTGAACATTCTCTTTATGGGAAGCGAATAAGGTAGGACAGGCATCCTGCCTGTCTCCCATCCTGCCAAAACCCGTCATCACTTCATCCGCAATCAACAACGTCTGGTACGAACGCGCAATCTCCGCGACGCGGTTCAACCACCCATCCGGCTGCGGAATCATCCCCGCCGCGCCTTGCATGAGCGGTTCAAAAATAAACCCGGCGTAGCGGCTTCCAGCCTTCTGTCTCTCAACAAATGTTTCTTCTACTTTGCCGACGCATTCCCAATTGCATTTTCGGTATTCGCGAGCATCGGCCCGTTCCGGTTCCGCGCGATTGTATGGACAACGATAGCAATACGGCGCCATCACCTTGTCGCTTTTGAACAGCAATCCGCCGTAAGCCTTGTGAAACAGATCAATGTGCCCGAGCGAAACAGCACCAACCGTGTCGCCATGATAAGCGCCTTCCAGAGAAAGAAATTTCGGTTCCGGCGTTTTGTGAACACGACGCTCAACCTCGTAACAAAGTTTTAGCGCCACTTCCATCGCGGTCGAACCATCGTCGGAAAAGAAGACCTTTTGAGATTTACGATTTACGATTGGGGATTGACGCGCTGACTTGTCCGATGACTCGTCAATCGTCAATCCAAAATCGTAAATCGCATTTGCCGCAGTCACCAGCTTCTCTGCTAGCAAGGAGGCAGGCTCATTCGCGAAACCGAGTGCGGAAGAATGGGAGATTTTTTCCAGTTGCGCCTGGATGGCCGCGTTGATCTTCGGATGTTTGTGGCCGTGGAGATTTGTCCAAATGGAAGAATTGGCGTCGAGATACTCGCGTCCATGGACATCGTTCAGGACGGCTCCTTTCCCGTCCGTAATGACAATTGGCTTACTCGCAAGCCAGTCCTTCATCTGCGTGAAAGGATGCCAAACGTACTGGTGGTCGAGTTGGGCCAGCTTATCCATGGCGTTTGGATTGGGGAATGCCGAGTTCTTTCAGCGCAGCCAGCAGTCGCGTGACATCGTCATTCGAATGCGCCGCGGTCAACGTGACTCGCAACCGAGCGACACCCCGCGCCACAGTCGGGTAACGCACTGCGGGAACAAAGATGCCGCGCTCGCGCAGGGCCGCCGCCGCTTCCAGCGTTTTGGTTTCGTCTCCGATGATGATTGGAATGATGGCGCCGTCAGCGCGCGTTTCCCTCTCCCGCTGGGAGAGGGAATCCGCGCCAACTGGCTCTGTGCTGATCTTGCCTACGACGCCGCCAAACACATTGTCCTGCCTGTTCCTAATTTCAAACAAGTCGGGCGCTTCAGAAGGAGAAACCAGCGGGATGCCTGTTCTACTTTGGCGGACCCGTTCCCACAAAAGCCGTTGTCGCTTTTCACCCTCGGCGCTTTGCACCAGGCGAATTCCCGCACTCGCCGCGGCTGAACTGGCGGGAACTGGAGCAGTCGAGAAAATGAAACTTCGCGCGCGATTCACCAGCAGATCAATCAAGGCCCGTGAACCGCAAATGTAGCCACCACTCGCACCGATCGCTTTCCCGAGCGTGCCCATTTGAATTTCAATCTGGTCACTAACATTTAGTTCTTCGGCAAAACCCCGTCGATTCGCGCCATAAAGGCCAGTGCCGTGAGCCTCATCGACCATCAGCCAGGCACCGTATTTATTTTTGAGGTGAACGATTTCTACGAGCGGAGCGCAATCGCCATCCATGGAAAAAATGGATTCGGTGACGATCAGAACCTGGGAACGTTCAGTCGCAGTGGCAGTGCCGCCCCGTTCATCCGACCACTTCAGGATTTTCTCCAGATCGCTGAGATCATTGTGATCGAACACCCGGAGTTTTGCCCCGGAGAGCCGGGCGGCATCAACGATGGAAGCGTGGACCAGTTTATCGAGAATGATGACATCCTCTTTGCTCATCAACGCGCAGATTGTCCCGACCGCTGCGGCGTACCCGGTGGAAAACGTCAGAGCGGCTTCGCAGTTTTTGAACTGGGCGAGGAGGTCTTCCAGTTCGCAGTGCGGCGCGAGCGAGCCGCAGATCAACCGCGAGGCACCCGAACCTGCGCCATATCTTTCAATTGCTTTGATGGCTGCTTCTTTCAGGGCCAGTTCATTGGCGAGACCCAGGTAATCGTTCGAAGAAAAGTTGAGGAACGTTTTGCCTTCGATTGCAACATGCGTGACTTGTGGCGAATCGACCCGACGCAACTGACGATAAAGCCCTTGCGAACGAATCGCCTCAAGGCGGGAAATCAGTTCAACTTCAAAGGGCGTCATTTGCTTTTAAGTTTCAAGAGTTAACCACAGATGAACCATCGATAGAAAAAGCATGTGGGCTGAGGATTCATTGCGTTTATATTACACCTAATCCGCTTTCATTCCTGCCCAACCGTCGTTCAACTGAACGGTTCCTGGTTAAAAAACAAAAGCAGCGTTAATGCCGAAAGTGGCGCATTCCCGTAAACGCCATCGCCATTCCGCGTTCGTCTGCGGCGGCGATCACTTCGGCATCGCGCACTGAACCTCCGGGTTGAATAGCGGCAGTTGCTCCGGCTTCCGCTGCTGCAATCAATCCATCCGGGAACGGGAAAAAGGCATCACTGCAAACCACACTTTCGCGCAGCGTCAAATCCGCTTCATTCGCTTTCCACACGGCGATCCGGCTCGAATCCACGCGGCTCATCTGCCCGGCGCCAACCCCAAGTGTCCGATCGTGACCGACGTAAACAATGGCATTCGATTTCACATGCTTCACCACACGCCAGCCGAACAGCATTGCTTCCAATTCCAATTCAGTCGGTTGCCGTTTGGTGACAATCTTGAGGTCGCTTGCCTGCACGGTACGCAAATCGCGTTCCTGCATCAGGTAAGATTCAGCACTGACACTGCGCACATCGCGCGAGCCAGGTTGAACGGCGTTCTTCAAGATTTTCAACAGGCGAAGATTCTTCTTCTTCTGCAACAAGGCCAATGCGTCTGGTGCGAAATCCGGGGCAACAATCACTTCACTGAAAATTTCCGCGATTGCTTCGGCGCAGGCCAGGTCAAGGGTTTGGTTGACGGCGATGATTCCCCCGAACGGCGCCTGTTTATCGGTTGCAAATGCTTTGTCCCAGGCTTCGCGCAAACTACTGCCGCGACCAACACCACAAGGATTGGTGTGTTTCAAAATGGCGAGGGTCGGTTGTTCGCCTGTGAACTCCGCAAGCAACGCGGCCGCTGCCGTGAGGTCGAGAATATTGTTGTAGGAAAGTTCCTTGCCGTGCAGTTGCTCGAAGTAATCTTTGAACTTTCCGTAAAGGGCGGCTTTCTGATGCGGATTTTCGCCGTAACGAAGCGTCTGCGCCTGTGGAACATTCAGGGATAATGTGGTCGGCAGTTCGTTTTCATCAGTCAATCCGTAGGCCTGCGAAAGGTAATTGGCGATCATGCCATCGTAGGCAGAAGTGCGCGCATAAACTTTGGCGGCCAGCTTGCGACGCATCTCAAGGGTGGTATCGCCGGATTGTTTAATCTGTTCAGCCACTTCCGCGTAATCCGCCGGATCAACTATCACCGTAACGCTCTCGTGATTTTTGGCTGCGCTACGCAACATGGATGGTCCACCGATATCGATATTCTCAATCGCGTCGTGCAGCGTGACGTCTGGTTTTGCGATGGTTTGCTCGAACGGATACAAATTCACCACCACCAGATCAATCGGCTTGATGCCGTGTTTCCGGACCGTTTTCTCGTGTTCAGGATTGGAGCGGATGTAGAGCAACCCACCGTGGATCTTTGGATGCAACGTCTTAACCCGGCCATCGAGCATCTCGGGAAAGTCGGTGTAAGAACTTAAATCGGTCACGAGCAGACCTGCCTCACGCAAGGCTTTGGCCGTCCCGCCGGTAGAGAGCAATTCCACACCTGCTTCTTTCAAGGTGCGGGCCAGGGGGATAAGTCCGGTTTTGTCGAAGACGGAAAGTAACGCGCGCTGAATTTTCGCCATAGAACGCGTAAAATCTCAGACGCATCGTTAGAGTCAATGCCGCATATGTTTTTCTCCTACTATTGGGGGCAATTAAAGTGGGTGAGATTAGCGTAGGATGCGAAGTCCGGCGTAACCGCGATGCGGTTCGTCGTTTCTATAGTTCTGTTTTGTGCGAAGCAGCAGCCAAGGCTTGCTATTATAGAGCCTGTCCGCAGAACGCATTGGTCAAAGTGGGAGGGTGTTTTGCAAATGGAAAAAACAGACAAAATCCTCAAATAAAAGGGATTTGGCTAAAATCGGTGAGTTATGATTTTCATGGCAATGAAACTGAGGGTTTGATTATGGCGGCCCATCAAGCCGCACCTGTGTGTCATTTAGTTAAGGAATGAAGGCCGTAAACAAGTGAATGCGAGCGGGTTTCCCAGCGGCGCGCACGGAGTGACGCGCCCTACCATGCGGGGGCGAGTTATTGTGGGCCCACTGGGTATGAAGGTAGTTGCAACCGCACTATTCGAATTCGCAGTTGATTCGAGGTAGGGCGCGTCACTCCGTGGGCGCCGCTGGTTGGAATGGCGAACTGATGGTTTTGCTCTCGCTAAATGGCAGTGGGCCAACGGTCGGCCGCTGACCTCCACCCTTAAGCGCAAATGCGCCGGGATCAAGGACTGGACGGTGATTGACGACTATCACGCTGCCGGGGAATTCACGTTGAAATTGTTTGGCTGGTCCAAAGAGAGGCGCTTTGTCGTGGTGCGTGAGCAAATGCGGGAAAGCAAGGCGGCGGTAGGGCGCAAGCTCATCGACGTGCCGGGTTACACGTTCCGGGTGTGGGTCACCAACCGGAAAGAGAGCGCAATGGAATTGTGGCGCGATTACAACGGACGGGCCTGCGTGGAACAACGCATTGAGGAGTTGAAGCACGATCTGGCCGCCGATGGCTTCTGCCTGCAAGCCTTCTTCGCGACTGAGTCAGCCTTCCTGGCGGTGCTCTTTACTTTCAACCTGCTGAGTCTTTACCAGCACCAGACAACGCCCACCAAACCCTATCGGCAACCTGGCACGCTCCGAACGGCAGTTTTCCTTTGTGGAGCGATGCTCGGCGTGATGGGGCGGGAGATGGTCATAAAACTCTCCGCAGCATGGGGTGGTCTGGGTAAACATAAACCGTTGGTGGATGCCACTTTAAACTGGTCAAATTGCGCGTCGCCGAAGTTGATCCCACCACTGGATCGTCTCGCCATTGGAGGTGGTATGATCTAATCAAAACGGAGCCGATTCCTCCCCCAATTATCGTTCTACTTCGGAGTTCGGGCTAAAAACTCCTTTTGACTTCCGCACACCCTTTCATGCGGGCATTGCTGCGAGTCACAGACTCGCGGTCCGAACCTGTTTTCGGTGGAATAGAAGTCATCTCGGCAAATCTGAGGCTTGATAAGTGGGCGGCAGTTTTCTCCCTCACCCCGGCCCCGCACCGCTTCTATGGACGCGAAGTGGATTGAGCCTCAGGATGGTTCGACTTCTTTGGAATAACTCAATTAGAAGAAATCACAGGTTCTGATAGGCCCTTGGCTTGCGCTCAATGCGTTCGAGCAAACTCGATAGAAAAATCGGGGACGGATACCTTTTTTTACCATTGACCGCCGCCCTAATGGGTGACCCCGTCACAAACTTCCTCTTCAGGGGAATGGCGGCATACAGTGTTGTAGCGACGACAGATTCTAGGGTGTGCGAGTCCGATAAAAACGGTGCGTGAATGATCGAAAATCCGCCTCGGGGAAGTGAAGAGGTTCATCCGTGAATGTGTTCGTCAAGACGGGGCTCCAATCCACCAAGTTGCTTGATGTCTCGATGATGAATGAATTGCCCGGCACCCCGTTAACGCCAAACAGAAAAGAGTTCGAATGAACACCAAAGCTACTGCCATTCGCTATGATCAGAGGGGCATTGATCCTTATGCTGTTTTCGATAAACCAGGATGACCTGTTTCGGAGTCCTCCAGTTACCAGCCCTCGAGCACGGACAAAAGTGAGTGGAGGCAGGGTCACGTTGCTTAATTGCCATACATTTGAACGAAGTTGTCCATTTCCTAAGAAAGCCCAGTTCAGGCCATCCACTGAATATTCGAAGCCTACCCGGTGTGCCAATGGACTTGAGCCCGATTGAGACCATGTAATCGTGTTCCCATTATGAATCAGACTTGCCTCAGATTCATCACTATTCGCTAATAACGCCAAACCAGCGCGGATCACTGTCGAGATGCGAACGAACCCTCCGCTGACCACAATTTTGCCATCATTTTTAAGGCCCAGAGAATGCACTTCCTTGTCAGGTTCGGGGGCAAACTGTGAATCAAGTATCCCATCAGCATGCAGCCGAGCCACAAATTTGCGTGATTCACCCGTTACGTTTGTAAACATGCCTCCGACTAAGATTTTGCCGTTAGCTTGTACGGCACAGGAGTTCACTAGGTGATTGAGGCTAACGGTGAAATTGGTATCAATCATCCCGTCAGGATGTAAGCGGAACAAGGCTCCAACATTTTCAGGTGCCACCAAGATTTTACCGTCTGGCTGGAAAGCTAAGGCGCGAACCGTCAGGGTTGAGAATGAGTTCCACCGAAAAACAAAGTTAGTATCGAGTGTACCATTCGAATTTAATAATCCTAAGCTGACGGCAGGTGACTTCTTTGTAATAAAGCCTCCCACAAGAATCTTCCCGTCAGGCCGCAAAGCCACCGCGGAAACGGAGCCTGAAAAAGCTTCGAATGTTGTATCCACCGAGCCATCGACATTTAACCGAACGAGATTTTTAAACGGCAAGTTGTTGACTGAGGAGAAGGTTCCCGAGACAAGAATTTTGCCGTCCGGTTGGACAACAAGTCCATTAACTTGAGAGCTAGAAATGGATGGGCTGCTCACGGAGGCTTTGAACGTGGAGTCTACCTTACCTTCTATATTGAGCCTAACCAGATTGCTGCAGCTTTGGTTCCCGAACGAAGTAAATCTCCCACCCACCAACACTTTGCCATCCAGTTGCATAGCTAAGGCATTCACCGCATCGCTTTGAAAAGAGAGACCGTTCGTGAAAATGTTGTCCACTGTCCCATCAATCTCCAATCGGGCCAGACCTCGTCTGCTTTTGTTGCCTATCGAACTAAATGTGCCTCCCACGAGCATTCGCCCGTCAGGTAGCATAGCTAGGGATGAAATAGTGGCTCCCGACTCAACGTTAGCATTAAATGGCTCAGCATAGGACAGGTTCACTATCAACCTCGCCGGACTACTGGTCACTGAACTAAAATTGTTTGTGATGACGACATCGTAAATTCCTGCGTGTTGCGCTTGAACATTGATTAAGGGAAGGTTAGTTGCGTTGGCCCCAGGTATGTTGACGCCATCTTTACGCCATTGAACAAATGGGCTCGTCGCCTCTGCATGCACCTTCATAACCATTGATTGGCCAGCCGTTAATGTCGCTCCTATCGGATTTGTAAGGATGCACGGGTCTTGCACCGTAAGATCCGCAACGACGCTTGTTACTGCCCCGAATGTGTTTGTGATTACGACGGAATACGCGTCTGTGTCTGCACCGGACGCAGATAATATTTGCAGGATGGGAGTAGTAACCCCGGAGATGTTTTCCCCATCGACAAGGTTGGTTCCTGCTCTCGTCCATTGATACCCGAATGGTTTCGTTCCACCAACGGCAACGTCAAATTTAGCAGTCCTCGTTGCGACTTGGACCTGACTGACAGGCTGTGTAACAATCACAGGTGGACCATCGGTAAAAGCTTCGACAACCCACATAGAGCCATCGTTTCCCCCGGATACAGATCCTTTAGCGCGAATTCGCGCTCCCGGCGGTAGCGACTGGGCTGACAACTGCCAGCCGTCGGGAATACGCTGGCCATCACCTAGCAGCCTGTCGAACTTAGATTGAAACACTGGGTATAGGAGCCGCTGGAGTATTTCGTAAAACGGAGTTGGGCGGCGATTCTTCGGTGGACCTGTTTGAAATGGTAGCGCTAATCTGTGATATT
>JACDHS010000143.1 GCA_013820875.1 Verrucomicrobiota bacterium | reverse complement strand
ATCAGGGCGATCACCTGATATTAGGCGAATGACAGTCGAAAGCGGGAAAATCGGACACACCCGCCCCAAGTAAAACCAACCCTTTTCGCGGCCCTCGCTGAAAAACACGAGTTTCCGGCCAGACACTCATTATGATGGAGTTTATTTGCTTACACCCAATGACTAAGTCCTACACAGGCATTGCACCAATGAAAGAACCGCTCAAGGTTGAAATGCCCGATTCCGCTTCTCGCAGCGAGCAACGTTACAAAGCCCTCGCCAACGCCACTTCCCAGATCGTTTGCGCGATCAGTTTTGTGGGCGATTTCATCGATGAAGAAGGACAATGGGAAAGTTTTACAGGGCAGAGCGTCGCCGAGTATCAAGGCGATGGGTGGGCCAGGGCCATTCACCCGGAAGACTCTGAAAAGGCACTTCGCTTCTGGAAGCGCTCCCTCATGATTCCGCGTCCTTTTCGGAATGAGTTTCGGTTGCGTCGCAAGGACGGGGTTTATCGCGTTTTTTCTGTCACCGCGACGCCCATTCTCAAAGAGGATGGCACGGTGGTTGAATGGCTTGTGGTGCATGCCGATGTGACGGAACGGAGGGAGTCGGATGAACACACCACGAAGACGTTGCAGGAACTGAACGATCTCAAAGCGGCGATTGATCAACACGCGATTGTCGCCATCACGGATTCCGGGGGGAAGATTACCTATGCAAACGACAAGTTCTGCGCGATCTCGAAGTATTCGCGCGAAGAATTGATTGGGCAGGATCATCGCATCATCAATTCCGGCTATCACCCCAAACAATTTATTCGCAGCATCTGGCAGACGATCAGTTCCGGTCGCGTGTGGAAGGGTGAGATCAAGAACAAGGCAAAGGACGGAACCTTTTACTGGGTGGACACGACGATCGTGCCTTATTTGGGTGACAACGGGAAGCCAATCCAATACATCGCCATTCGCGCGGATATCACCGATCGTAAACACGCCGATGAGCTAACGGCAAATGCCCTCCGCGAATTGAACGACGTGAAAGCGGCTCTCGATGAGCACGCCATTGTTGCCATCACAGACTCACGCGGGAAAATCACATACGTGAATGACAAGTTCTGTGCGATTTCAAAATATTCGCGGGATGAACTCATCGGGCAGGACCATCGCATCATCAATTCTGGTTATCATCCCAAACAATTTATTCGCAACATCTGGCAGACGATTACCTCCGGACGCGTGTGGAAGGGCGAAATCAAGAATAAGGCAAAGGACGGAACCTTTTACTGGGTGGACACGACTATCGTGCCTTACCTCGGAGATGGCGGTCAACCGATTCAATATATCGCCATCCGCGCAGACATCACGGCACGTAAACGAGCGGACGAGCAAACCGCTCGCGTTCTCCGGGAACTGAGCGACGTCAAGTCAGCGATTGACGAGCACGCTATTGTCGCGATTACCAATGCCTTGGGGAAGATCACATACGTGAACGACAAGTTCTGCGCGATTTCAAAATATTCGCGCGAAGAATTGATCGGGCAGGATCATCGCATCATCAATTCTGGTTATCATCCCAAACAATTTATTCGCGGCATCTGGCAGACGATCAGCAGTGGTCGCACTTGGAAAGGGGAGATCAAGAACAGGGCGAAGGATGGAACCTATTATTGGGTGGACACGACGATCGTGCCTTACCTCGGTGATGACGGCCAGCCGGTCCAATATATCGCCATTCGGGCGGACATCACCGAACGCAAACTGGCCGAATCAGCGTTGCAAAAAGCGCGCGAGGATCTGCAAAAGCACGCTGACACATTGGAACATACTGTTGAAGCCCGCACTGCAGCCCTGCGTGAAACCATTGGTGAACTGGAAACATTTTCCTACAGCGTTTCCCACGATATGCGGGCGCCGCTGAGAGCGATGCAAAGCTTTTCCACGATTCTCGCAGAAGAATGCGCCGATCAACTCAATCCCCAGGGCAAAGACTATATCAGGCGCATTAGCTCGGCTGCGATGCGGTTGGATTCTCTCATCCAGGACGTGCTCACCTACAGTCGCGTGGCTGGCGCCGACCTGCCACTTCAGTCCGTTGATTTGAAGGTGCTCTTGGACGACACCCTGGAAATGTATCCGACCTTTCAGGAACCGGCCGCCAGGGTGGAATTGCGGGGCGAGTTCCCCAGGGTGATGGCCATTCCGGCTGTTCTTAGCCAGTGCATCTCCAACCTGATTGGTAACGCCGTTAAATTCGTTCCATCCGGGGCGGTTCCGCACATTAGGATTTGGGCGGAAGACCGTGATGATGGCGCAAGGGCGCGAATTTTTTTCCAGGACAACGGGCTCGGAATTGAAAAAGATGCGCACGGCGCCATTTTTGGAATCTTTCAACGTGTCAGCCAAAACTACGAAGGCACTGGCATTGGACTTTCCATCGTGAAAAAAGGTGTGGAAAGAATGGGCGGCGCCGTCGGACTCGAATCCGAACTTGGTAAGGGAAGCACCTTCTGGTTGGATATCGCCAAAGCCAGCGAGTAATTTATTTGGCAATGATCAAACCCATTCTCTACGTCGAGGACGACGAGAACGATGCGTTCTTAATGAACCGCGCGTTCGAGAAACTTAAGCTCGCCCATCCGCTACGAATCCTGCCGGATGGGAAACTGGCGATTGCGTACTTGTCAGGGAATCCGCCCTATGTGAGCCGGGATGAGAATCCACTGCCTTGCCTGATGTTCCTTGATCTAAGCATGCCCGGGCGAACCGGCTTTGACGTTCTGCAATGGCTACAGAATCAGCCCGCTCTTTCGACCTTCCCGGTCATAGTTCTCACCTCGTCCAACCAGCAGAGCGACGTCCAAAACGCGAAGTTGCTTGGAGCGAAGGGCTATCTGGTCAAGCCCGGCGAACCGAGCGAGTTATTGCGCATGGTCAAGAGTACTGTGGAACACTGGCTGGACACTTCTTATTAATCGCGGAAAACCTCTCAAGACCAGCTTTCACGATGCGCTCTCTCTTACTGCTCATTCTTTTCGCCTCTTTCGCACGGCCAGTTGCAGCCGTTGAAACAAATCTTTTCGCACGCACCAATCTTGTGGCGTGGTGCATTGTGCCGTTTGATGCGAAGAAACGCGGACCGGAGGAGCGCGCGCGGATGTTGGATCGGCTCGGGATCAAACGAATGGCTTACGATTGGCGCGCGGAACATATTCCGACTTTTGATGCCGAAATCGAGGCATGCAAAGCTCGCGGTATCGAACTGACCGCCTGGTGGTTTCCGGGAAGGCTGGACGATCATGCTAAAACAATTCTCAACACTCTCGAACGGCATAAGATCCAAACACAGCTTTGGATAACCGGCGGCGGAGCAGCAACCAAAACTCCGGAGGAACAGGCGCAACGAGTCGCGGATGAGGTGAAACGCATTCGGCCCATCGCGGAAGCAGCGGCGGCTATCGGATGCACGGTCGCACTTTATAATCACGGCAACTGGTTTGGTGAACCCGAAAACCAGGTGGCGATCATTCGCGCGCTCGGCATGACGAATGTCGGGATCGTTTACAACTTTCATCACGGCCATCATCAGATCGAAAGCTTCCCGGAGATGTTTCGGGCGATGCAACCGTTCCTCCTCGCGGTGAACCTCAACGGAATGATAATCGACGGCGATAAGAAGGGCGAAAAGATTCTGGCACTCGGCTCCGGTGACCAGGAGTTGGCGATGATGAAGGTCATTCGTGACAGCGGATGGCGTGGTCCGGTCGGCATTCTCGATCACAGGCCGGAAACTGATTCCGAGGAAACTCTTTTTGAAAATCTTCGGGGCCTCGATCAACTTCTTCAAAAGCTCGGATCCAAACTTGATTACTGGGCGGTCGAAAACGCAGAAGCCCGCGCGAAACTTCCTTTGTATAAAACAATTCCAGCGGCAACTGCCGAAGAATTAACCGCCGCCAACGGTTTTCCACGAAAGGAGACGTTGCGTGATTGGCATCGCTCTCATGGCAACAGCTATGGCATGCGTTACTCCGGTGTTGACCAGGTTACACCGGCAAATGTTAAGCAGTTGGAAGTCGCCTGGACCTACCGCTCGGGTGATGGCCCTGACAACGTGCAGTGCAATCCTATTGTCGTAGACGGCACAATGTTCGCGCCCACCGCGGGAAGGAGCATCGTGGCGATCAACGCTGAGACCGGTGTCGAGCTTTGGCGTTTCAAACCAGAGTTACCAAAGCGCCTTCGCCTGCAAGATACTCCCGCGCGACGTGGATTGTTGGCGTGGCCCGGCAACGAAAAACACACCGCCCGGATTCTCTTCAGTAGCGGCGATTGGCTTTACGCTCTTGATCCCAGGACCGGCACGCCCGTTTCCGACTTTGGAACGAATGGCCGCGTCACAATGCCAATGAGCGGAACGGCTGCTGGCGCGGTGTTTAAAGAAATCTACGTAGTCCCTGGATACCATGGCGACGTGTTTGGGTTTCATATTGGAACCGGCAAACAATTGTGGCGTTTCCATACCATTCCAAAGCCCGGCGAGTTCGGACACGAAACATGGGATGGCCCGACCGAGGGCGCGAACTGTTGGGGCGGCATGGCACTCGATGAAGAGCGTGGCATTGCCTACATCACCACCGGATCGCCCAAGCCGAACTTCGCCGGGAACACGCATCGCGGCGACAACCTTTTCGCAAACTGTGTCGTCGCGCTGGATGCGCGCACCGGCAAGCGTCTGTGGCATTTCCAGGAAATCCGTCATGACATCTGGGATCTCGATCTCCCTGCGCCACCCAATCTCCTGACCATCACGCGCGACGGCAAACGCGTGGATGTCGTCGCCGCCGTCAGCAAACTGGGGAACACACTTCTTCTCGATCGGGTCACCGGCAAACCGATCTTTCCGGTTCGCCTGCGCCGCGCTCCCACCAGCAAACTTCCTGGCGAACAAACCTCCACCCATCAGCCCGACATCGAACTGCCTGAACCGTTCAGCAAACAACTCTTTTCTCCGGAAGATATAACCACGCGCAGCAAGGACGCTGCGGATTACGTGCGCCAGCGAATTGCCTCCGCGAACTTCGGTTTCTTTGAACCTTTTGAAGAAGGTAAACCGACCGTGTTCTACGGTGTCCATGGCGGTGCGGAGTGGACCGGTGCAGCCGTGGATCCCCATGCTGGTTTTCTTTACGTCAGCGCCAACGAGATGCCATCGATTGTCAGTGTGTTTCGCAATGATGAACCGCCAAAGAACCCCGGCTTGCCGCCCACGCGCGGAGAGGAAATCTATCAACAGGCCTGCGCCACTTGCCATGGAGCGAACCGAATCGGCGTCGGCATGGCTCCGCCCTTGATTGGGCTGCGTCACCGCCTCGGCGACAATGAAGTTCGTGAACTATTGAAAACCGGTCGGAACCTAATGCCCGCTGCCCCGGAGATGTCTGAGTCGGACGAAAAAGCGTTGCTCGATTTTCTTTTCCTGCGTGATCGTTCCGCTGTGGCGGCAGTTGACGCCCAACGCCCCGAACGCCCTCGCTACAGTCATAACGGTTATCCAAAACTACGTGACCATGAGAATTATCCAGGGATCAATCCGCCCTGGGGTACGCTCAATGCAATTGATCTGAATACCGGACGCATCCGCTGGCAAGTCCCACTGGGCGAATATCCTGAACTGACTGCTGAAGGGGTTCCCAAAACCGGCACCGAAAACTTTGGTGGACCAACGGTGACCGCAGGTGGCCTGGTGTTTTGCGCCGGCACCAAAGACGAAATGATCCGTGCGTTCGACCAGGCGACCGGCGAAGAACTTTGGAAACACAAGCTGCCCTACGGCGGCTTTGCACCCCCAACGAGCTACGAAGTGAACGGCCGCCAATACATCGTCATCGCCGCCACCGGCGGCGGAAAAGTAGGCACGACGCCCGGCGATGCGTATGTGGCTTTTGCTTTGCCGAAGAAACCGAGAATCCTTGTGGAGTAAGGCGCTTTTATCGTCGTCCGACCGAGTCGGCGCCTCATCTTTATGTTTCCAACCGGCTTTGACGCCGTCACTCAGGGGTAAACAGGTATTTAACCAATCTCCTAAACAATCTTCTGCAAACGTTTCAGCTCAGACTTCAAAGTGTGTTTTCCGGTGAAGGTTGGCAGGGCGATCTTGAGCAGGATGGTGTAGATCATCAGACCGAACGCCCAGATGCCGGCGGTGATTTTCCATTCGAGCGCGCTCGGCAGGTATTCCACAATCTCGTGCAGGGTGGATGGTATGAAGGCGGGGATAATCAGGCCCATTCCTTTTTCGATCCAGATACCGATGAAGGCCAGGACACAACCAAGCGCCAGCAGCCACCCGTGTTCTGTGACTTTAGGACAGAGCAGGATCAGGGTGGCGAGGATGCTGCAGCCGATGGAACTCCAAATCCATGGCACGAGTGCGTTGTAACCGTGCAAGCCGAAGTAGAGATACTGCGCCGTCGCTGTATGAGCGCCACCGGTGTAAAACTCTGTAAAGACCTCCGATGCGAGCATCAGCAAGTTTATCAAAATGGTGATCCGCATGATGTTCAGCAGCGTTTTGATGGGGCCATCGCCGATGTGGAAATGACTCACACGCCGAATCACCAGGAGTGCCAGGATGATGAAGGCGGGACCGGAAACGAATGCCGATGTCAGAAAGCGTGGAGCGAGCAATGCAGTGTTCCAGAAGGGACGCCCACCAAGTCCGCAGTAAAGAAAGGCGGTGACGGTGTGAATTGAAATTGCCCAGACAATCGAGAGGAAGACGAATGGGATATACCATTTTGGATTCGGTTTGCGACCGAGAAAACGGGTGTAGAGCAGGTATCCGCAAATGTGCAGGTTTATCACGAGGTAACCGTTCAACACAATCACGTCCCAGGTAAGCATTGAGACCGGCCAATTGAATTTTCCAAGGCCCGGGATCATATGCCAGAAACGATCTGGTCTGCCGAGATCCACCGTCACAAAGAGAAGGCACATCACAATCGCCGCGATAGCCAGCAGTTCGCCGACGATCACCACGTCGTGCATTTTTTTGTCGTGATAGAGGTAAGCCGGGATGACCATCATTACACCACCGGCAGCCAGTCCGACTCCGAAGGTGAAGTTCGCAATGTAAAGTCCCCACGAGACATGGTCGCTCATGTTGGTCAGGGCCATTCCATCGCGCACCTGCACTGCCCAGGCGTGGGTGCCGACGAGTGCAATCGCAGTGAGGACTGTCATCCAGACATAGAACAGCCAGTTGCCATCGGTCGCCGCCACACAGGAGCGCCAGAGAAACCGGGGATAACTCGTTAGATGATCGGAAGCTCTTGGAGGTTTTACTCCGTGAGTTCTTTTTGGTGCTTCGGTCAAAGTACTCATTACAGGAAAAAATTATTTATCGAAGAAGTAATAGAACCGGGGTTTGGTCCCGAGTTCCTCTTTCAAAACAAACACCCGTTTGTTTTGCAGCACCCAGCGGATTTCGGACTCTGGATCCAGCAGGTTTCCAAAAACGCGCGCGCCTGTGGGGCAAGCCTCAAGGCAGGCGGGCAATTTGCCGTTGCGGGTGCGATGCAAGCAGAAGGTGCATTTCTCCATCACGCCCTGTGGGCGGATGCGATTGCTCAGGTACGATTGGTTCGGATTGATCTCTTCTTTCGGGATTTGCGGTTTGGTCCAATTGAACCTTCGGGCGTGATACGGACAAGCGGCTTCGCAATAACGACAGCCGATGCACCAGTTGTAATCCACGACCACAATGCCGTCGGATTCTTTCCAGGTTGCCTCTACCGGACAGACACTCACGCAAGGCGGGTTGTCACACTGTTGGCACTGCACCGGCATGTAATACTTGTCCTTTTGCGGCACCGGATGGTCGTAGTTCACCGTTCCTTTTTCCATGTCCATGGAGCCTTTGCTCATTTCGAGGACTCGGATGTAGGAATTGTTCGTGGCACGATCATGGTTGTTCTCGTTGTGGCAGGCCTCGGCGCATTTCCGGCAGCCGATGCAGATGCTCAGATTGAGGGCGTAACCAAATTGAACACCCGGTTGTGGCTTGTGATCGCTAATCGTGACGTCAGCGCCGTATTGGGCCTTGGTTTCCTTTTCAAGGCGTCCCAGGACGAGTTGCAAATCTACCGGCGAGAGTTCGCGATAATGTTTTTGCAGGAATTCGTCCACCGAAAGATCCCTGGCCCATTCGGTCAATGGAGCAATGGCGGTGGCGAACGCAGTTGCGCCGAGCGTTGCACCGATTCCTTTCAAAGCGGTTCGCCTGGAGATGCCGCCGTTTTTTTCGGTCGGTGAGTTTAAAGTTTGATCTGTCATGTCTGGTTAATGCGCTTTTGGCGGATGAAAATTTCTATCTTTAGGTTTAAAAACCGGCATCACGGTTGGATAAGCCGGTGAATGCGGATCGTGGCAATCGGTGCAGGTGTTTCGTTCGCGGGAACCTTTGGTGAGATCCCAATGTCCGGTCATACCTCCGTGTGCGCCGTGCCGGAAATCGCGCGCCTGTGGACCATGACATTGCGAACACAATTGCATCGTGTTGGCGAATTCAACCTGTTTGCCATCCGCGAGTCGCAAGGTGTCGTAATTGCCGGGGTTGTGACAACTGACACAACTGAGATTGCCGTGGTTAAAGTGCAGTCCCTGGTGAAACTCTTTTAGATCCGCCGCGTTGCGCAATTCCAGGTTGGGTTCCGTCGTGGCATGGCAGGTGGAGCAATTCACGGACACCGGTTTTCCGGCAAAGTTGGTTTCGCCTGTCAGCACGCGAGGAGATTCAGGCTGGCGAACGTGCGTAGGGTGATTCGTCATCCCGATTGAAGTGTTCGCCGGGATTGCGTTTTCTTCACTCTTGCGGAGCTTATCGAACGCAACGGCTCCCAGGCAGGCGAGAGCTGCAGCAATGGCGATAGCGGCGGCGAAATATTGTTGGAGCGCTTTCAAAACAGCTTGAATTATGTGCCAACAAATTAGGAGGAGTTCCTTGCCGGGACTACACACCCTTTGCGCAATGGTGCTCATTTCTTGTTCAGTGGAAGGCAACAAAGGGGCAAGAAACGCAAACTCATGGGCAAATTCGGTTGAGCGCTCCTGGGGCATCTCCGGCAGTTTAATCCCACATAAAACGACTATGCCGATCAGTGGATTACTATTAACTCTCAACGATAATACGGTCGCCAGAAGTGAAACCCTGGCGGCACTTCGTGCCCGTTCTGAATTCGAACTCGGAGACTGCTTCGGGAGTTGGCTGCCAGTCGCGATGGATGCGCCAGATGATGAGGATAGCCGCCAATTGCATGATTGGATCGCATCATTGCCGGCTGTGGAGTTTGTGGATGTCGTCTCCGTTCACTTCGATGATGACAAGAGTCCGGTCACTGAAATTTCAGAGGTGCAATTATGAATTTAACTCGCCGCAGATTTGTTCAGCTCTCCGCCTTAGCCGCTGCTACTTCGGTAGCCAAAGCCCGGGCCGGGGTAAACGTATTGGCAGAAAACGATAAGCCGGGAGCGGAAATCAAATGGGACAAAGCGCCTTGTCGCTTTTGTGGGACCGGTTGCCACGTCCGCGTCGGCGTGCAAGAGGGAAAAGTGGTCGCGATCCAGGGAGATCAACTGGCTGAGGTGAACAAAGGATTGCTCTGCGTGAAGGGTTATCATGTTGGTGCAATTCTTTACGGCAAAGATCGTTTGACGCAGCCGCTCCTCCGGAAGAATGGAAAGCTGGAACCAATATCGTGGGACGAAGCTGTGGAAGTTATTGCCAAACGCATCCAGGCGAATCCGAAAAGCTTTGCGATGTATGGCAGCGGACAATGGACCATTCCCGAAGGCTACGCAGCGTTGAAACTGATGAAAGCCGGGCTCTCCAACAATCATATTGATGCCAATGCTCGTCTATGTATGTCGTCGGCTGTGACCGGTTATCTCTCCACTTACGGCGTGGATGAACCGGCCGGTTGCTACGATGATCTCGATCAATGCGATGTCTTGATTCTGTGGGGAAATAACCCGGCGGAAATGCATCCGGTGTTGTTTTCGCGCGTGGTGGATCGCAGATCGCGCGGCGAGAAGATCACGCTCATAGATATGGGGACGCGTCGCACACGCACGACGGAATATGCAGATCATTACATGGAATTTCGTCCGCAATCCGACCTCGCCATTGCCAACGGCATTGCCCATTTGCTGATCAAGAATGGGACTTACGACAAAGACTTCGTTGCGAAGCATTGCAACTTTCGTGGCGACACCGATCCCGTGTCGCTGAATGGCCAGGCGATTTCATTTGATGATTTCAAGAAGTCTCTTGAAACGTATACGCCAGAATACGTGGAAAAGATTTCCGGTGTTCCCGCGGAAAAAATCCGTTTGCTCGCCGATCTGTTCGGCGATCGAAAACTGCGGATTACAAGTCTCTGGTGCATGGGGATGAACCAGCACACGCGCGGCACGGCGATCAACCGCCTGGTGCATGGGGTTCATCTGTTGAGCGGGCATTTTGGTCGTCCCGGTGATGCGCCGACCAGCCTTACCGGGCAACCGTCAGCCTGTGGCACTGTTCGCGAAGTCGGCACGCTTTCGCATGGTTTGCCGGGCGGTCGGGTGGTGGCGAACGCAGAACACCGCGCCGAGATGGAGAAGCATTGGAATGTGGAAGCTGGCCGGATCCATCCAACCCCGGGCCATCACACTGTGCTGATGTGGGAAAAGTTTTGCACTCCAACAGAGCAGGGCGGGGACATTGACACAGTTTGGGTCCAGGTGACCAATCCCGGTCAATCACTGCCGAACTTACATAAGCTCTTTCGTGGTAAGAAGAATCTTGAGAATAAGTTCCTCATTGTCTCAGACGTTTATCCCACGGCGACAACTGAACTCGCCGACCTGATTCTTCCCGCGGCACTTTGGGTTGAGAAAAATGGTATTTACGGCAATTCAGAACGGCGCACCCAGCAATGGTTCAAGATGGTTAATCCCCCAGGACAGGCGCGGCCGGACTGCTGGATGACACTTGCGGTGGCGCGCAAACTCTACGACCTCGGTCTGCCGGGCCTGCGCGACAAGGATGGTAAGTTCCTTTTCAGATTCACGGATGATAGCGGTAAAGAGGTTCCCGTCTGGGATTTTGCGCATTATTACGACACCAACGTGGATCGTGCTCTTTATGAGGATTATCGACCGCTCACCGCGTTGAAGCACAAGAATGTTGCGCCTTACGATGAGCTTATCAAAGCACGCGGTCTGCGTTGGCCGGTGGTGGAGCAGAAGGATGGTTCTTGGCGTGAAACAAAATTCCGCTTTTCTGAATTTGATGATCCATTCGTCAAGAAAGGCGCTGAATTCCAATTCTATCATTCCGTCACCAAGGATGATCGGGCGCTGATTTGGTTTTGTCCGTATGAACCGGCTGAAGAGGAGCCGGATAAGGAGTATCCATTCTGGCTCTGCACGGGCCGCGTTCTCGAGCATTGGCACACCGGCACGATGACGATGCGTGTTCCGCAACTGAATGGTTCGATGCCGCACGCTTATCTGGAGATGAATCCGGAAGATGCTCGCGAGCGGGGATTTGCCAATGGCGAAATTGTAATTGTGGCCTCAAGGCGTGGCCGCATCAAGCTGCCGGTCTGGCTTAATGGTCGGGCAAGACCTCCACGCGGGACTTTGTTTGTGCCGTTCTTTGATGAGCGTTTGTTGATCAACGAAGTGACTCTCGGCGCAGTGGATCCGCATTCCAAGGAACCGGACTACAAGAAATGTTCCGCCACTGTTTGCAAACTAAGTGAAGAGGACAAGTTGGCGCCTTTGGCGAAAAGGTGATTTGAACCATGAGCGTCCCAGATTTCAGCACACACAAGAAGGCGATTTGGATCGCAATCGCCATCCTGCTCACGACGTCAGTGAGCGGATTCTTCATGGGGTTGCGCCAGACGAACTCCGAGGCACGCGCCGCCGCAGCAGAGGAAGAGCACCACGACAACGCCGACTCAACATTGAGTCACGACGTGCCGCGGATCGTGGATTATCGCGGGTTGGCTAAAACGAATTACAAAGCGAATGCCAGTTGGGAAAATAATCTTGGGAAGTTGAAGCAGCCTGCAGCCGATCTTTACGCGGAGATATTTCCAGACGATGCGGCGCGGGATGTCGCAATCCGGGAACGGGCCACCCGTCGAGCTTATGATGGCGCACCACCAGTGGTGCCGCATCCCGTGGATCAGATCTCTCCAGCCAATTGCATGGCTTGTCATGGAGAAGGCGCGCAGATCAAAGGGAGAATTGCTTCCAAAATGAGCCATCCATTCATGCAGAACTGCACGCAATGTCATGTGCCCGTGACCGGGCCGGAAATAAAGCTGCGTGGCCAAGCCGGTGAAGCACTCGCTCTTAACGATTTTATCGGATTCATGTCGCCAGGAAAAGGGACGCGTGCCTACGAGGGAGCGCCTCCCACGATTCCGCACCCGACCTCCATGCGGAGCGATTGCATGAGTTGTCATGGACCGAACGGTGTCGCGGGATTGAAAACATCTCATCCTTATCGGCAAAGCTGCACCCAGTGCCATGCGCCCTCCGCGGAACTCGATCAACGCTTGTTTGAGCACAGCGTATTTCCGCCAAAAGCGCCGGAGGTTTCAGGAAAATGAACAACGTCAAAGCCATTTCACGAAGAGATTTGTTTTCGGGCTTTTTGCGTCGTGCCAAAAATATTGCGCATCCAAAAGATGAGATTCCTGAAGCAAAGCCCGTGGAGGCGCGAGTTGCGATCGTTCAGGGCCGATTCTGTCTCGCCTATCAAAAATCCTTTTGTTCCACCTGCATCGAACGCTGCCCGGTGGAAGGCGCGATTACATTGCGCGACAACTATCCGATGGTGAACGCTGAGTTGTGCAATGGTTGTGGCATTTGCCATGAACTCTGTCCCGCGCCGCGCAATGCCATTTTGATGATGCCGAAAAGACCGCCCGTTGCTTAAAAGACATGGATTCCACCGAAAATAAACTACCGGACCTACAGAACACCCTGCTCAACCCCGAGGTGTTGGAACAGTTGTTCCGCGATATTGAAAGATGTACGGAGATCATCGAGATCATCCCGAAAGTTTCTGCTGGTTACGTGGGGCAAACATCCATCACTCTCGAAGAAGCGCGCGCCCATTTGCTCAGCAAACAAGTGCGTGCTGTGCAGATTCGCTATCAATACGAGGGCGCACAATGGTGGGACACGATTATGGCGGTAGGGGATCAGTTTCGTTTGGTGCGGATCGAGCACAATTTTGGATGATGATATGCGGTGTAATATCGGGTAGGGCGCGTCACTCCGTGCGCGCCGTTTATCAAGCGTTCTGATTAGAACGGATGATCACTCAACGGGGAAGGCGGACTTACATTTTGAATACCATTTATCTGAAGGAAAAGGCGCTCGAAGAAGAATATCCAGGCATTGGCTTTCGGGATTTTGTGGGCGGACGCGAAGCGTATGTGCTTGGGCATCGTGTCGCCGTTTGGGAGGTCGTAGATGTGTATCACGAGGCAAAAACGATTGCCAAAACAGCCGATCATTTTGGGTGGACACCCGCATTGGTGCGCTGTGCTCTGGCTTTTGCAAAGGCATTTCCCGATGATATTGCCAAACAGCGTCATGCTGAGGTCGGAGCTTGAAAAGCGTGATTGATCGCCGCCGAAAACAGTTGAATTCCCAAGCGGCCCTAACTTTGATCTTCATCAAAGCGTTTTGATAATTTTTTGCCACGGTTTGGTAAGTTGCGAAACTTCTATGAACAAATCAAAAATCCCTCTGTTGACTGCCACAATCCTGACTGGATGCGTTCTCTCCACGAACGCGCAAAACACAACTCCTGCAGCACCGCCAACGTCGAACACGCCCAGTGCCGGCCTGGTGAATGACTGGTTGCGGGAACAATCACCGGAATTCCAGAAGTGGGATTTGGGCGGGCAATCGCGGGCTCGCTTCGAGCACAAAGAATATTTTGCAGTTCCCACCGTTGCCGGAGCTGCGGATTTCAGGGCTACGACTCCGTTTGACGAAAACTCCTACCTGCTTCTGCGGCAAAAGATTCACCTGGGCTACAAACCTGTCGATTGGTTCAGTATTTTCGGCGAGGGCCGTGATAGCAGGTCCATCAGCGACCGGCGCACCCCGAATCCAGAAGAGGATCCATTCGATTTGCACCAGGCTTACATTTCATTGGGCAATCTGAATGCGTGCCCGATAACTGCAAAGATCGGCAGACAGGAGTTGTCTTATGGTGATGAACGATTGGTCGGCGCCTTTGATTGGAACAATATCGGACGAGTTTTTGATGCCGCAAAAATTCGAGGAGAAGGGGAATTAGGGTGGGTTGATGCGTTCGTTGGGCGTGTGGTCATTCCTGACCGGGACAACTTCAACGTCGCTAACGACTACGATTTTTTCTCCGGCGTTTATGCCTCGAGCAAAAAGATTCTGCCCTGGCAGGAAACGCAGCTCTACTTTCTCGCAAGAAACGTCAGTGACCAATCGCCCGCTGCCATTGGAACTGGTTTGGCGCCATGGATGACGGGGGCTTCGCCTCGGGACATCTACACGCTTGGCATGCGCCTGAAATCGCTTCCCGGACAATTGAATGGCTGGGATTATTCCGCGGAAATTGCTGGGCAGCTTGGGAACTTCAGTACGTCTGCTGCAGCTCCAAGGCTTGAACACCAGGCTTACGCGGCGCATGTGGGAACCGGTTACACGCTTTCAGACACCTTCGGAAAACCGCGCCTGGGACTTGAATACAATTTTGCATCAGGTGATAGCGATCCGACGGATGACAAGCATCAGACCTTCGAGAATCTGTTTCCGACCAACCACAAGTTCTACGGTTATATGGATTTCGTTTCATGGCAAAACATCCACAATGTTCGCCTGACCAGTTCCATCAAGCCGCTTTCCAAACTAACTCTGCAGGCCGACTACCATGCCTTCTGGCTTGCAGAGAAAAATGACTTTTTCTACCAGGCGAACGGTGCGCCTCGAGCTGCCGGCGGTTACGGCATCAACGCTGGAGCCGGCAGCTATATTGGTTCCGAAGTCAATGTTGTCGCGACCTGCGCCATCCGCCCGTATGCGAATGCCCAGGTCGGTTACGGACATTTCTTTGTCGGCGATTACGTGAAAGATTCACTCGCCCCGGTTGGCGGTGCCAAAGACGCCGATTTCGTTTACGCGCAACTTGTGTTTAACTTTTAATATGATTCAGATTGGAGAAAAGCCTTCGCCGACCTTCGCGCAACCTTTGGAGCTAATGTCGGATTGCCATCGGCGTGTTGAAATGTTTCTGCGCGCATTGATTCTTGTATCTGAGCAGGCGCAGGGCGGCGCGTTGAATAAAATGCAACGGGACGAATTTGAGACCGCGCTACGTTACTTTCGTGAAGCCGCGCCCAATCATACTGCCGATGAAGAGCAATCTCTTTTCCCGCGCATGCGAAAGTTGGACACGGACGAGGTGAAGATTGCCTTGCGCAAAATTGAAGCGCTTGAAGCAGATCACCAGGTGGCGAAAGTTGCGCATGAGATCGTGGAAAAATTGGGGCAACGATGGCTCGCGCTGAATGCGTTGACCGGCCAGGAAGTTTCCGAACTCAACACGGAACTGAAACGTCTCGCCGCTATTTACGTGGATCACATCCGAATCGAAGATAACGAGGTTTTTCCGCTCGCTCACAAGGTTTTATCCGCAACCGAGCTGAACGAGGTTGGTCACGAAATGGCCCGGAGAAGGGGACAGCCGTTCCGGGCCGGTTAAATTTATTATAGCGATTGCCATAAGTAATTTCCGAAAAGGCTCGCCCTCATCCTCACCTTCTCCCCACTGCCATTTAGTTAAGGCGAAACAAATGCGCGGTGAGGGAGGTGGAGCGGGAGCTCCTAGCCAAAAAAGGTGGGGCAAACCTGCCGGTTTGCCCTGAATTTGTCTTCTCTGCCAGGGTTTGCTTTGCGGTGATTGGAAGAAC
>JACDHS010000142.1 GCA_013820875.1 Verrucomicrobiota bacterium | reverse complement strand
GTTTTGGACACCTAGTTGGCCAACCTACCTACTTTTTCGTTCCGTTTTAGACACCTCGTTGGCCAACCTACCTACTTTTTCGTTCCGTTTTAGACACCTCGTTGGCCAACCTACCTACTTTTTCGTTCCGTTTTAGACACCTCGTTGGCCAACCTACCTACTTTTTCGTTCCGTTTTAGACACCTCGTTGGCCAACCTACCTACTTTTTCGTTCTGTTTTGACGGCAAGTTGGCCAACCAGGGTTCTAAAACAGAACGAAAAAATGGATAAACAGCCCTGTTTCCTTACTTTGGGGTATTCTCGCGGGAATTCGGGTGGAAAAGGGCCAATTTTCTCTCGGGTCTCAAACGAGTGTGATTAGTGGGTGAAATTTCCGAAGGAACGGACGCGGCGTAACCGCAGAGCGGTTCATAGCTCACCCGCTTTTAATCACGCCCCGACCCTTCCTCCGATCAAATCGCTACTTGAAGTTTAAACGTCTAATTGGAAACTCTTCGGAAATGAACGTGATCCGCCACAGCGAGAAAACTTTCGCGGCAAAACTCAGGGAAATAACAACCAGTTCCAGTTTGTTTGATAAAACAATCGAGGAACGCACCCGCGCAATTGTCGATGCCGTCTCGCTCCGTGGTGATGCCGCAGTGCTGGAATTCACGGAGAAATTCGATGGCGCCCGCTTAGGCGTCGAACAACTCGCCGTGACCCAGTCTGAATTTATGGCGGCTTCGTTGAAAGCCGACGACGACCTTCGAACTGCCGTCGCCCTCGCGGAAAAGAACATCGCGGCTTTCGCAAAGAAATCGTTACGGAAGAACTGGTCGGCGAAAAATGCGCAGGGAGCTGCAGTCGGCGAGAAGTTTGATCCATTCCAACGCGTTGGCATTTACATTCCCGGCGGCAAAGCACCCCTCGCGTCCACCGCGTTGATGACGATCGTTCTCGCACGAGTGGCTGGTTGCAAAGAAATCGTTGTTTGCACACCGTGCGGAAAAGATGGCTTGATCAACCCTGCCCTGCTCTTCGCAGTGCGGTTGGCTGGCGCGACAGAAGTGTATCGCGCGGGCGGCGCGCAGGCGATTGCTGCGATGGCGTTCGGAACGCAGACAATTCGGCGTGTCCAAAAAATCTTTGGACCCGGCAATGCCTACGTTGTTGCCGCCAAACGCTTGCTGTTCGGCCATGTTGCAATTGATCTGCTGCCGGGCCCCAGCGAAGTCCTCGTGCTGGCGGATGAAACCGCGAATCCAAAGTTTATCGCGGCTGACCTGCTTGCGCAGGCGGAGCATGGGTCCGGTCACGAACGTGTCTGGCTGATCACCAGTTCCAAAACAATCATCACCCAGACACAGGGAGAAATTAAACGGCAACTGCCAAAACTCTCGCGCCAGAAATACATCCAGGGGGCGCTACAGGCGAACGGTTGGATGATCCAGGTGAAAGATCTGGCGCAAGGTGTGGCCATCGCGAATCAACTCGCGCCAGAGCATTGCGAGATCATGACGCGCAACGCTGCCAAAGTGTCAGAAAAGATTTTCACCGCAGGCGCAATTTTCATCGGCCCTTATTCCCCTACTGTTCTGGGCGATTATGTCGCCGGGCCAAGTCACACGCTGCCCACCGGCGGCGCGGGGGCTTCCTTCCCGGGACTGACGGTGGACCAATTCCAGCGCCGCACGAGTCTCGTTGAATACAATCTTTCTGCTGTTAAGAAATCGGTAAAAGCGGTGCAGAAATTCGGGCAGGAAGAAGGTCTTGATGCTCATGTCCGTTCCGTCACGATTCGTCTGGATAAAAAATGAAAATCGCCAATTTGATCCGTCCACTCGTCCGTGAACTGCACGCATACGTGCCTGGTGAACAACCTAAGATTGCAGGGTTGATCAAGCTCAACACCAACGAGAATCCGTATCCGCCATCGCCGAAAGTTTTAAGCGCGGTGAAAAAAGCGGTGGATGGACGTTTCCGACTTTATCCAAATCCAACATCGCAACCGTTGCGCCAAAAGCTGGCTGCAATACATGGTTGCGGCACCGAGAATGTCATCGTCGGAAATGGCTCAGATGAATTGCTTGCACTCGCGATTCGTGCGTTTGTCGAACCCGCTGAGGTCAGCAAGGGAAGCCGCAGCATTGTTCAATATTTCACTCCGAGCTATTCGCTTTATCCCGTGCTGGCCGACACCCATGGAGCGACGAAGAATACTGTCCCGCTGGGAAAACATTTTGCGCTACCCACGCCGTCTGAACTGAAACGCGGGAAACAATGGGACTTCAAGGCGGCGCTAAGTTTTGTCACCACTCCGAATGCACCGAGTGGACGCGGCTATGGAAGAGCGGAGTTGGAAGAACTCTGCAAAGCGCAAAAAGGTGTTCTCATCCTCGATGAAGCCTATGTGGATTTTGCGAAGGAGAACGCACTGGAACTCGCTCTGAAGTATCCGAATGTGATTATCTCGCGCACATTTTCGAAAGCTTACTCGCTCTGCTTTCAGCGGGTCGGATATTTCATCGGTCACCCTGAATTGATTTCCGCCCTGGATAAAATCCGCGACAGCTACAACGTCAATGGTCTGGGTCAGGTCGCGGCCGTCGCCACTCTCGACGACCTGGAATTCTATCGCGGCAATTTCAAAAAGGTGATCGCCACGCGCGAAAGATTATCCAGTGAACTGGCGAGCCTTGGATTCACAGTGTCGCCCAGCGAAGCCAATTTCGTATTCGCAAAGCCCGTGAAATTTTCCGCGCAGGAATGGCTGAAGAAGTTGCGTGATCGCAAGATTCTCGTGCGCTGGTTCGGCTATCCTGAAACCAAAGATTTTCTACGGATCACCATCGGAACTGACAAGGAAGCCGATGCATTCCTGCGCGCCGTCCGGCAGATTCTGGCAAAGTAGAACAGGCATCTTGCCTGTTCATCCGGAGGTGGGCCTCAACTAAACCGGCGGCGGTGAATTCCAGTCGTCGAAAAGGCGAGGCAAGATGCCTACCCGACTTTAGGCGATGCGTAACAGGTCGGCAGATTTGTTCAGCAGGCTTTTGTTCGTTTCGCGCGCGGTTGTGACCCGCACGAACATCGCTTCCAACTCATCAATGTATTTAGAAAAATCGTAGCGTTGGTTTACCACCTCGCGTCCGTTTTCGCCCATTTGCCGCGCCAATGCTTTATCTTGAAGCAACCGGTCGAGCCGGTTTGCGTAGGCTTCGCGGTCCATCCACGGGACGAGGTAACCGTTGAAGCCGTCGTGCAGCCAGTCACGAATGCCTCCCGCATCAAACGCCACCACAGGAATGGCATATCGCATCACCTCGACACCCACGGTGGCAAACGGTTCCGGCCAGACGGAACTAATGGCAAACACCGAACATTCCCGGTAATATGTTTTGAGTTCTTCCTGCGGAATGAACCCCCGAAACTGAACCCGGTCTTGCAACCTGAGTTTCCTGCACAATTTTTCGCAATAGGCTCTATGACTGCCGGCGCCGAGAATGATGCATTCAAACGGGGTCTGAACCAGGGCGAGTGATTCGAGCAGAATATCCACTCCCTTCCCGCGGATAATTTGCCCTGCAAAAATAATAAGGTTTCTATCACTGAAGTTGCTGGTGAAATCAGCTTCGGCCATGTGCGGAACGGGCGCATGAATTTCAATTCTCTCTTCCGCAAAACCATTTCCGAGCAGTTCGTCGCGCATGTAATGCGTCACCACCACCATTCGATCAAATGCTTTGTTTAATTCGATCTCCCGCCTTTTTTCGGAGTAACTCTGATACTTCAACGGAAAACCAGCGCCGTGGTTTTTGGCGATGAAAGCGCCGCAGGAAAAGAGGCAGTGCAGGCCAGCAGCTCGGGTGCAAATCTTCCGGCTGAAGTAAAAGTATTTGTAGCTGCGCATGCAGTAAATGTCGTGGTCGTGAACCATCCGCACCAAAGGCAGTCCGGATTTCACCAAAGGCTCGATCACGTCCAGGTCAGCCATTTTATGAACGTAAACGACATCGGGCGCAAAATCGCGCAATGCTGCCTCAACAATGGAAGGGTTATCTTCCTCCTTTAACGCATAACGACGCGAAAATGTATTCAACCAGCCTGCTTCGTTTTTTCCGGTGGATTCTCCATGTAAAATGGCCACCGAGTGTTCCCTCTTTTTGAATTCAGTGGCAGTAATGAACAGGTTTGCTTCCGCACCGGCCAGGGCGCCAAAGCGTTCGTGAACGAATAATATTCTCATCAGCGCAATGAAGATACCGTTCCAGGCATGCTATTGTCAGCGTGGCATTCCCTGAGGTGAGTCTCAAATTTGACCTGAGAAGAAAAACGCCTCGCCGCCGATTGTGCGGGGCAGCAAAAGTTTTTATTTTAGAGAAAACCCGCGGTAAACCACCGCACAAGAGAAAAACAAACTATGGACACATCCAACCGCCGAACCAACGTTCCAGAAGAATCTTCAAAGCTCGAAGGCATGAGCGAGGCCGCCCAGGAAAAACTTGAGCAGGCGGGCGAGCTGATTGCACAGCAAGGCCAGCATATCCAGGAGAGCGTCGCAGCAGCTAGCGAGGCTGCCCAAAACCTGCTGCAGGCAGCAGGTGAACAAATGACGAATTGTGCGCGCGCCACCGATGAATCTATTCGCAAGCATCCTTATCAGGCACTCGGCATTGTGCTCGGCGCCGGGGTTCTCTGCGGTTATCTACTCTCACGCAAATAGGTTTATGTTCAACCTGGAACGCACCACACAATCATTCGGCCTGTTCGGCTCCGTCCGACGGCTCGGCGAAAACGCGCTGGCCATCCTGCAGAACCGGCTTGAGCTGATGGCAATCGAGTTCAAAGAAGAAAAGAGCCGTGTGGCCTCTCTTGGAATTTGGGCCGCAGCGCTCATGTTCCTGGGCTTCATGGCGGTTGTCGCGCTGATGCTGACGCTCACGTTTATTTTTTGGGAGCAACGCGTCGCTGTTATGGGCGGATTTTGCGCCTTCTTCTTCGTTGGAGCCATAGGTTCGTTCTTCATTTTGAGAACCAAGATCAAGGCACCACCCTTCTCGGAGACAATGGCGCAATTGAAGAAGGATCGTGAATGGCTGGGCCGAAAATAGATTCCATCAGAAAACGCAAAGCACGCCTTGCGATGGAAAGCGACACGTTGCGCTATCATCTCCAATTGCAATGCAACGATCTTGCGCCTTCTGCCGGAGCGTTTGTGCGCGGCTTGCAGTTATCACGATTCGGCGTCTCATTCTTTCGGTTTAGCGCACCCTGGCGCAAGGCGCCGAAGGGTAGAAAACTGTTTAGCATACCGCGTGTTCTCTTTCGTCTCTTAAGAACGCCCTGATTCTCCAGTCATTTTCCAGTCAGACAATCCTTTAAGGTCTCCCCCCATTGAACCAGCCCGAATCTGGATTAGATTTTTTTAAATGAAGAAATTATGAAGGCAATAGCGTTATTCTGCCTGACTCTTTCGTTCCTTGGTGTGGCTGAGGCAAATGACAAGAATAGCTACAACCAAACATCGGGCGATAACCTCGCCACGCTACCCAACCGGACAGGCGAAGCGCGGATAAGCCAGCTAAACAAAGGGAGTCAACTGATTGGAATCGAGGTGTTGAACCCGCAGGAGGAGCGCCTCGGGACGATTAAGGACTTAATGTTAAGTCTCCACCAGAAACGCATTGTTTATGCAGTGTTAGGCACCGGTGGGTTTCTTGGCATTCGGGATAAATTAATGGCTCTCCCACCGAATGCTCTCGATGTTTCTCCCGGACAAAAACATTTAATCTTGCGCGCGGACAAGGAATCGTTGAAAGCCGCGCCGGGTTTCGAAAAGAATAATTGGCCGGACATGGCGAACGTCGAATGGATGGCGGAAACCGACAGACATTACGCAGAACAAACCGGCCCAAGAGTTACTGAAGCAGCGGGCGCTGAACAAAAAGATGCCAGGCAAAAGGAGAGCGGCGTCGCCTCCGTTACGAAGGACGAGGAACCCGTCACTGCTCCCGCAACACTCCCTAAAAACCTGCGTGCCAGTGAGCTAATTGGGACGACAGTCAGAAATCTGCAACGCGAGAAGCTTGGCAATGTAAGAGACGTCGCAGTGGATCTGCCGAGCGGAAAAATTCTTTACGTCGTAGTTTCTGCGGGCGGCCTTCCCGGCGCTGGGGAAAAACTGTTCGCAATTGCGCCCGGAAATTTTCAGGGATCCGAAGAAACAAAGACGCTGGTCCTCGATGCTTCTCGTGACACTTTCGCCAGGGCCACCGGATTCAGTATTGATAGCTGGCCGGCTACTTCGGATAAGGCGTTCTCCAGCAGCACAGACATCCGAGATCCGTCCGGGAGCCCGCTGCCTGGGGAGAAAGATGGTCGTACGGCTTTGGACCAATCCAATACCCGCCGCGACTTGATGATCACCCAGCAACTGCGCCGGTCGATTATGAGAGATGACACCATGTCCCTGCTCACGCGGAACATAACCATCATCACGGCCGATGGAAGAATTACCGTTCGCGGCACGGTGGCGAACCAGAATGAGGTGGAGAAGATCGTCGCGTTTGCCCGGGAAATTGCAGGAAACGAAGTAACCAACGAACTGACAGTTAAAGACAAAGGAGATACCAATGAAACTGATGCACCCCGCCAGAAAAAGTGAACAGGGAAAGATCGGCTACATTTTCGCATGGCTGCTGGGAGTCCCGGCTTCCCTGCTCTTTCTTATCTTCCTTCTGCGCGGCTGTACCTGAAACGAGAAAAGCCGCCCAACATCGTTCGGCGGCCCTTCAGTTGTTTGGGATAAATTGTCAGGCTTAAGCCGGGTTCTGCCTCGGATAGATGATCTGGTTCACCAGGCGCTTTACTTTTTCCCTTTTCGAAAAGGTAAACTCATAGGTGGCAATCCAATCCTTCGAAAAGGAATCCGCAACAGAACGGGCGATGTCGGTCAGGACATGGCTGCTTGGAACCAACTTTTTAGCATCTTTACGAAAGTTGTAATCCAGGTAACTCCCGGTTTCCTGAATATAGCAGACGACATGCGTTTCGCCCTTCATCCGCACCGCAATCAACCGAGGGGTATAACCGCGCTCTGAAAGGATTTCGGCAGCGAGCGTGGCATAGTCATCGCAATCACCAGATTTGCTCGAGAGAAACGTTTGAAAATCCTGTACTTCGTCATGAAATCTAAATTTAAAATCTGAAAAGAGACTCGCAAACTTTTCAGGTGTGAGGTCTGGCATCTTGCGTATCTGCTCCACAGTGAGAGCTTGCACTGATGTCACAAACAGAAGCCCAGCGATCAATTGGACAGCTAGAAAAGATTTACCGAAAAACTTCATTGCGATTTACTTAGCAGCGGGAGTGCCATCTAGTGCAATCCGCCGCAAAAGGTAGGAAACTTCCTCATAAACCCGCTTCCGGCAACTTATTCGTGTCCTGTTTTTCAACAGTGTCCGGCTACAGGTTTACCCTAACGCGGCGTCAACCGCCGTCCTGAAGACATTAGGGTTCTATTTTTGAGACATCGACCTGTCTTTATTCGGATAACAAGTCGCGGAGAGGCTACGGATTGTAGCGAGGCGGGATGCTCTTAACTTTGTGTTATGAGTGTAAAATCCAAAGTAAAACTCGCCCGAATTGTTCTCGGCAGCACGGTAGGGTCACTGTTGTGGGCGGGCTGCGCGGAACCGCGTGTGGCAGTTCACGATCCAAGGATGATCGCCTACGCCCCCGTGGATCTGACCAAACGCCGCCCAGACACCAATCCGGAGCTACGCACCGGCCTTTGGCAGATGACCTCCGATACCCCAACTACAGAAGTTGTCCTTGTGCCGACGGTCAAGACACCAGACGCGCTACCTGGCGCGGCGGATCCAGCCTACCTGCTGGCTTACAGTTGGGAGGCGATCAACGCCGTCCCACCAGAAGGACAGGGTGCAATCATTACTGAAGCTGCTGGCGCGGAAAGGAGCCCGCGTCGCACCTGGCGGTTCCGACGAAGCGCACCCCCGGCGAGCAAACCGGCACCGGTGGAACGCCATGAGGAGCATGAGATCATTATCGAGCGGCAGATGAAATCAATCCCATACAAACCGAGCAGCGATGAACTTGAAGAAGAGGAAGGCGGCAAGCTGCTCAAAAGCACCTTTGTCCGAAAATAACCGGTGATGTCAGTGCCATAGTGGGGAGCCGTCGCGGCTCCCTTTTTTATTCTCACGGGGGGATCTGAAGCTTTTTAGAATCGAGGGAATGCAATTTGAGAAATGAAAATTGGGGAAGCGAGGTATTGTGCTTATAAACGACCGAGTGTTGCGACTGCCCCAATTTGCAATTTTCATTTCTCAAATTGCATTTTCCTCGCCTTTCCCTTTACCGAACCACAAATTCCTTCGCTGCCACTATTCGGCGTCCATCTGGCAAACGGGCTTCCACTTCGATCCATTGCTGCCCTTTTTTCTGGGGAACAAAAGTAAACGTATTTTGATTGGCGCGCATGGTTGGATCACTTCCCGACATCTCCCACAAGACACGAGACCGACCAAAATCGAAATTCTTTGCTTTCACCTCCACCTTCACCTCAGCGCCGACAGAAATCTTCTCCGGCAACGCAATCTCGGCAGGCAACGCTCTCCACGCCTGATTGGTAGCGCCTGTTTGCGCCATGACAAAAGAAAGAGTGGCAAGACTGCGGGCGAGGTTGTTCACCACGAATTCCTGGCTGGTATTAAAACTGTCCCCCCAACGGTCGTAAAAAGGGGACGGCTTTGCCTTATCGCCATCGCCCGGAAAACAAAGCGCCCCGAGCTCCCTTTTGTAAGGTTCAATATAAGCGAATCCTTCCTGAATGTTTCCCCAGGGCAATCCGGTGGGAGGCAGGATTCGCCGGTCGTTTTGCGCAACATGATGAACGATCTCACGCGGTTGCTTCCAGCCCAGCCCTGAAATGAAGCTGAGGTTCAGCGGATTACATCCCGCTTCGTAATTCATGTTTGCTACAATGGCTTCCAGGAATTTGGGACGGGGATCCCTCCGCTCGGGATAGTTTAATTGATAGGCAACCGCCATATCGAATGCCCGGTCGGTGGAAAAGTACCATCCAGCATTGCGGAACCGCTTGCTTTCACCGGGGAAACTCGTGCCGTAAGCGTTTTGTTGGGAGTAACGGAGTTGATCCTCACCCGCTCCCATTATTTCGTCCTCACATTTACGAAGGAATTCACGATCCAGTTTACTTTCCGACAAGCGCCCACTGCGGGCCGCAAACGCGTAGCTGCGTATTGCGCATCCATAGGACTCAAACATCCGCCACCAGGTCCAATGCTTGGTTTCGCGATCGTTCGGATTAAACCGGGAGGTCAGTTCCTTGTGAAACTTCTCCTCACCAGTTGCCGCAAAAAGTTCAGCGGCCGCCCAGGCAATTTCATCATCGTGCATGAAAGCATCACCGTAATGAGTAATCTTCTGGTAGGCGCCATCGCGGCCATGCTTTTCAAAAGCTTGTTCAAGGAATGCCCATCCTTTTTTCGCTTTGGCGAGATATTGTGCGGCAGCTTCCGGGAACTGCTTTTTAAAAAGCGGCGAACTGGCAATTTGGGTGAGCGCAGCCACGGCGGCAGCAGTCGCGGAGGTTGTCTTGGGATATACGATTTGGGGATCGCCTTTGTCTGGAAGGACATCGTGCTCGTAACGGCGGTCCTTCGGGTAAACCAGGAAATAAAAACCGCCGTCCGCATCCTGCATTTTGGCCAGGAAATCTGCCTCCCACTTTGCTTCCTGCAACAAATCGCTTTTCCCATCGCCACTTTCCGGCAAGCCAAGGTTATCCAACGCACCGACGCCCGGAAACGTATCCACCGCAAAAACGAGCGCATGAATGAGCTGCGCAACGTTGATGGTGTATTTGCTGTAATCACCCGCGTCGTGATGTCCACCACTGACATCAATTTTAGTTTTGGTAACAAATGGATAGAGACTCGATGTGACGTTTTTCAACTGCAACGCTGTGTGACGTTTATTTGCAGAAAAGTTTCCTGTCTCTTGCTCGAGCACCTTGTTCACCACAGAAAACGAGGAGGTTGGAACCTCAACTGGGGCGGTGTGACAAGCGTCATGGACGAACCGTGAAAACGGCAGTTCATTGGGCGCGCCGCAACGTTGATGATAAAGACTAAGCGCGTAAGCCCGCGCGAAATTCGCCGCAATACCTTCATCAATGAAAAAGGGAAACGAAGTTCCAAACCCTGGAACAAACAAACGATATTCTCCAGCTTCCTTGAATTCAGAAAAATCCGCTTCGTAAACTGCCTGGTAAGTCGGCGGGCTATAGCCAACATCCCGGCGCGATCGCAGTTTTCCGCTAAAAACTTTCTTGTCGGAACTTGCTTCGATCAAATGAAAGTCAACTCCATCGGGGAAATCCAATTCTCCCATAGAACCCAGGTAATAGCCAACCATCGCCTTCTTTGGAAAGCCGGGGACGTAACCTTCCTGGTTTACATGGACGACAGGACTCCAACGCAATGGATCAGCGGTGGCAGCAAATACTTTATCCTTCCACAAACGACCAGACGAATTCTTTACCACAATGGTCTGCATCTCCGGAATCGGCTCAGCGAGTTTTAGGTAAAGATAGTTTCCGATGCGTAAATCGCGGCTCTTCAAAGGGGCATAGATCGGACGCCGTTTAAAACCAATGCTCTCAATCGAAATTTTCTTTCCATCGGCCGAAACCTGGAATTCCGCTTTATCAGGAGGCACGAAAGAATTGTCGGTCACAAAATCCCATTCTGAGAGCTTCGCTGGATCTGGTTCTTTGGTGGTGATCAGGGTTAATTCCAATACGTTCGAAGCGATGATCCGCAACCTGCTCGCGCCTACAGCGGGTAAATGGAGTGACTCTTCATCACGAATCTGCAGATCACTGGAACTGGCTTGCCCTGCACAACCGGAGCATGCGACCAGGAAGAGAATGAGAATCTTCCACATGTTACTTGATTCCGAGAATGCGGGATGGGGCTGTTAAACCATTTTCCAGGAGCAACGTGCCGACGTAGTTTTCGTGGTCCATTAGCCAGACGACCATTCGACCATCCAAAATATGTTGCCACAAGATGTCGGGGTTCCCATCGCGGTTGAAATCTTTCATCGCCACAATGCGCCATTTGGCTCCAAGACTTGCGCCATCCCGCACCTTGTGACCACTCACCACATTCGTGCCCTGCATGAGCCAGATGTTGCACGCGCCTGTATTCACGTTGTGCCAGATCAAATCGGGATGACCATCCCGGTTGATGTCGGCCGTTGCCTTAATTCTCCACCCCGGTGCGCCAGGTTTTCCATCCCGGAGAACAACTGCCCGCAGAAACTCTGTTCCATTCATCAACCAGACCACAAGGCGCCCGTCTAACATATTTTGAAAAATAATATCCACTTCTCCATCCTGATTCATATCGGCCGCTGCCACAGCCTTCCATGACGGGGCAATCGCATGACCATTCCGCAACCATGCACTTGATTGGAAAGTGCTTCCATTCATGAACCAGGTTGCAACGCGTCCATCGGAATCCTGAAAAATGTAATCTTTGGTGCCGTCGTGATTTAGATCAGCAAACGCGGCGATCCGCCATTGCTTCCCAAGCACCCGTCCATCTCGGACCAGCGTGGTATCCAGCAGTCTTGGCCCATCAATAAACCATGCAACCAACTGACGGCTGTCATTCATCATGATCGCAGCCGGCTGATTTGCTTCCGTGAAATGCGCGACCAGACTCTTGTCGGCATCCATGGTAATCGAAATGGTCAGGGTGCTGCCCGTAGCAGAACCTGTCCAGCGGATGAACGTGTTTGTTCCATCCGGGATGGCGCGCAGTTGAACCATTGTTCCCGGCAGAAATTTGCCATTTGGACCATTGGGTTCCGGGGTGAAGGTAATTCTGCCATTTCCATTAACACTTGCACTCAGACTCCAGCCGTCATTGGTCGGCGGTGGTGGCGGTGGCGGCTCGACCGGTGGTGGAGGAGGCGGTGTTACGCTCGTATCGAAGCTCGCCAGGACCACTGTTCTGTCCACGCGACCATACGCCATCAAACCATCTTTGCTAATGGCAACACACTGAACTTCTGGAGTCTCGACGGTGTAGAAACGGGTTCGAACACCATCCGAAATCCGATGCACACGAATGGAGTCTCCCTGCCCATCACTGAAAGCCAATTCCTTGCTGTCTGGGGTAAACGCAACGCCATAAACATGTCCGTCACCGTTAAAGGTCTGCAACAATGCCCCGTTCGCCAGGCTCCAGACGCGTGCCGTTCTGTCGTAAGCACCGGTCGCCAACATTGTTCCATCGGGCGAAACAGAGATTGAATAAAGATCATCCGTATGCCCAGCGAGACTAAAAACTTGCGTCCAATCGGATGTGCGATAGATGTAAAGCTGACCACTACCGGCCCCAATTGCCAGGAGAGTGCCATCGGGTGAAAAGGCGACGCACCGCCCCATTCGTGGAAGGGGAAGAGTGCGCAAAAGAACACCGTCTGTTCCCCGCCAGATTTTCACAGTGCTGTCGAAACTGGCCGACGCGAGAAACTGGCCATTAGGCGAGAAACTCACACCCACCACCCAATCTGTGTGACCCGTCAAGTCCTTCACGCTGCCCTCCGGCAGAGTCCATAATTTCACCACCAAATAGGTGGCAGATGCCAGCCGACTGCCGTCCAGCGGCATGCTCAATGATTCAATTGCGCTTTCATGCACGTACGGCGCATTTGCGTTTAAAGTGCGCAACAGCATGCCATCCGACGCGCGCCAGAAATTGATCAACCGATCTGAACTCCCAGAGATAACGGTGTCACCTGCCGTATTAAAAATGATCGCATTAACACGGTCCGAATTAAGAGTGCGTTTCCACAGAACGTGCGGACTACTCTGTGCTTCAACTATTCCCGGCGCCAGAAGCAAGCCGAGAAATCCCAATAGGATAAACTTTCTAATATTCATCTACGTATCAACCGTGTGGTCCGTCCGTTGATCCATATTTAAAAGGTCTTTCCTCAATGGTTCCATCAGGGTACACGCTGCTTTGTTGTTCAGGGGTGTGGAGCGCAGGTCGATGATGCTTTCGCCAAAATCGAAGGAGAACCGCTTCGCAAAACGCTACATGAGGTGACCCTGCTGACGCGTTGCCATTTCAAGGCTTAAAGGAGATTCGGTAAATCGGGATGTGAAATGCTGCAACGTGCATTGCGCGACATTCTTGCAGGAATTCGTCAGAGAGCTGAAGCAGCACCCCTGAATCGAGTGATCCAGAGCGAATCATCAGCGACCTCACCCATGAACCGGAGGTCAAACAGGGAAAGAAAAAGGAGTGCGTCCGTTTAAACGGAACACACTCCGGAAATTCAACCAGCCCGTACGTTTAGCCCAAACGCCAAACAATTCGCGCTTTGTTCAAATCGTATGGGGACATTTCCATCTTCACGCGATCACCCGCAGTGAGACGGACCCAACGCTTACGCATTTTTCCAGAAATGGTCGCAAGCACCATGTGCTTGTTCGGTAACTCTACCCGGAACATGGTCCCGGCCAGGACGGTCTGGATGCGTCCTTCTACTTCTATGTGTCCTTCGCTCATTAATCTCTTTTCTAAGTGGTCTCTATTTCTCGCAGCTAACACCCGCAGACCGGACGTAATGTAGCCAAAATCAAAAAAGCGAGGTCCGGGTTCAACCCGAACCTCGCGTGATTAAGAAAAACTAAGCTTCAAAGGCTTAATAGCGATCACGACCGCCGCCACCACCACCACCGCGGCTGCCGCCACCACCACCACCACCACCGCCACGGTATTCGCGACGACCACCGCCGCCACCACCGCCGCCGCCAGAACGCTCTTCACGAGGTCTCGCAACGTTGACTGTGAGAGCGCGACCGTCCAATTGAGCGCCATTCAAGGCTTCAACGGCACGGTTGGCTTCTTCTGCTGTGCTCATGGTAACGAAACCGAAGCCACGAGGACGACCGCTCATGCGATCCATCATCAGGTTGGTTTCGACGACTGTGCCGTGCGCTGCGAAAGCGTCTTGCAGGTCGTTTTCTGTGGTATTGAAGGAAAGATTTCCTACAAACAATTTATTGCTCATGTGATAATTACTGTCTGACTGCCTTTGCATTTCTCCTGACCGTTCCCGACTGCCGGGTTTCAAATCATCACTGAACTCACTGTTCACCTGAGGATTTACCATGTCGTGAAAGCGACAAGCTATCTAACAGAGGGGCCAAACTTCCACGATCCGCAGAAAATTGCAATGGATTATTTATCATTCCGATAAGTTCAGGCTTGCCCTGATGACGGGTTAGCCCTAGCCCCGAAGTCGATGCTGGATGCTGGCATGAAGACTGAACACTGAAGACTGTTTTACTTGGAACTTGAAATTTCCCCCGGCCCGTATGTCCTTTGCGCGTGCTGAGATCCATCCGCCTGGGTGAATACCTGGAACTTGTCGCGCTCTACTTCTTTCAGGGAGCCGCGCTGGGAATGTGGTTTGTCCCATTAAGCAATGTCCTTGATACCCACGGCCTCAACCACATCCGGCCTTACGCCTTCGCCGCCTCGGCCCTCGCCGCTTTCGTTTCCCCTCTCATCTTTGGAGCCATGGCCGATCGCCATGCCTCCCCGGTGAAAGTATTGCGCGGCCTCTCGCTCGCCACTGCAATCGTCATGGCTCTAACCGGTGCAGCCATCAAATTTCAGGCTGGCCCCTGGATTGTGCTCGGGCTCATTCAACTTCTCGCACTCTGTTCCTCACCCACCTGGAGTATCTCCTCCACCATCGTCTTCGCCAGACTTTCCGACGCGCGCAAAGAGTTCGGCCCGATTCGCGCCATGGCCACAATCGGATGGATAGCCGGGTGTTTGGTGGTGAGCCTTTTAAAGGCCGATGCTTCCACACTGGCCATCTACGGTGGAGCGATTGCATGGCTGATCGTTTGCCTCCTGACCTTTTTCATGCCGTCAACCGCCCCGCCTCCTTCCAAAAATCTCACATGGTATGAACGACTCGGCCTCGACGCCTTGACCCTCCTGAAGATCCGCGATCATCGCGTCGTTTTCATCACCACGATCTTATTCAGCATTCCACTCGCCGCTTTTTATCCTTATGCGCCGCCGCACCTGCGCGAGCTCGGCCTGAACAACAGCAGCGCCTGGATGAGCCTGGGCCAGGTGCCGGAGATTATCGCCATGTTCGGCCTCGGCGCACTTCTGTTGAAATGGCGTTTGAAATGGATCATTGCCTTTGGCCTCAGCTTCGGAGTGATGCGTTTCGCCTTCAGCGCCCTCGACACCCAAATGTGGCTGCTAATGGGCATCCTGCTCCATGGCGCCTCATACACCTTCGTCTTTATCACCGCACAAATTTACCTTGAGCAACGGGTGCACACCGCCTGGCGAGCGCGCGCCCAGGCCCTTCTCTCCGTGGTGAACGGCGGCGTTGGTAATTTCCTCGGCTACCTGGGAACCGGTTGGTGGTTCGCCATCTGCACCCAGGCCAACACCACACGCTGGCCGATGTTCTGGGGCGGGCTCGCTATAGTTTGCGCCGCGATTCTGGTCTTCTTTCTCGCCGCCTACCGCGGAAGAGCCGCGCAAAGCATGGAAGAAAGGACAACGTGATACATTACTTCAAAAATCTCTCACGCAAATAGTTCCACTCCGTCGCATCGTCTCCCATTCACAATAGATCACCAGGCCTTGATAGTTGGTGGGAAGTGGCTTGCGGGAAAGCCCTTGCTGAATTCCCAGCAGCGCATTCGGAAGGTTCTCTACGTCCGGCCGAGACTGACGGGCTTACCTTCGCTCCAGTCGAGCACCTCATTGGTCCAATCAGCCATCAGTTTTTCAAATGAACTACCTAAGAGCCTGTCTGAAAATAGGTTTATATAAGTCGGCCTGAAGAAATTAGCGTTTAATGGGGAAAATCTGGTAAGTGCTTGACATTGGCGCGGCGACAAGGCGGTTCCAAATCTCAGCGACAGCTC
>JACDHS010000141.1 GCA_013820875.1 Verrucomicrobiota bacterium | reverse complement strand
TCCAACAAACGCGATACCTACTGGAGGATGCTGAATACTGAACACCAGATGCACTAAACGCGATAATTGATTGTGGCATGTGCCGGTGATTATCGCAGTCCTTCAGACCGCTTGTTAATCTGCGGGGGGTTACCCAGCCCGCGTGGGCTGGGCTGAGGAATGGCCGCACCTTTGGTGCTTAGGACCAGAAGGCAACAGCCGGCCGACAACCCTTTCGCGGCTCGGGAGACTTTTTTGACGAGGGCGAGCGTATCCGGAAATTACTTTTGGCAATCGTTATAGATATGTGATGTCCTGAGCATTTTGCCACATTTCAAGAGGGGGATTTCGCCGCTGAGGCTGAGCTGTTTTTCCGAATCTCCGCTTGTGACAGAAGACGGGCTTGTCTAAGGTTCTGCCTTTAATTCTTTCATTATTGTATGTTTTTGAGACTTACCGCCCTTGCTGTCCTGCTTCTGGGTTCCGGCGCAGCAATCAACGCAAACGACGCAGCTAAAGATTCGCCACCGAGTCCTAATCGGGAATTTCGTGCCGCATGGGTTGCCACGGTCGCTAATATCGATTGGCCCTCTGCCCCCGGTTTGCCGGGGGGAGTGCAGCAGCAGGAAATGATCGAGATTCTTGACCTCGCGAAGAAGTTGAATTTAAACGCAATTGTTTTCCAGGTCCGTCCCGCATGCGACGCGTTGTATGCGTCAGAACTGGAGCCGTGGTCCGATTTCCTGACGGGGACACAAGGCAAAGCGCCGGAACCTTTTTACGATCCGCTGGAGTTCGCCATCAACGAGTCGCACAAGCGCGGTCTTGAACTGCATGCATGGGTGAATCCGTATCGTGCCCGGCATCCCAGTTCCAAAAGTGAGATATCGGAGCAACACGTCAGCAAGGCCAACCCCACGATGGCAGTGAAATATGGGAAACATATCTGGCTGGATCCCGGCCAGAAAGCCGTTCAGGACTATTCGCTGAAAGTCATCATGGATATTGTGAAGCGCTACGATGTGGATGGTATTCACATGGATGACTATTTTTATCCTTATCGCGAGAAGAATTCTGAAGGTGAGGAGGTGGATTTTCCAGATGAACCGAGTTGGATGGAGTTCGTGGGTGAAGGCGGCCTGATCAGCCGGGACGACTGGCGTCGTGAAAACGTCAACTCATTGATCCAGCGCACTTACAAGGCCATCAAAGCGGAAAAGCAGTGGGTGAAATTTGGGGTCAGCCCGTTTGGCATCTGGCAACCTGGTTTTCCACAGCAGATCCAGGGATTCAACGCGTATGAGCAGATTTATTGTGATTCCAAAAAATGGCTCAATGAAGGTTGGCTGGATTATGTCGCGCCGCAGCTTTATTGGAAAATCGAAGCGCCAGCCCAGAGTTATCCAGTTCTCCTGCAATGGTGGGTGGATCAAAATACACATGGTCGCCATATTTGGGTCGGCAACTTCACCAGCCGCGTCAATGATCAATGGGAGCCGGAGGAAATCGTGAACCAGGTGAAAGCAACCCGTGAACAGCAGGGAGCATCGGGGAACATTCATTTCAGCATGAAACCACTTTTGCAGAACCGCGGGAACCTCACGGATGAACTTGCGAAAACCGTTTACACCCAACAGGCGTTGATCCCTGAGATGACCTGGGAAAAGCCAGTGGTTCCTGGAACTCCCTCTTTAAAAGTGCGCAAAGCCGGCAGCGGCATTGAAGTAACATGGCAGGCACCCGTGAGAGAGAAGGTCTGGCGATGGGCGCTGCAAAAGCGCATCAACGGCGTGTGGGTTCTGGAAGTGTTGCCGGGCGCGATGACTTCGATCTCGCTGGGAGCGGATGAGAATGGCAAGCTTCCCGATTTTGTTGCTATCGCAGCGGTGAGTCGCTACGGTTCGCTCAGCCCATCGGCCGCACAAGGTGTGCAATAAACCTGACCGTTCGGTTTCCAGCGAAATGATACAATTAAATTGCTTTCAAACGGCGCTCGCCGCGTGCCTGTTCTCAACAACCATTCTGGCTCCCAGCCACCTGCTGGCACAGAAAGCTCCACCGGTCGCTGTCCCTGAAGTGCCTCGGGAATTCCGCGGGGCATGGGTTGCATCTGTCGCCAACATTGACTGGCCTTCATCGAAGACCTTAACGTCTGCCCAACAGCAAAAAGAACTGATCCAGATACTTGATCGCGTGGCGCAACTGAAAATGAACGCGGTCATTCTCCAGGTGCGCCCGATGTGCGACGCGCTCTACAACTCGCCTTACGAGCCCTGGTCTGTTTATCTCACCGGACAGCAAGGCAAAGCGCCGTCACCTTATTATGACCCGCTCGCATTTGCAGTCGCCGAAGCACACAAACGCGGTCTCGAATTGCATGCCTGGTTCAACCCATATCGCGCCGGGCTTACCAGTGGACAAACCTTTGCGGCTAATCACATCAGTAAAACCCGTCCTGACCTGGTCCGAAAATACGGCAAGTATCTCTGGCTCGACCCTGGTGAGACGGAGGTCCAATTGCATTCTTTGAATGTGATTATGGATGTGGTGAAACGCTATGACGTGGATGGCATTCACTTTGACGATTACTTCTATCCTTATCGCGAGAAAGGTTCTGACGGCAAAGAAATGGATTTCCCGGATGAACAAAGCTGGCAAAAATACAAGAAGGCTGGCGGGAGATTGGAGCGGAGCGATTGGCGTCGCGAAAACGTGAATTCCTTCCTGAGACGTCTTAACACGGAGATTCACAAGCAAAAGCCCTGGATGAAATTCGGCTTGAGCCCTTTCGGCATCTGGCGTCCGGGCCATCCACCGAGCGTGAAAGGGTTGGACTCTTACTCCAGTATCTACACAGATTCCCGCAAGTGGCTTGTCGAAGGCTGGTGCGATTATTTTGCGCCGCAACTTTATTGGAACATTGACGCCAAGGAACAAAGCTTTCCTCAGTTGCTCGATTGGTGGGTGAAACAGAATCCGAAGCAACGGCATCTCTGGCCGGGCATGAGCAACGCGCGTATTGGCGATGCCCGTCCCGCGACGGAGATCACAAAGCAGATTGCCATCACACGTAAGCAGCCTGGCGCGACTGGAAACATTCATTGGAGTGTGAAAAGTTTAATGCGCAATCAAGGCGGCATTACGGACCTCGTTTCAAAAGAAGTTTACACCGAACCGGCGCTCATTCCGGCGTCGCCCTGGTTGAGCCGGGCCACACCAAATGCACCCTCTTTAAGCCTCCGAAAAGGCAACGAAGGATTGAAACTCACCTGGCAGACTCGTTCGAGCGACAGCGTTGCCCTTTTTGTTCTACAACAACGAGTGAACGGGAAGTGGACTACGATGATCATTCCAAATACAACGCGATCCATTACGTTCCCGCAAAAGCCCGGCCAGCCGACTGCGGATGTCATCGCGTTGCGCGCGGTGAATCGTTACGGGAACGCAAGCAAGCCGGAAATCGCATCTGTCACCCGGTAAGTTCTTTTTCCAACATATTCAAGAAGGCGCGAAGTTCTTTCGCGCCTTTTTGTTTACGGACGAGTGAAGGATTGAATATTGGTTGTGCCGAAACGTCTGCTTTCTTGTATGAGAGAGAGGGCGAAACAAAATCAGGCGAACGCAATTTTGTTGAAACAAGGTCCGGGGAATGCGGCTCGGGCGGGCTTCACACTGATCGAACTTCTTGTGGTTTTGGCGATCATCGGAATTTTGGCAGCGATGCTTCTTCCTTCCCTCTCTCGCGCTCGTGGCGCTGGCCTCAGCATTTCGTGCGTGAATAACCTGAAGCAATTCGGTCTCTCTGCCATGATGTATGCGGATGAGAATGACGGAGAGTTTCCGCGGCGCTCGTCTCCTTCCTGGATGGAGACGTTGAAGCCAAACTATAGGAATTACAAAATCCTTCGCTGCCCGGCGGATCCGGTTGCAACCAGCGCACCCGGAAGCGCCTACGAAGGTCACAGGGCGCCCCGCTCTTATCTATACAATGGCTGGAGCGACTACTTTCAAACCACGCTCAGCCCCGAAGGATGGCAGGATTATTCGCAATACAAACATCCGCATGGATTGCGCCAAAGTGCCATTCCATTTGCGTCGGATACAATTCTCTTCGGCGAAAAGGATGAAGAGTCCGCCCATGTTCACATGGATACCAGCCAGGACAACGATCCCCAGGAACTCGAACAGACCAGGCATAATAAAAGTGGAACCAGGGGTGGATCATCCAACTATCTTTTTACTGATGGCAGCGTGCGCGCCATGAAATTTGGCAAATCACTTTGGCCAATAAACATGTGGGCGGTGACTGAGTTCGCGCGCACCAACCTGGCGATCACCTTTAACTAAGTTTAGCAGAAACCATTCTCCATTCACTAAAGCGAAAACCTTCATGGGTTTTCGTTTTTGCTTTTTGTGCTCCGACTTTTTAGTTTGAGCCAACATGCCTCCCCAGCTCATTAGTGTTTTCGGTTTAGTTGTTTTTGTCGCTTTGGCATGGGCTTGTTCGTTGAACCGTAAAAAGTTTCCATGGCGAACCGTCGCTTCAGGCCTGGCGCTCCAACTGATCTTCGGTTGGTTGATCCTGAAAACTTCCACGGGCAAAGCGTTCTTTAATTCATTTCAGGAGTTCGTCACCAGACTACTGAGCTTCGCCAACGAAGGAGCCAGAATGGTTTTTGGCCCATTAGCCAATGGCCCTCTTTTAGCGGAAAAATGGGGGCCGGAAAACGCATTCATCTTTGTCGTGACCGTCACCGCAACAATCATCCTCGTCTCTGCACTTTCCTCGATGCTTTATCATTTTGGCATTTTGCAGGTGATCGTGCGGGCGACTGCATGGGTGATGCAGAAGGTGATGCGCACCAGCGGGAGCGAAAGTCTCGCTGCGGCCGCGAATATTTTCATGGGCCAAACAGAAGCCCCATTGGTGGTCAAACCGTATTTGCCGCACATGACCCGCAGCGAACTCATGGCGCTGATGACCGGGGGAATGGCAACCATCGCCGGAGGGGTTTTGGCTGCTTACGTTTCGTTTGGGATTTCTGCCGGGCACCTTTTGACAGCCTCGGTCATGAGCGCTCCGGCAGCTTTGCTCATAGCCAAGATTCTTGTGCCCGAAACAGAACAAAGCGAGACCACCGCCGGCGCGACAGCCAAGGTGCCACGGGAAACTGTGAATGGCATCGATGCGTTATGCCGCGGGGCGAGCGACGGCATGCACCTTGCCATAAATGTGATGGCCATGCTGATCGCTTTCGTAGCCGTTATTTACATGGCCAACTGGCTGATTGCCCTGCTGCTGCAGCCTTTTGGAATCCAGCAGGAGAAGCCTTTGCAATTGTTCCTCGGTTACATGAATGCGCCATTCGCATGGTTCATGGGTGTGCCGGCACAGGACTGCATTCCGGTCGGACAGGCGCTGGGCGAACGGATTGTTCTTAATGAATTTCTTGGCTACCTTTCATTGACCGAAATGAAGAGCACGATCGAACCTCGCAGCTTCACCCTCGCAGCCTACGCTCTGTGCGGCTTTGCCAACTTCGCCAGCATCGCCATCCAGATCGGCGGGATCGGAGCTCTGGCGCCTTCGCGCCGCAGTGATTTGGCAAAACTTGGCTTACGGGCAATGATTGGCGGGATTTTAGCTAGTTATTTGACCGCGACAATTGCAGGAATTCTGATTTAATGCCGCCCGTTGAACTTTACGCCATTGAGGTGAGATTGTTCTTATTCCGTCCATAGTCATGAACAGAGTCATAAAACTCGGCTTATACGCAGTGCTCATCGTTGCCGCCATCTATTTTGGCCACAACTTTTTCAGTCGATTCAATGCAATGTCTGGCACGCGTGCAGCAACAACGCAACCTGCGGAAGACGTCGAACTTGTGGCACTGCCCATTGCAGACACAAACATCCCGGCCACCAACACAGTTGAAGGCGAAGCTACAACTGAAACCAACACTGCCGACTTGATCGCAACGAATAACGTTGTCGCCGAAACGAGTATTTCCACCGATGTTATCACTGCACCGCGAGCACCTGTGCGCACGGCAGAAGAGGCGGAGACCACCGGCGCAATCATGGCATCCGCAGGCCGCGGCAAAATGTGGGGTTCTCTCGGGGCTTTTCTCGGTGTGATGGTGGTGCTCGGATTACTTGCGGCCTATGACGTTACCCAATTTCTTGGCAACCGGACGGTGGATTTTTTGTTCAACGAAGATTTAAAAGGCGTTCACGATCCCGATTACGAACAAGCCGAACAAATTTACGCAAACGGCAAGCCACTGGAGGCCATACAAATGCTCCGGGAATACCTGCGGAAAAATCCCAAACAACAACACGCGGCCCTGCGCATCGCGGAAATCTACGAAAAAGACCTTGGCAATTTTCTCGCTGCGGCCCTTGAGTATGAGGAAATCTTAAAACATAAGTTACCACGGGAACGCTGGGGTTGGGCGGCTATTCATCTCTGCAACTTGTATTCGAAGCTGGGCAAGAGCGATCAAACAGTTCCACTGCTCCGTCGCATTGCGGAAGAATATTCTGAAACCGCTGCTGCCAAAAAAGCCCGGAAGAGATTGGCGATGTATGAATCAGCAGGTGACGCCGAGGCGCTGGGAGTTGATATGCCGGAGGATCCGAACATGCCTGATATTCCGCCGCCCAGAGCAACGCCAAAGACAAAGGAGGATGCTGCTCCTCCTTCGAATTTGCCGCCTGGATTCCGCCCAAAGAAATAACACGAGGCCCGCTTGGCTCGAGTCAATAACCTGCTGAGTTATTCCTTTTCCGAATGGTCCCCGTTTGGAGAGATCTTCAGAACAGCTTCACGCATCTCTTTTCCCGGCTTGAACTTCACCACCGAACGTTGAGGAATGGGGACGTCTTTTTCAGGTTGGTTGGGGTTCCGACCGACGCGAGCTCTGCGCGTCTTCACTTCGAAAACACCGAAGTTTCGAAGTTCCACTGTTTGACCGTTTGCTACTGCTTCTGAAATGTAATCCAGGGTTCGTTGGACGACTTCGAAAACGTCCTGTTGGTGCAGCCCGGTTTCATTGCAGATACGCATAACGAGATCACGCTTTGTCATATGGCCTTTGGGTTAAGATTCAGTTTCCCGACAAACTGGATTGATTGCTTTAACCGATTCTTATAGTCATTGTGCCGAGGCGGGTCAAGGAATAACTCTAGGGGAATCCCTTAGAAATTTCGGTCCGCCCTTTAGCTGTGAAAGCTTTTACCATCGGGCACTCCAATCTTATCTCCCAAAAACGCCGTTTGAAACAATCGACCCGGCCATTTGCAAAGGACGAAACTAACTCTCGATCACGTTGATTTCGACAGGCTCTACTTTGATTCCCAGCTTTTCCATCCATTTGATCGCGGCTTTGATATCTCCACGCGATCCACTCAGTTCCAGGGAAACCAAACCGATTTCATCGGTCACACTGGCCTGACGAACGTTCGTGACGAGCGGGAATTTCTGGCCCAGTTCCCAGACGATGGGGCGGGTGATCAACTTCGGCGGGAACATCAGCCAAAGGCGGGTGCTTTGCGGCTGATTCTTCTCGGACTTGCCATTGGGTTTGGTTTTAGTTGCCATAATTCTAGCCCCCGGCAATCGCTGGTATGATGCTGATTTCGTCGCCATCTTTGAGCGTAGTCGCTTGATTCTGAAGGAAACGAATATCTTCTTCGTTCACGTAAACATTCACGAAGCGGCGCACTTCACCTTTTTCATCCACGAGACGTTCCTGGATTCCAGGGAAGCGCCCCTGCAATTCAGTGATCACTTCGCTGATTGTCTTTGCTTCGATCTGTACAAGTTCCTGTTCGTTGGTCAATTTGCGCAACGGAGTTGGGATTCTGACATTTACTGGCATAAATTTATTATTGTTTAACTAACCACCGGCAATCGATGGGATAATCCTGATTTCATCCCCATCACGCAAGCGTGTCTGTTGATTTTGCAAAAAGCGGATATCTTCTTCATTCACGTAAACATTCACACAACGACGAACCGAGCCACCCTCGTCCAGCATGCGTTCCACAAAGCGTGGATAACGATTTCGCAGTGCGTTAAAAGCTTCCGAAACCGTTTGGCCCGAAACTTCGATCGCCGGTTCGTTATCCAGCAACTTCCGCAACGGCTCCTGGGTGCAAATTGTGACAGCCATATTAAGCGGCGGTTGGAGATTTGGTTTCAGCTTCGATCAACGCTTCAAATTCGCGCAAACTCGGACGAATCTCACGGGTATGGCCCACATGACCAACAAGAGCATCCAACGTTTTCAAGCCATTTCCGGTGATGCAAAGAACAGCGGAATCGTTTGCTGGAATCTTCCCGCTCGCGATCAGTTTCTTCGCAACGCCCACGGTGACACCGCCGGCTGTTTCGGTGAAGATACCCTCGCACTCAGCGAGCAACTTGATGCCATCGCGGATTTCGTCATCCGTGACATCATCGGCCGCGCCGCCGGTTTCCTTCATCACCTTCAATGCGTAAAAACCATCCGCCGGGGTTCCGATCGCGAGCGATTTGGCGATCGTGTTCGGCTTGACCGGTTTGAAGAAATCCAAACCCGCTTTTTGCGCCACGGAGATCGGCGAACAACCCGCGGGTTGCGCACCATGCACCGAGTATTCTGCATCCGAAACCAGGCCGAGCTTCGTCATTTCCTGGTAGGACTTGTGAATCTTGGTCAGTAATGAACCGGAAGCCATCGGCACGATCGTATGTTGCGGAATCTTCCAACCGAGCTGCTCAATGATTTCAAAGCCCATGCTCTTGGAACCTTCGGCGTAATAAGGGCGCATATTAACATTCACAAAAGCCCAGTTGTATTTGCCGGCAATCTCCGCACAGAGACGATTCACTTCGTCGTAGTGACCTTTGATGCCGACTACATTCGCGCCGTAAACCAATGAGTTCAAAACTTTGCCGAGTTCAAGATCGGACGGAATGAAGACGTAGGCCTTAAGACCAGCGGAGGCAGCATTCGCCGCCACGGAATTGGCGAGGTTGCCGGTGGAAGCACAAGCCACCGTGGTGAACCCGAGTTCCTTGGCTCGGCTCAACGCCACGCTCACAACACGATCTTTAAACGAAAGAGTCGGATAATTAACCGCGTCATTCTTGATCCAGAGTTCGCGAATGCCGAGACGTTTAGCCAGGCGATCGGCTTTGATCAGCGGAGTAAAACCGACTTCGCAACCCACGGTTGGCTCACCAGCCACCGGCAACAACTCGCGGTAACGCCACATGTTTTTGCTGCGGGACTGAATCGCGCTGCGGGTCATGGAAGCTTTGATCCTGTCATAGTCGTACGCGACTTCGAGCGGGCCGAAATCGAATTCGCAGACGTGTGTGGCGGCCAGCGGATATTCCCGACCGCACTCGCGGCATTTCAACGCCTTCATGAAACCAGTTTGCTTGTCCATATCTTAAATTTTCAGTTTCGACTTGGTGCTTTAAACAAAAAAGCCCCTCCTCAGTCAGCCTGAGAAGGGGCAGAAAAATCTTGCGCTCTTCTCATTTTTTCCCGAGCACTGCTCGAGATGGAATTGGCACCTGGTCGCTGGAAATGCGCTCCTGCCGGTTGCCGTGGTTTCATCGGGCCAAATCCCTCCACCACTCTGAATGAGACCGTTAATATCAACGGATGCGGATACATTGATTGATTCCTTAAAAGAGTCAATGCTTTTTTAGATCAGAACCACGGCGCGAGTCAAAACGGTAACAAATAGCCACCGGTTTCCTTTTTCGCGTTTTTGTAGAATCTTCGGTGGAAACGCCAACGGCACGCCCTTTGCTTAACTCAAGGGAAATGAGTATGGATGCCAAGTTTTTGCGGCAGGTGAGAACCGCAGAGGGAAAAATCAAGCTGGTTCGTGAAGATGAGAAAAAACGATCCGGGCGGGATGTCATATTTAGACTCCTTTTGCCGGGCGTTTTCGTAGTCATGGTGTTTTACCGGATTTTTATTATGCAACCAGAAAGCGGCGAGTTCTATACTCAACTCGCCGCCAGGGCCATGACCAAAATGTATCAGAGCGGAAGAACCGAACCTGCCGTTAAGCACCAATCTGTTTCGAATACTCCGACGCGGTCATCAACTGCTCCAGTTCTGCCGGGTTGGATAGTTTGATTTTGTAAAACCAACCCGCGCCGTAAGGATCCGAATTCACCAGGGCAGGGTTGTCTGAAAGCGCTCCGTTGATTTCCTGGACCGCTCCACTCACGGGTGAATAGACGTCACTGGCTGTTTTGACAGACTCCACCACGGCGCACGCTTCACCCGCTTTCACTTCCCGGCCAGCCTGGGGCGTCTCAACAAAAACCACATCGGTCAATTCGTGCTGGGCATGATCACTAATGCCCACAGTCGCGACATCTCCTTCAACTCGCACCCATTCATGGGATTTTGCATATTTCAGATCGGATGGAACGTTGCTCATATCATTTTCAACTTCTCTTAATTTTTCCGTAGCAGTGAGTTAACCCCACTTTTCAGTCTTCATCTGCTCTTTTGGAACTTTCATTTCTTCCAACACCAGCGCCTCAGTAGCGTCAACAAGTTCGTTCGGACCGCAAGCGTAAAAAACGGTATTCGGCAGATCGCAGATGTGTTCCTTGACCCATTCCGCATTGATGCGGCCTCGACGACCCGGCCAGGGATCCGCCGCGCCCAACCGCGTGCAGGTAACATGAAACTTGAAGAAAGGATTCTGCTGTTCCAATTCCCGGAATTCCTCGTTGAAGATGATGTCGCTGGTTGTTTTTACGCTGTAAAGAATCGTAATGCGGGTCTTCAATCCGCGGCGGGTTGCTTCGCGCACGAAACCGCGGAATGGCGTCACACCCGAGCCGCCGGCAATGCAGATCAGATGCTTGTTCTCTTCGTAAACCGGAAGGAAACGTCCCACCGGCGGAATCACGAACATTTTGTCGCCGACCTTTGCCCAATCCACGATGCGCGTGCCCATTTTGCCATCGCGTTTGACTGTCACTTCATAAAATCCGCGATCGAGCGCGCACGACGAAAGAGAATAAGCACGCTTATAATTGGTGGTGTCAGGCCAATAAACGGTGATGAACTGGCCGGTCTTGAATTCCTGTTCGTAACCTTCCGGCCATTTGAACGTAACGGTCTTCGTATCCGGCAGTTCCATTTTAGCTGCGGAAATTTCCATCTCGACGATTTGCTTGGCCATAAAGTTTAAGCAGTAAAAGTGGTGCTGAGTTAAACTTTTTCAAGTGAAGGTGTCGAGCGGCGAATTGCGTCCTAAAACTGGGGTCTAATATCTAACGGCAGTCATCTCTTGCTCCATTGACCATCTACTCGAAGTTGGCCATGTCGGCGCGGGGGGAGCGTTTCAGCAGTGCGTGGATCGGATCGAATGTTCGCAGGATCTTCTGGTAATCCGGATCGTCGGTCGAAACGAACACTGGTTCGCTACACCGCTGGGTGCCGCCCGCTTCGGTTGCCAGAGGGGCGAGCAGGAAGTTGTTCTTTTCTGGATTGGTCACGCGGGTATAAAACTTTCGCGGAATGCCTTGGGTGTGACAGGAAATGCACCGACTTGCGACCACCTGGTTGAGCGTTGTGTCCAGGTTCTGTGGCATCATGCGGCGGCTGCCGATTTCCGATTTGTGGTTCGATGAGGAGGTGCCGTAATAGGGAACGTTCAGGTCCATCCACAAATAAACCCGGCGACGATCCTCGTCAGGCACGTCCACCTGCGGGCGTCCCTCTTTGTCCGGGTGACCGCTGCGAATGATTTCGGCAAGTTTGCTCGCGGGACTGCCCCATCGCCTGGGCTCGATCTCAAGAATGTTTTCTTCAGCGCCGTTGATCGTCCAAATCCATTCCACATAAGGGCTCTTGCCGCGGACGTTATTATACTGGGCGCCGGAGGGAGTGTTGTGTCGGTTCCAGTTCTTTTCTCCTTGTGTGCCGGTGCGACAGAGAATGTCGTAGGAGACGTTGAAGAAATCGGTCATGTCCCCGGTCAGATCGACACCGCCGGGCTGCTCTCGTTCGTTGTGGCACTGGGTGCAGTTCCGGTCCAACACAGGCTGGACGACTTCGGGGTAGCTAAACCCTTTTACGCCCCATGACGGCGCGTGAAGTTCCTGTGGGGCGGCGGCTTTGGTTAAATATTTTTCGCGGCGCGGACTCACCGAGTTGCGGTCGGAATGGCAGCCGACGCAGCTTTGGATTTCTCCCGGCATCAAATGCGTGAATGTCCTCATGCGTTGCACGGCGCGGCCTTCGCCATCGAGGGCCAGGAAATAGATCGGCACTTCCGAAGGCACACGGAACGCCGCACTGCCATCCGGCGCGACATCGGCCAGCCCCCAGACTTTTTTCGGAGCGTAGGTTGCGCCGGCGGAGACGAGCGGGAATTGGAATCCGAAAGCGGCGATGGTTCGTGTTCCAGGACCGTCGGGCCGGTTGTGGGTCATTGGCGAGTGCGTGCTCTTCTCGACTTCCTGCACCACAGCGATCTGTTTGATTTCACCGCGCTTAACGTCCGGCTCCAGCCCGACATATACATCCTGTAGGAGAAGTGTTGCCCAGCGGCCAGAGACGCTGCCGTCCTCGGGCAATTCCGCGGTGCGATCCCTCACATTGCCGGCGAGGACTGGCGGAAGGGGCCGGGCACGAATCGGTTGCGGGCTGTAAAATCCCATTCCATCTCGGGGAGCAAGCAGCGAAGCTGCATTGGCGTCAAGATCGCGGAGTTGGATTACGCCACCTTTGGAAACCAGGAAGCGTTGCGCGTCGATGGGCATCGGTTTTTCGTAACTGCCGTGAATGCCACTGTCGAGCATCCCGTTGCCGAAGGGGCCGCCGCCGATGATATGCGCATAGATATCGATTTCAGGTGTCAGGTTGCGAACTGCTTCACGGGCATTGACCCCTTTGGATGGGTCAATCGTCACGATGCCGCCGCGGCAGGAGCCGTTGTGATTGGCAGCGGTGGCGATCACCGCATCACTCCCCGGAATCGCGCGAGCATCCATGAAAGTTCCCGGCGTGAGCACGCGGTTGCCGTAAAAGCCCGCGAGCCCGGTGCCGTCTGGATTGATCGTCCATAAGCTTTGGATCGGACAGGCCGGTCGATCCACATATTCCCAGCGCGAATAGATAATGCGACCGTCATTTAAAACCGAGGGGGTGAAGTCCATCAGGTAATTGGCGGAGAGCCGCTTTTGGCTCGAGCCGTCGCCATCCATCCGGTAGAGAACCGGCGAGGTGGTCACCCAGCAATAGGCATAGGCCGGACGGCGGTCAGACATAAACGCGATGCCGCCATCCGGCAGCCAGCACGGATCCAGGTTGTTATGCGCGCCACGCGTCAGTTGTTTTAACCCGGTCCCGTCAATGTTGATCCGGAAGATCTGATAGTTGTTCTTCTCCTCTGCATATTGCGAAATATCCTCGATGTGCGAAATCGGGCTGGAGGCGATATGTCCGCCACGGCGCAGCGCAAAGACAATTTCCCGCCCGTCGTAGGAGAGGTCAGCGGTGGTGATCATTCCCTCGCCGGCTTCGAAGATGCATTTCAATTGGCCGCCCTTTTCGTCCGGGGTAAAGATGTAGAGGCCGCCGCCGGGCCGGAACCCTTCGACGTGATAGACATAAACATGCGAAAGATCCAGCGGCTTGCGATGCACCAGCAGCATGTCGCGGAATCCCAGGCGTCCGGTCATCAAATCGCGTCTCAAGGCGAGTGCCGCGGGAGTGTTTTCTTCCGGCGGGGTGAGCATCTCGGCCAGTTGTACCTCGCTCACGGGTGATCGATAGACGGCAATCTCCGCCGCGCCGGGATTCGGTGAATCGGGATAGGACGTGAGAAACTCGATCCGAAGCTTCCTCACCCGCTGCCGGGGAAAGTCGATCCGTTGCGGGCCGCGCCGATGTTCCAGTTTTCCCCGGGCGACAGGCGCGGGATCTTCGTTCACAAACACTTGATAATCTTTGAAACATTCCAGGAGCGGAGTCTTTGTTCGGGCGAAGTAGATCATCTGCCCCGCCTCGACTGCTTCATCCCATTGCAGCTCGAACCAACCGCTCTGCGTTCCAAGGACCGCCCATTCGTTTCCTTCCTGCTGAAACTCCGATGGGATCACACCAGTGACCGCCATTTTCGCGGGATAGGCAGGACTATATTCGCTGCTGGCCGACACACGGGCGCTCGGCGCGAGGTTCTTCTGCAGATCATTGACGGATGGTGCCTGGGCCAGGACCGAGGCGGCGCAGATCAGAAAGGTCAGGCTGAACAACGCGCTGGTCGTGCGAGCCAAAGCTCGGGTGTTTAGCAGAAAGGGTTTGAGTTTCATAATGAAGGATCGTTCTTCCCGGTGATAAACGGGTTTTTGTTGAACGGCGAGGCTCCTCCAAGCAACGCACAAACCAGCGGTAGAACATTGACTTGAGTCAACTGAATCTATTTTTCCCTTTCCCGGAACAGGCAAAATGCTCCTGTCCTACTCCGGCGGCAAAGCCGCTTGAAAGGCAAAATAGGATTTCAGCCTGTCATTCCCATCCCACTCTCCATGAGTAGAGCCTTTGGCTGCTACAACGAAATTGATTCACTCGCCAGCTTCCCTGCGCTTTTGCCCTTTGCACTTTCGGAAGTGATTTCTATGCTCCGGTCATGCGCCTTGTAAAAGTGCCTTTAGCAGAACGCAGTTACTCCATTCTCATCGGCAACGATTTGATCGATCGAATCGGAAAGAAATGTGCCGAGCTGAAATTGGGAAATCGTTGCGCAGTCATTTCAGATGAAAATGTCGCGCCGCTTTATTCCAAGGCGGTGCTTAAATCTTTGCAGGACGCCGGTTTTCAACCGGTGCTCATCACAGTTCCCGCCGGTGAAACCGCCAAGAGCATCAAGACGGTTGAATTCTGTTTCGACGAATTGACCAGGCATCGTCTCGAAAGAAAATCATTCATCGTCGCGCTCGGCGGTGGAGTGGTGGGTGATCTCGCTGGATTTGTGGCGGCTGCTTATCTGCGCGGCATTCCTTTTGTGCAGGTTCCCACCACGCTGCTTTCGCAGGTGGATAGTTCCGTTGGCGGCAAGGTTGGCGTGAACCTGAAAGCCGGCAAAAATTTGGTCGGCGCATTCTATCAGCCGAAGTTTGTGCTCTGCGACCTTGGCAGTCTCGACACATTGCCGATGCGCGAATTCCGCGCGGGCCTCGCTGAAGTGATCAAGTACGGCATCATCTATGACGCCTTACTTTTCAAACGCCTCGAACGGGATATGGACAAAGTAATGCAGCGCGATCCAAAAGTTCTGTCCGCCGTTGTGGCTTGCTGCTGCGAGATCAAGGCAGATGTAGTCGGGCAGGACGAAACCGAATCCGGCCTGCGCGCGATTCTTAACTTCGGCCATACGATCGGTCATGCCATCGAAAACAGTTCCGGCTACGGTAAATATCTTCATGGCGAAGCGATTTCGATCGGCCAGGTTGCTGCCGCGAAACTTTCGCAAAAACTCACCGGCTTGAGCGGAGTCGAAGTGCAACGCATCGAAGCGCTTTTCCAACGCGCAGGTTTGCCAACCCAAATCAAATTAAACCGCGCACAACGGAAGAAACTATTCGCCGCAATGAAGCTCGATAAAAAAGTGAGCGCTGGTGAAATCAAGTTTGTGCTCGCGGAGAAGATTGGTGTAGTGAGATGGGGTGAAAAAGTCTCGGAGCAGATGGTGGAGGAAGCATTGGATTAGTCCGAATGGAATTCACCACGCGAGACACAAAGGCAATTTATTAGCCACATTCGCAACCGGGGACGGTTACGCTACGTTGGGGCGGCACCCCGCCGCCTGTCGGCTTAATCCCCGTATCCTAAGTAGATCACTTAGGATTCTAACTAATGTCCCGACCTCACAAGGAAAATCCCTTTTGCGAACGGAATTTTCTCAGCCCAAATTCAGGAAAATTGCCTTCGCGCACCAAAAAGTCGCGTTCCTCCGGATTAAAAAGCGGGAATTATAAGGGTTTATTGCCTCTGTGGTTCCGAAAACGACGCCCGCACAGTGTGTTGTCCACTCGGAAACTGCGGAAACGACGTCCGCACAGTGTGTTGGCCACTTTGAAACCGCGGAAACGACGTCCGCACAGTGTGTTGTCCACTTTGAAACTGCGGAAACGACGTCCGCACAGTGTGTTGTCCACTTTGAAACTGC
>JACDHS010000140.1 GCA_013820875.1 Verrucomicrobiota bacterium | reverse complement strand
ATACTGAACACCAGATGCACTAAACGCGATAATTGATTGTGGCATGTGCCGGTGATTATCGCAGTCCTTCAGACCGCTTGTTAATCTGCGGGGTTTACCCAGCCCGCGTGGGCTGGGCTGAGGAATGCCCGCACCTTTGGTGCTTAGGACCAGGAGGCAACAGCGGGTCGACAACCCTTTCGCGGCTCGGGAGACTTTTTTGACGAGGGCGAGCGTATCCGGAAATTACTTTTGGCAATCGCTATAGAGTTCTGGCTTCGGCACTCCTGTGCCGCTTTTCGTTCGGGTTGCAATGACGATGTGAGGTTCGTCAACAACGGCCCACGCGGCGGTAGAGGACCAACTCCCGCATGGGTTCCTCCAAGCAACGTCGGTTTGTTTATTTGCTTCACCTGCTTCTCCTTTTCGCTCCCTTGATATCGAATTGCTTTTCCCTTGCCAAAGCATCTTCGTGTTGAACTAATCACTGCTACCTCCTTATGAATAGAACCCTGGCTCTCTGGTCGGCTCTTCTTTTGTCTGCCGCCGTGGTTGACGCACAAAATCTGCGTCTGTCACCGCTGTCCGGTTTCGGTATCAACGGTGATGGCAGCATCCGCCCAGGTGATTTACCATACCTCACTGGCAACAATCGCGATCAACGCGGGATGGCCTATAGAAGTGCCACCGATCACCTGGTGGTGGTGAACCGGGCGGGAAGCGAGAGCATCAACCTTATTGATGGTTCGACCGGTGCAGATGCTTTGAGCCTGGATCTGTCGGCGCTCATCAGCGGCGGCAATGAGAGCTTTCGAATCAACATGGTTGGGGTGGCCGATGATGGCGCCATTTATGTCTGCAATCTCACCACAGCCAGTGATCCTCCGGAATTTCGCATTTACCGTTGGGATAATGAAAGCGTGGCGCAACAATTGGTGTTCGCCGGTGATCCAAGCAACGGCACCTATGATGCAAACTCCCTGCGCTGGGGGGACACCTTGTCCGTGCGTGGCTCGGGTATCGAAACCCAGATCATCGCGACCACCGGCGGATCGTTTGTGGCGCTCTTCAGACCCACGGACGAAACGCTGACTTCCTTTTACTCGACGGTCCTGAACAGCGATGCCGATGCCGACGGCGGCGACCTCACGCGGTCTGTGGCCTTCGGGAGTGGCGACACTTTTTGGGCGGACGGCGGAAACAACAAGGGGCTGGTACTTTTGTCCTTTGACCTGAATGCAGGCACTGCCTCGGTGATCCATAGTTTTGATGCCACGCAATATCCGTCATCCGCAGTGCAACTCGGCCTCCTTCCATCCAGCGATCTGCTCGCGTCAATCGACATCGTAGCTGGCTCTGATCGAGTAAGACTTTACGACATTTCAAACCTGTCGAATCCTCCACAGTTGCTCGATTGGAAATTTTATCCAGTGGACATCGGCAATAGCTCGCCGTTCCCGGGTGCGGTATCGTTCGGCCCCGGCAAGGTGTACGCGCTGAATGCCAACAACGGCATCCTTGGCTTTTCCATCGTGACTGACTCCAGCCCGATTCCTCCGACTATTTACATGCCGCCGATCGGTCAGACGGCGCTGATCGGAAGCAGTGTGATTCTAACGGCAATCGCTGATGGAACGGCTCCATTCACCTATCAATGGCAGTTGAATGGCGTTGACATCCCCAACGCCACCACGACTTCGCTCACGATCAACGATGTCGATATTTCTGACGCTGGAAACTACACGATTGCGGCGAATAACGCGGTTGGTTCGGGAAGTGCAACGGCCCTGGTGCGCGTTGTTTCTGAAACACTCCTCCTTCATGACCCATTCGATTATACACCAGGGGAACTGCTCATTGGCCAGACCACACCCGGTTTTCAAAACTGGATCATCAATGGAACAGGAACAGACGATATTTTAATCGCCGCAGGCAACCTGACCGTCCCCGGCATGGCAGTTCCGAGTGGTAATGCAGTAACATTCGGTGCTGCAGGCGCGAACGCGCGTGTCGCGCTCGGCACGAATATTACAGAGGGTACCCTTTATTATTCGCTGGCGTTGCGCGTGGATGAGTTCGGAAGTTTCACCGACGGAAACCAGTATATTGCCTCGCTCATCAATTCCAGCGGCAACAATCTCGCGGTTCGGTTGACGCCTCGTTCCGTTACCAACGAATTCGGAGTTACCAACGGTTACAAGCTAGGCCTGCGGAAGCTGGCCAGTGGAAATCCGGTGTTCGACAGCAATGTATTTTCAATCGGTGAAACTGTCTTTGTTGTGGGTGGATACACCTTTGATGCGACTGGGGTTGATACCGCCAAGCTCTGGATCAATCCTGCCCCGGCAACCTTCGGAAACCTTGCGCCACCTGCGCCCGATCTCATTAATACCAACGGTAACAACCTCGCGCAGTTGAACACCTTCGGCTTCAACCAGGCGGCTCAGAACCCGTCGGTCATGGTGCTTGATGAAGTGCGCGTTGGCACAACCTGGGAAGCAGTGACGCCACCCGGCACAAGCACTTCTCCTGCACTTCAATTAATCCGAAGTGGCGGTAACGTGACGCTCTCCTGGCCTTCTGAAAACACCGGCTTCATCCTTGAAGCTGCGACAACCCTTTCCAGCCCAACCTGGACGACGGTTCCACACACGATGGAGGGCAGCAACAACACGGCTACAGTCAATGCAGGCAGCGGAAATCAATTCTTCCGATTAACGAAGTAAACTGAATTTCCTTCAAGATCCCCTATTGACTCTGTTCCACGGGAGAATAGGGTCGTGGCATCCACCCCCCCACCCGGCTGAACCTGTTCTCCCCCGAGACACAGATAGAACCCATATGAAAAATACATGTGTCCGTTACCTAGCCGGCCTGCTGGCCGCGTCAGTGATCTCGATGAGTAATCCCAACCCGGCATCCGCTCAAGCGCTGCTGCCTGGACCTCATGAAATATTACCGTTCCAGGATGCTTTCATCATCGAAGCCTTCTTTGATCTGCAAACCACCACCTCCGGCCAGATAGGAGATTGGACAGGATTCTCCGGGACCAGTTGGATTTCTCCACACGCTTACAACGATCATATCGGAAGCGACTTCTCCGTCCAAACAGGAACCCCACTGTATGCGACAGCCGCGGGAACCGTGGTCGAAGCTGTTGGACACTTCGCCATTAATGATCATTCCACTTACTACGGAAACTTCGTGCGAATTGCTCTCAACGATCTTTCTCCGTTGGGCCAACTCATTGATGTGCGTTACGCCCACATGCTCCAGGTGGCGGTGACCAATGGGCAACAGGTGAATGTGGGTGATTACGTCGGGCTTTCCGACAACACCGGCAATTCCACCACCGAACACGTCCATTTTCAAAGCGAGATTCGCAATGGCGCCACTTTGTGTCCCTTCTTCTGGGCACATATGAAATATCCCATTATGTTCAACCCGGCAGGCTCAATCCAGGTTGGCCGGGTGGTGAAGGTGACCTCGACGACGGCGTCGATTCGTTCAGGCCGGTTCGACAGTGCATCGCAAATTTCCACCGCGCATCAGAACCAACTCTATTTCGCCAGCTACCCGAAACGCGGTTATTATTACGTATTCATTCCGAACAACACTTCATGGCGTTCCGGATGGATTCGTGCGACCGACGTGGAAGAAGTCTTCACCGGCACTGTGATCCAACCGATTGCGGATAACGTGGCCTATACGCACCTCGGCCAATTGCAGACAAAATATGCAATCCGTTCGCAACCGCTCGATACCGCGAGCCAGATTGGGCAGGTTGTTTTTGGTGGCGGCCGGTTTGTCGCCGACCAGTCTACGAACGGTTATTATCGCGTCCCGGTTCCTGGAACGACTGCTACATGGGGTTGGGTCAAGCCAAACAACCGCATGATTGTTTATCCCGATTTGACCAATCCAAACCTGAATCTTAACACGTTGCCCAATTATGAATTTCCATTTTCGGAATCGTTCTCCACGGTTGGCGTGTCTTCCTTCGGTCGTCCGAAGTTTAACCGTTCCGAAGTAAAAACCTTCAGCCCCTCGTCACCCGGCGGAGATGGCAAAGCGCTCTTCATTACCGATGCAAACAATCACGGAAACGGAGTCTGCGAGTCCGTGCTGGTCGGCACTCAAAGGCACACCAACTACTTCGTGCAATCGGATGTCTATTTCAATTACCGTCCTGCGTATCTCAAAAAGAAGACTGATTTTGAACGTTACGGAGTGATTCTGCGTGATGACGGGTTCGCCGGACTTAATACCACCTTCGAAGGTGCTGGCAACAGCTATGCAATCCTGTGGGACAACGATGACGGACGCCTGCGCGCAGCGAAGATCGTTGACGGAGTTGTCACTGATTTTCAACCCACCATCAACTACGTGACCGGCAGCGGCTGGCATACCTTCCGCATCGAAGCACGCGGCACTCAGATCAAGTTCTTCATGGATGGTGTTCTATTGATTCAGGTGACTGACTCGACCTTTCATGCCGGCCAATGTGGAATCGGCTACAAGCAAACCTTCGCGAACCCGCCTGCAGCTCGCGGAGCTTACTTCGATAATTTCTCGGCTGACGTTCTGCTACCGTAAGGCTTGGGTTCCATCAGCACATGGAAGTTTCACAAGCAGCTCGCCCCCCGAAATGGGCGGGCTGTTTTTAAAGTGTCGCGGTCTTCTAATCCGCTTGCCGTTGGATTGCCCAGTGCGTTGGGCGTGTTTAACGTCCAGCGGATTGAAAATCCGCGATACAGCAGGTAGGAAAACCTGCGCTACATCGGAGATCCCTTTTCCACCGGCTTCGCCTCGCCTACGCTCCCGTCGCCTTCTTGATTTCCTTCAACTTTTGGAACTCCGGTTTCGCGCTGTAATATTTGTCGAGCGGATAACAGCCGCTGATCAGACCATTGCGCGGGGCGGTGGTGCAATCGCTGAACGTGCGGCAAATCACTTTGGGAGTAATCGTCCCCTTCTCTGCAGCTTCCGCTAGAATATCCGGGTAGCTCAAAACCATGCGGCCGATCCCGACGAGATCGGTCCAACCATTGCGAATCACGTATTGCGAGACTTGCGGCAGGAATTCCTGGAGATAACTATATGCCGAGCCGACCACGATCAAACCCGCGGGAGCTTTCTCTTTCACCTGACGCACCGCGTTGATTTGTCGGGCGACGTCGATGAGCGGGTCATGGTCCGGTTGGTAGCCGTCCGAAGGCGGATAAGCCGCAGGACGTTGAATGTGCGGATTGTAATACGGCGAACCGGCGCTGAGGTTCAGAATTTTGATGCCGAGTTCCCCGCAGAGTTGTGCGAACAGGATCGTCTCGCTCAAGTCCGTTTCCAATGGATTGTTTTGATTTGCTCCGAAAGCGTAGGGATATGGGAGCGGAAATTCTTCTGGGATACCGGGACCGAGCTTGCCCGGTTGCGCACGGGTTGGATCCGGCTTGAACGGCACGAAATCAAACGCGCTCAAGCGAACTGCCAAATCAATTTTATTTCCGCTCGCGCGAATGCCGGCAACGATCTCGCGCAGGATACGCGTCCGATTCTCGAAGGAACCGCCGTATTTGCCGGGACGGGTAAACGCCCCTAGAAACTCGTGCAGCAAATAACCGTGGCAATGTTTGATGTCCACGAAGTCCGCGCCGATTTCCTCCGCAACTTTCGCGGCACCAACGTAAGCCTGAATGATTTCTTCAACATCGCTGTCGCTCAAAATTTGCGCGTCACTGGTGACGTTGAATTTCTGGTCAAGAATTGGATGACGATAGGCAACGCGCGATTCCCATACCTTCTTGTCGTTGGGGCGACAGAATCTGCCGGAATGCGTCAGTTGAAAACCGATCACCAGGTCGTCAGCGGTGCTGTAGCGTTCTTTGTGCGTGGCAATGAGCGTTTCGCGCAGTTGAGCAATGCCGCTTTTGTTTTCCTCCGAAATGATAAGTTGATTCGGGTTCGCCCGACCATCCGGACGCACCGCCATCGCTTCCCCACCGAAGATCAGTTTCGCGCCACTTTCGCCAAACCGTTTCCAGCGTCGCACCATTTCTTCGCTGATACCGCCGGTGGTGGTGCCATCCCACCCTTCCATCGGCTGAATGGCGATGCGGTTGCCGATTGTTTTTCCATTGATAGTGGCGATTTCCACCGGATGAGTGAGAGGCGAGTTCACGCCGGTCTCGATTTTATCCTCGCACGGAAGCTCGATTCCAAGTGAGGCAATGTGGTTGCGAAAATCCTCAACTGTTTTGAGCGTGGGAATGCGAACAAGTTTAAACGGATCAGCCATAGTAAAGCTGACTTTAATGAACGCAGAAAAAGTTGCCAGCTTTTGTGCGACCCTCCGCGATTCGACGGGTGATTCCTGAAAACTGTCCCTCCACTCGCGCTTTTCAAAAAAGTATTGCCGCTCATCGGCAGTCACCTCTAGGCTAGCCGCACCTTTCTATGTCCGATAAAACCTTTAAATTCGTCCAAAATCTCTGGAATGACACTGAAGCAGCCAACCTCGATCCTGTAGCGCGGCTCATTTATCGTTCCAATATACTCGGGTCAGACCAACGCATCACCAACACCGGAGGCGGCAATACCTCCGCAAAAATTCAGGAGACCGATCCGCTCACTAAAGAGAAGGTCGAAGTGCTCTGGGTGAAAGGTTCCGGCGGCGATCTCCGCACCTCCGCCAGGGAAAATTTTTCATCGCTTTACCAGGACAAGCTCATTTCCCTACAAAAGGTTTACGCGAGCTATGCCGAAAAAGGTCCGAAGACCCAGGCGGAAGATGACATGGTGGGGATGTATAATCACACCACGTTCAACCTGAATCCTCGTGCGTCGTCCATTGACACTCCCCTGCACAGTTTTATTCCCGCGAAGCACGTGGATCACACACATCCGAATGCAGCCATTTCGATTGCTGCCTCGGCCAATTCCAAGGAACTCACAAAAGAGATCTACGGCGATGAAGTGGTGCATACTCCCTGGTTGCGTCCCGGGTTCGAACTCGGCCTTGCGATGCAGAAGATCTGCCAGGAAAACCCGCAGGCTATCGGAATTATGATGGGGCAACACGGCCTCATCAACTGGTCCGATGATGATCGCGAATGTTATTTTCGTTCTCTGGAATTGATCGAACGCGCCGCCACTTTCATTGATAAAAAGTATATCGAGAAAGGCGGCGACAAGACGGCCTTTGGCGGTGCCATCCACGAGACATTGCCGGAAGAAGTGCGCCAGAAAGTTTTTGCAAAGCTCCTCCCGTGGTTGCGTGGTCAAGTGAGTCAACAAAGCCGCTTTGTCGGCACAGTGCAGGATGACGAAAAGATTTTGCGGTTTGTTAATTCGAAAGATGCCGAACGCCTCGCCGAACTCGGCACCAGTTGCCCGGATCATTTTCTTCGCACGAAAATCAAGCCGTTGTATGTGGCGTTGGAATCTGCCAGCCAGCTCGTGGATGACGCTGCCATCCAGTCCTTCGTCGAAAAGCTGAAAGGTAAACTCAGCGATGGACTAAAGAAATACCGCGCTGATTACGCAAACTATTACAACCGCTGCAAACGTCCGAACTCACCCGCCATGCGTGATCCGAATCCGACTGTGATCTTGATCCCCGGACTCGGAATGATTGCCTGGGGTAAAGACAAGTCGGAAAGCCGCGTCACAGCGGAGTTTTACAATTGCGCAGTCGAAGTGATGCGCGGTGCAGAAGCGATTGATCAGTATATCTCTTTGCCGCAGCAGGAAGCTTTCGACATCGAATATTGGCTGCTGGAAGAAGCAAAACTTCGCCGCATGCCACCAGCAAAAGAACTCGCGCGACAGATCATCGTGGTCGTCGGGGCTGGTTCAGGCATCGGCAAGGAAGTCGCCCATCGTTTGGTCAAAGAAGGCGCGCACATTGTCTGTGTGGATTTGAACGCTGACGCAGCGAAAGCCACTGCGAAAGAAATCACCGATAAATACGGTGTGGGTATCGGCGTCGCCGGAACAGGTCTTTCCAATTGCGGCCCTGCCATCGGTTTATCCGCCAACATCACTGATCGTGCGAGCGTTCGCACGATGCTCGACCAGGTGGCTCTCGCCTATGGTGGATTTGATTCCATCGCGGTGACGGCCGGCATTTTCGTCGCACCGGATACGACCGGCCACATCCCGGATGACAAATGGGCGCTGACATTCGCCATCAACGTCACCGGCGCTTACATCGTTTCGGATGAAGCGGCGAAGACCTGGAGGGAACAAGGTTTGACCGGAAGTCTCGTTCTCACCACCAGCGCGAACGCGGTTGTCGCCAAGAAAGGTTCTGTCGCTTACGACACGTCGAAAGCCGCCGCGAATCATCTCGTGCGCGAACTGGCCGTTGAGCTTTCCCCGCTCGTTCGTGTGAATGGTGTTGCTCCGGCGACAGTCGTGCAAGGCAGTGCGATGTTCCCCCGCGACCGCGTTATTGCGAGTCTCGCGAAATACAATATTCCCTACACCGATGATGAAGCGACCGACTCGCTCACTTCGAAGCTGGCGAAGTTTTACGCGGACCGCACCCTGACGAAGTCACCGATCACTCCTGCGGATCAGGCTGAGGCATTCTTTATCCTGCTGACAAAGCGCCTGAGCAAAACAACTGGCCAGGTGATCACGGTGGATGGCGGCTTGCACGAAGCGTTCCTACGCTAAGCAGTTCGGGGGCACAACGGAGCGCGGTTGTGTGCGAAGCATCAGCCGCAGCGGGTAAGGCTGTGAATACCGCGTGCAGATTTCCGAAAAACGCTTGAACAATCTCACGTGCTGCGGCTGATGCTTCGCACACAGCCGCGCGCGGCTTCCGTGGTTAATTCCCCAGCACCAAAGCACGTTCACCCGGAGTGAGAATTTTCCACGCTCCGGGTTTCAGGTTGTCCAAGGTATATTTACCGATCTGCACTCGCATGAGGCGCAAGGTGGGGTGACCAATCGCGGCGGTCATTCTTCGGACCTGCCGGTTTTTGCCTTCCACAAGTTCCAGGCCGATCCAACAGTCAGCCACGCTTTTGCGGAATCGAATGGGAGGATCTCGCGGGGGCACTTCCGGTTGCGGCTCCAGGAGCCACGCATGGCAGGGCAGAGTTTTTCTATCCTGGATTACGATCCCCTGCTCCATTTTCTTTAAGGCATCCGCTGCGGGAACGCGTTCCACTTGTGCCCAGTAAATACGTTGATGCCCACGCGTCGGATGCAGCAGGCGCTGGTTCAATTCCGCTTCATCACTCAACAGGAGCAACCCTTCGGAATCGGCATCCAGACGACCGATTGGATAAACCTCTTTAGGAAAATTGAATTCAGCGAGCGGGCGATTCGGCGAACCGTCTGGGGAAAACTGCGAGAGAACTCCATAAGGTTTGTTGAAGGCTATAAGCATGTTGCCAATTGAATCAGTTCACATCGCGACCGGTTGCACGCTTTATCTTTTCGCGATATTCCTCCGGCGAAACATCGCGTGGAAGGGCATGACAGATTTTTTCGAATCCCGGGAAGTTCCAGAGATTTGGAAAATCGCGGCACTGCTGAGGTTTGACCGATTGCACCGCGCAAGCTTCTCCTTCCAGGAAAATGCATTCGCCATTCGGCTTATCCATGAGCGCTAATCCGAGACGGTCTCCCGTGAGGCGGGTGAATTGCTGTATGAAATCAAACTCACTCATCTGCTTGAACTCTGCGAGGCGGGTCACTTCGGTTTCACTCAAACGGACTTGCCCCGGCCAGCGACAACAGGCGGTGCATCTTTGGCATTCGTGGAAAATAGGCATCAGTTAGTTAATTCTTCCAACGTGCTTCCGGCGTCTCGCCGGAAGAAATAACGCCTGTCGGATTGAATGATCGATTCAATTGGGAAGCCTGCCAGCGAGACGCTGACAGCACGTTGGGGACGCCATTGCTATTCATTGTCCTTCAACTCCGACCACATTCTTAAAACGGCTTCGGTCATTTTCCGGGATGCTTCTTCTTCCAACCGGTTGGTTGCGAGCCAGGTTTCGTAGCCGCCGAGCTTGTGTTGTTCCGGGGTTGGCAGATAACCGTAGTAACCGTTGGCAATCTCGATCGTGAAACTCGGTTTGAAGGGACTGCGCAGTTTCAATTCCAATCCCATTTCGGCAAAAATTTCATTAGGGAACCCAGCGATGCCAACATCCCCAATCCGCAACGCCTGCACCGGGATCGGCAATGTCGGCGGATACGCATTCATCGTCAGCGTGCGCTCAGCGTAAATCTGTTCCATGGAACGTTTTGTCGTAGCCGGGCCACCCACAATTGCTTTAGCACGTTCCAACTGCGCTGGCGTCGGATGGCGGGCTCCGATTTCCAACCATTGCAATTGTCCGCCCAAAGGCACCCAGTCGTGGAACTTTATTGTCTTGTAAGCTTTAAAAGCTGCGGCGGCGACATCATCGGCCACTTCGCGCATTTTTTCGTAGGGTTCCCGTTTCTCAACCGGCCTGGTGAAATCAATATTGTTGATGTCACCAGAAGTGCCATTGCTCAACATCGCGACGAACGGCGGACTTTGCCGGTCTGCGCCGAGCAGTTGCTGCATGCGATCGCAGAATACCGCGAAATAATCTGCTGAAATATGCGACGCCGGAACGCCACCGACGTAATGCAGCGAGTAATTGCCGAGCAACGCCATCGGCCGGCCGTCCGGAGTTTCGACAGCGATCAAACAGATTTGCGGATCGGTCGGACCGGCGGGTTTGACCAGGTTGGCACTCTCACGGGGAGGATTCATTTTCACCAGGTCATTGGCGCCACCGAAAGGATCGCGGGAATTGGAACCGGGCTTCATCAACCAGCGGCGATTAAAAACATGTTTCGGTTCTTCGCCGACCGACCAGCCAATTCGTGCCGGAGCAAGATTGTTGAGCGCACGACGGACTCCGTCAGCAACGCGGCGGACGACGTACTTTTGATATTCGTCGAGTTCTTGCGTGTGAGCGAAGCGGTCCGGCCCGAGAGCACTGGAGGCGGAATGGGTGTGGGTCGCAGCGATAAGAATGTTCTCTTCAGGAATGGAATTCTCAGCATGAATGATCGACCGAGCCGCATCGCACAATTCTTTAGAAACCCCAAGAAGATCGCAGATGACAATTGCCATGCGGGTCTCGCCATTGTCCAACACGAGACAACGCGCGTTTAATTCATCATGAACGTGTGTGGAGGGAACAGGGTGAAATCCGCCGATGATTGCGCCACCGATTTCTGGAGTGATGTTGCTGGTCGCAGCGCCAGCGCGGAATTCGCGAGCTTCGGTGTGATTGACGGAGAGAAAACAGGCAATCAGGACTAAGCACAAAGGTAAGAAACGGTTACTTCCACGTCCACCCAGTGAATCCCAACGGGATTGCGTTGGGATTGATCGGGACACAAAAGACGCAATCGATTTCATTTCTGCTCGATCCGGGTGGAACTATTCTTACAACGTAATCTTCGCCGCCACCTGCGCGACGTCTTTGTCGCCGCGACCCGACAGATTCACGATCACGAGATTATCTTTCGACATCTTCGGCGCACGCTCGATGCAGGCGGCAACCGCGTGGGAAGATTCGAGTGCTGGAATGATTCCCTCCAGGCGAGCAAGCTTCTGGAATGCGTTCAACGCCTGATCATCCGTGGCGTAACTGTAGTCAACGCGGTTTTGATCGCGCAACCAGGCGTGTTCAGGTCCCACTGCGGCATAATCCAGTCCAGCGGAGATACTGTGCGTCGATTGAATCTGACCGTTCTCATCCTGCAAAATGTAAGAGCGGGTTCCTTGCAATACCCCGAGTGAACCGCCCTGGAAACGTGCAGCATGTTTCTCCGGGATAATGCCTTCCCCGCCTGCTTCGACTCCAAGCATTTTGACGGAAGTATCTTCGAGGAACGGATAGAATAATCCGATCGCGTTGGACCCACCGCCGACGCATGCGATGAGCAGGTCAGGCAGTCGCTCTTCTTTTTCCAGAATCTGCCGACGCGCTTCGTCGCCAATGATGCGTTGGAAATTACGCACCATCACCGGGTAAGGATGCGAACCGTAAGCCGTGCCGAGAATATAATGCGTGGAACGAACATTCGTGACCCAATCACGCATCGCTTCATTGACCGCTTCTTTTAAAGTCTTTTGTCCCGCGTGAACCGGCACCACTTCTGCCCCGAGCATTTTCATGCGATAAACGTTTAACGCCTGGCGTTCGCAATCAACGGCCCCCATGTAGATGACGCACTTCAAACCGAACATCGCGCTCACCGTGGCCGTGGCGACGCCATGTTGGCCCGCGCCGGTTTCGGCAATAATGCGCGTTTTGCCCATGCGCTTCGCGAGGAGAATCTGGCCGATGGCGTTGTTGATCTTGTGCGCGCCGGTGTGAAGCAGATCTTCGCGCTTCAGATAAATCTTTGCTCCACCGAGTTCTTTTGTGAGGCGTTCGGCGAAATAGAGCGGCGTGGGGCGTCCGACAAATTCGCGCAGGTAATATTTCAGCTCCGTCTGAAACTCAGGATCCTGTTGCGCGCGAAAGTATTCTTCCTCCAGCTCTTTCAGCGGGTGCATCAACGTTTCCGGAACGTAACGGCCGCCATACGGACCAAAGTGACCTTGGGCATCAGGAAGATTCGGGCTAACAACAGTGCTCATAATCGAGGCTCAATTTCCCGCAAAGGAGCAGCGTGTGCAAAGGTATTTTATAAGAGCCTGTCTGAAAACGGGTGGAACGGGCGCTGCCGCAAAGCGGCAAATCGACTCTACAGTTCTGTTTTTCCAGCCCGTTGTCGGCGGCAACCTGCCACCGACTTGTTCGGGCGTCCGACAACGCACTAGTCGATGTGTTGCCCTCTGAACTCGGCGGGCTAGTAGCCCGCCGACACGGGCTGGTAGCCCGTTCCACCCATTTCAAGCTCCGCATAGAGCCGCGCTCCGGGCTTATCACAACACCCTCACCCTGTAGAACTTTGAAGAAGTCATCCGACCATTGTCAGAAATAACAACCGGGCTTGAGACAACCGCGTTGATGATCTCCACAGTTTCCCAGGGAGCACTCAAGGAATCGCATGACTCCACTACCACCGCTACGCCCAGCGGTGCCGATATCTGCAAGGTCACTCCACTTTGCGTGCGTTGAATGGATTGAATTCGCGCGACACCAATTGGAGCTGTGATCGCTTTCAAGCTCATATCGAACGCCACATTGTCCCACGTGGATTGCCACGTGTTGTTCAATTGCACAGCGACGGTGTTGGTGCCCGCTTGCAGCAGATTCTGGAATGGCGTGAGATCAAAATATTTCACCTCATTGCCGTCGAAACTGACCGCTTCAATTCCTGAACTTGCGACTTCCGTTCCGTTCAACCACAAACGGAAGGGGTAAATGATGCCGCCGTAATCATCGGTGCAGGTGGCCGCGAGTAACAATTCTTCCATGTTAGGATTCGCAAGCGAGAAGGTCTTGCGGAAGTAATACGACGGCTTGGATCCCGGCAGAATGGTGACCAAATTGGTTGGACCGCTCCCTGCTCCGAATTTGGCGGGAGCTTGCGGCCAGGAAGAGTCATTGAAACCGATCGAGGACCAATTTCCAGGAGGCGTGTTCACGAAATATTTCCATGTTGACCCAAACGAAAATAAGTTTTGCCAACGCGCATTCGACGGCGATGGCAGTTCGCGAAAGAAAAGATTATCCAGGTAAAACGAACCCGTCACCGGCGAGGTCGTGGTGAATCGATGCCTAATCTCCACATTCGGAATTCCGTTAGGCATTGTGAAAACCCGGTTCAAATAAGTCCATGGGGTCGCTGTTGTTGCGACGTTTAGCTTCGGGGTGAAATAGTTCGGATACGGCATGGCTGGACGCGCCCCGTAATTTTCTCCCGTCTTCGATGATGTCCATTCGAACCAATGTTTGGTCGCCGCATTCAGCGCATCCGTTTTCACAAAACCGCCGAAGCTGTAGAGTTTACCCGCCTGGACCGGCATGTAGGCACGAGGTGTGCCGTATTGCACATATTGATTTACCGAATCGGTGGAACTTTGATTCTGCACCACCACGCGCATGGAACGTTCCCCCTGGAAGGCATCGGTTGACGTAACCATGTTCGTCCAGTTCAAAGCGCCATTGTCCCACTTGTCCCAACGACTGTTCCCGTTCTCTTCGAATCCGCCATTCTTCACCAGGTTACCGCCGAGAAACGAAAGAATCGCGAACGGCGCCGAGCGCACTTCACTTCCATTGACGACAGCCGCCACTTCGTAAAAGTACTGGTGGCCAAGCTGCAATCCCACATCGGAAAACCTGTTCACGCCGGGTGGAACACGGTCCACCAAATTGAATGGACCATTGGCCGTATCGGCCCGGTAAATGAGAAATTCACTCGCCAGATTGGTCACTGCACCGCTCCATTCAAAATACGTTTGGCGTGTGCCGCCAACCTTCTTTGTGATCAAAGGTGTGTTCGGTGGAAACAAACTTTTGCCGAGATTGCCATCGCGTCGCGCATTCCCGCGATGCGTCGCCCACGACACATTGGTGGCACTGGTCGCGCCAAAGTTCTGCACATACATCTGCCCCGCGAGCGAACGATAAATCACGTCGAGCGAACCATCCCCATTCACATCGGCGAGAAATGGAATGTGTTTTAATCCACCCGGAACGTTCAACTGCTGTTTCAATGTTCCGTCCAGCGCATAAATATAAAGCGAACCACTCGACGGTGTTTGCGATGGCTGGTAAGTGCCAATGACGATGTCCTGTTCTCCATCGCCGTCCACATCACCGACCACAGGCGGGGTTGGGAGATAAGGCGCAAAACTTTTCGGCCATCCCGGGCGGCTGATGAAGTTGATGCCGTTCCACTCGCGGAAATCGATCTCGTGCGAGTGGGTGAAGCTGAACACATCCACGCGATTATTATTGTCTGGATTCACCGGAAACATGGCGGCGTTATTAAACCAGCCATTGTTGTTCGTGATATCCACATCGGCTTTCCATTTGCGCCAGATCAGCGCGCCATCATCGTCGAGCATCGATTCGTTCGGTTGCCAGAGACAATTGTATTGCGTTGTCACCGAGAGCACTTCATCCAATCCATCGCCATCCACGTCGGCGGGATAAATATCGATTCCCTGTTTGTAGAACCCAGTCGTCATCCGCAGATTTTTACCGAACATCCCGTGCAACATTCCGTTGCCATGGAAACCGTGCGGCTTGGTTTTGTCGAAAGCCACGATGCTGTCGCTGTCGTTGAGCACATAGGTCTGCAACGGAGCCGCTGCGTGCGAACGTCCCACGCCCAAGCCGGCCTCTACGAGTTGCAGAATGTGATAAACAAAATTCTTAACGCCGGTTTGGGCATCGAAGAAGACCACTCCACCCGACCACGATTCACCCACGGTTCCCCATTCGCCGAGTCCAAAGATGTCGTTGATGAATGGATTATAATCCTGGTGATTGCCGGTCGGGTCAGGATCGATCTTCCATGCGGTCGCAACTTCCAGCGTTCCGTTGCCGTTGAAATCCGCGACGATCGGGGAAGAAAATTGCGATGAGAAAACGGTATTGGCCGGCAGTGTGGGATGCCACTGATTATCGCTCGTCCAATAGAATCCATTTGTCAGCGCCATGAAACCGCCGTTCGGAAGGTAGTTTTGATAGGTCACCCCGCGAGACCAGAGAACCGAACCATCCCCGCGCAAGGCGATTACTTTGTTGCCCCGAGTAAAAAGGATTTCCATTTTGCCATCGCCATCCAGGTCGTAAAGGGTCGGCGAAGTATTCATCTCTTCGTAACCGCTGCTGTAGGGAAAACCGGGGAGACGGGTGCCGTTCCATTTGAAGGCATCAATGTGCCATTCCCCTTCGACATCGCGATAAGGCACTACAATTTCCAGTGCCGAATCATTGTCGAGATTCCCAACTGCCAGGGTTCCCATGTGCCAACCACCGTTTCCGGCGGTAAAAGAAGCAAGCTGCGTCGCATGGCCCGGAAAAATGGGCAAAATCAGCAACGCGGCTGCCAAAACGTTAAATAGAACTGTTCTCACGTGTAAAAAAGAGCCGAGTCGGCCCGGAAATGAGCGTTCAATCCTTGGTTGAGCGATCATTTGCGCTGTGCGCAGAGCAAAGTTAGCTAGATCTGCGCCAGACCCGGGAGGTTCTACCACGAAAGCGCCCGAAAGCACAATCGGGGGGGAGAAAACGTTCAAACCCCTACAAGGGGTCTTTATCCTAAAAAAAGCAGTTGAAATGGCCGCAAAAGAACGCAAAGAACACAGAAGAAGGCGCTTATGACCGCACGATTTTTTTCCCTCAGCAGGTGACAGCATAAAAAGCTCTCTTATCCCCCCGCTTCTCCTTCTGTTTTTGCGCCCTTTGCGTTCTTTCGCGGCTATTAACTGCCGTTTTAAGGATGGATGGTGTCGGGATCGAGCAGATCACAAG
>JACDHS010000139.1 GCA_013820875.1 Verrucomicrobiota bacterium | reverse complement strand
TCGCTTGCCACCGCAGTCCAAATTCGTCTCCTCGGGAAACCAGAACTATAGAGTCGATGACCGCTGTGCGGTGCGGAGCCCGGGCACTCACCTTTTAGATGAGGTGTTTTAATGAGGTAAAAAGCATAAATCCTCTGCGCCTTATTGTTACATCACGAAACCAACGGATTTCACCAAGTTCAAAGAAATGCTCAAAGCCATTGAAAGTTTCTGGCTGACGAACGTCACCCTGCCGCCGCATGCCTGCTGATCAGACCATTCGAATGTTGTTGGTGGAGGACAACCCCACTGATGCCTTTTTACTCAATGCGGCGCTGTCCAAAGCGTCCGATTGGAAATTTGAACTCGTTATTGTGCAACGTCTGCAAGAAGCGGGTGCGGCTTTCGAGGAACATTCTCTGGATGGCGTTATCACAGATCTAAACCTGCCCGACAGCGTCGGTCTGGATACTGTCAGGGAATTAGTCAAACTGGCCGATGGACTGCCGATCCTTGCGTTGACTGGTTGGGAAGATCCCATTTTCGGGGCACGTTTGATCGAAGAAGGCGCGACTTCCTACTGGTCAAAAGACCGGATCAGAGGCCCCGACTTTCCGAACGCAATTGCGGCATTGATTCGACAGAAAGCGAAGGAACAGTGAACCGCCACTCGATGGTGGAATGTTCGCCGACAATGTTGACGGTGAATCCGTCCCTGGTGGATTCAGTCGGGGACCGTCATTTTGAAAGCGGGGATTCGCGTCACGACGCGGCGGCCTTCGGCATCCACGCCAAGGTAACTCCCTTCTGCGACGGCGGTGTCCGTGTCGAGAAGGTGGAACGAATTGTAGCTGAATGTATCGCCTGACTCGATGGTGGGATGTTCGCCAACGACACCGTCTCCTTCCACAGCCGTGATTTCACCACGGCTATTGGTAACAACCCATTTGCGACCGACGATTTTCACCGGTCCTTCGGTTTCATTATGGATGCTGATGAAGTAAACGAAGCAATGGGGCCGATCGGGCGGGGTGGCGATGTTCGGTTGGTAAACCACACGATCCACCGTCACCTTTAAATCTGCTGGCTCAAAAAATTCCGATTTGGGACTCACAACGCCAACGTAACTGCGCAAAGCGCGGTCGCCAAGAGGCATTATTTTGGTGGGAATTGCAAAATGAAGAGAGTCGTTCATAGCGTTCAGCCTGAACAGGCAAGATGCCTGTTCTACTTTATTGCGGTTTGCCGCGCTGGACTTCTGGGGTGAATTCCGTGGAAACAGAGGGCATCGAATTTTACTGGTTTCCTGCATCCGAATTCCTTTGCGCGGAGGGTGCTTCAGGGTGAATTTCACCTTCGTTGAATATGGCGGCAGATGGGGCGTCGAATCCGGTGAAAGTCTCACTTGTGAAATTTTTCACAAATAACTTGAGGGCTATTTTATCGGGTGATAGGTTGCCCTCGCTTTTACAGATTAACTTATGAAAAAATCAATCCTGCTCGCTTCGCTCGCCCTGGCAGCTTCGCTTCAGTTGGGTTCGGCTGCCGACATCACTGGTAAGGTCACTTTAAAAGGAACACCTCCGCCGGAAAAACCGTTGGACGTGATCAAAAATGATCCTGGTTGCAGCAAATTAATTGTTGAAGTGCCGAAGACGCGCTTTTATGCAGTGAACGATAAGAGTGAGTTGGCGGACGTGGTTATTTCTTTGAAAGGGGTTTCCGGTAAATCCACTGGCGCTGAGGCAAAGCCGATTCTGCTCGACCAGATCAAGTGCGAATACATTCCGTATGTAACCGCTGTTCAGACCAGGCAGACGATCCTGGTTCGCAATTCTGACCCGGTTTTCCATAATGTTCACCCGACGCCGACCGTTCCGGGTAACAAAGAGTCCAACAAGGCGCAGATGCCGAAGGCCAAGGATCTTGAGTTCACCTTCGATAATCCCGAAATGTTCCTGCGCTACAAATGCGATGTGCATCCCTGGATGTTTTCTTATGTGAGCGTTTTTGATCATCCGTACTTCGATGTATCCGGTCAGGACGGCACATTCACGATTAAGAATGTTCCTCCCGGCAAATACACCTTGGAAGCCAATCACCGCAAAGGCGGCATTGTTACCAGGGAAATCGAAGTAAAAGACGCAAATGTCACTGCCGATTTCATTGTTGAAGCGAAATAATTGTATTCTCGATCAAGCCGCTGCGCTCCAACGGGCGCAGCGGTTTGTTTTTCAGAGGAATAGTTCCCCATGCCTCGTAACTCTGAAAATCCTGCTTTAAAGCGCTTTACGGTCTTTACAGCAGTCTCGACCCTGCTCCTGCTCTGCATCGGTGGTTTGGTGACGAGTCACGGCGCCGGATTGGCGGTGCCCGATTGGCCGAATACTTATGGGTACAACATGTTCTTTTTCCCTGTATCCCAGTGGGTGGGTGGAATTTTTTACGAACATTCGCATCGGTTGGTGGGTTCAGCGGTTGGCTTCTTTGTTCTAATACTCACGTTCTGGGTTTACGGTAAGAAATCACGCGCATTCATCAGGTGGGGTGGTGTCATTAATTTGCTGCTCGGACTCATCGTTTGTTGGAAATACCCGCAGCAACTGCAGAACGGGATTTTCCTGCTTGGCCTTGGAATCTTTTCCATCCTGGCCAGTTTTGTTTGGCCGCGTGGTGAAATGGAGGACAAGCGACTGCGACGCCTGGCTCTCCTCGCTCTTTTTACCGTGACGATCCAGGGGATTCTCGGCGGAATTCGAGTGACCGAAATGAAAGATGAACTCGGCATTTTTCACGGGACCCTTGCGCAAATGTTTTTTGTCCTGATTTGTGCGATGGCATTGATTCAGACGCGCTTCTGGAAGCGGTTGGAAAAATCCCATCAGATGGACACTTCGGGGCTGCGGAGCATTTACATTTTAACGACGATCGTTGTCCTGCTGCAGTTGGCTTTGGGTGCAACCATGCGGCATCAACATGCCGGTTTGGCCATTCCTGATTTCCCCCTGGCTTACGGGGCAGTCTGGCCGGACACCTCTGAGGAAGCGGTGGCTTCCTATAACTCGCGCCGACTTGAGGTGCGCGATTATAACTCAATCACCCCGTTTCAGATCAAACTACAAATGGTGCATCGGATCGTTGCTGCTGTGATTGTCGTTCTGATTGCGCTCTCTTTCTGGTTGACCAAACGCCGGTTGGGGGGGCGGCATTCGCTCACCCGATTTGCAGCGTTTTGGATGTTTCTGGTCGTGGTGCAATTCTTCCTGGGAGCAGCAACAATCTGGACCAGTAAATCGGCAGACATCGCCACGGCGCATGTTGCCGTCGGGGCGTTGACGCTGGTGACCGGCGCATTGATGTCCATGGTGGCGTTTAAAGTCTTGCATTCGAATTCGGCTGTGGAAAGTTCCATACCTCGCTTTGCTCCGGTTGCTGCGAAATGAAAGAAGTTGTTGCTGAGATTATTCCTGTGAACGCGACTGCTGAAAAGTCGTGGGTTGCGGTGTATTGCGATCTGCTGAAGGCCCGGTTGACCTTCCTGGTGCTTCTCACAACGGCGGTGGGTTTTTATCTCGCGTCGCGCGGCAGTGTTGATTCCCTGTTAATGTTTCACACCCTGCTGGGCACTGCGCTGCTCGCCAGTGGCGCCTCCGCGCTGAATCAACTCCTTGAACGGCAGCACGATGCGAAGATGACTCGCACCGAAACGCGTCCTTTACCATCCGGAAGGTTGAAGCCGGAGACCGTTTTGATTTTTGGCGGCGTTTGTGCGGTCGCAGGCATGATTTACCTGGCGTTGGCGGTGAATACGCTGACCAGTTTGTTGGGAGCGGTGACGCTCGTCAGCTACGTCTTTGTTTATACTCCACTGAAACGGGTCACTTCCTTGAACACGGCCATCGGGGCAATCCCAGGTGCTTTGCCGCCTTTAATGGGATGGACGGCGGTTCGCAATGAGGTCACAGCCGAAGGTTGGGCTCTGTTCGCTATTTTATTCTTCTGGCAATTGCCACATTTCCTCGCGATCGCCTGGATTTACCGGGAGGACTATGCAAAAGCCGGTTACGTGATGTTACCGTTGCGGGATCCTGAAGGGCTCCGGACGAGTCGGCAGGCGGTCAGTCATACACTTGGACTGCTGCCGATCAGCCTTGTGCCGTTCCTTCTTAAAATGGTGGGGCTCACTTACTTTTTTGGAGCGTTGGTTCTTGGATTGATCTTTCTTTGGTACGCGATTCGGTTTTCCCGTGAGGTGACCGTGAGCCGCGCAAGACAGTTGTTTTTTGTGTCTATAATCTATTTGCCATTATTGTTGGTTTTGATGGTTTTCGATAAAATCACTAACTAAGCCTAGGGAAAAACTTTACTTCTGCCGTTGACACTTAAGTTCCTGCTGGTATTTAACCGCGAACTTATAAGAAAAGCTTCAATGCCGGCAGTTTAGCAGGAAATTGAAACATGCAGCCTAAAACTCACGATACCAAACATCACGACGCCCACGCCCCCGACCATCATGAATTGGGTTTCTGGCAGAAATACGTTTTTTCAACGGATCACAAGGTTATCGGTGTCCAGTACGGTGTTACCGCGCTGATATTCATGTTTTTTGGTTTCCTGCTGATGATGGCGATGCGCTGGCAGATCGCGTATCCCGGCCAGCCGATGCCATTGGTTGGCGGGCTTCTGGAAAGCATCCTGGGCGATGTTGCCTCCGGTGGGGTGATGTCCTCCGATTTGTATAACGCGTTCGGGGCGATGCATGGGACGGTGATGGTCTTCCTGGCGATTGTGCCCTTGGCGTTCGGTGCTTTTGGCAACTTGATTATTCCGCTGCAAATCGGTGCGCCGGATATGGCGTTCCCGCGCTTGAACATGGTGAGTTATCAGAGCTACGTTGTCGGCGGGGTCATCATGATGGTCAGCTTTTTCATTCCCGGAGGCGCTGCGCAGGCCGGGTGGACTTCTTATTCACCTCTGGCGACACTGATTCCAACGGATGGACAAACCTATTGGTTGATCGGAATGATATTTTTGATCACCTCTTCATTGCTGGGGTCAGTCAACGTTCTTGCCACGATTATCCAGTTGCGTGCACCGGGCATGAACTGGATGCGCTTACCATTCTTTGTCTGGGCGCAGTTTGTCACAGCGTTCCTCCTTCTCCTCGCGTTTCCTCCTCTCGAAGCAGCCGGCGTCATGCAATTGATGGATAAAGTGTTTCACACCAGCTTCTTTCTCCCAACAGGATTGGCTGTGGGTGGTGAATTTGCGGATATCAGCGGGGGAGGCAGCCCGTTGCTCTGGCAGCATCTATTCTGGTTCCTGGGACATCCGGAAGTGTACGTTCTGATCCTGCCGGCGTTGGGAATTGTTTGTGAGATTCTTGCGAACAATACACGCAAACCGATCTGGGGTTATAAATCCCTGGTTTACTCCGCTTTGCTGATTGGCTTTCTCTCGTTCATCGTTTGGGCGCATCACATGTATCTGACGGGGATGGGTTCCAAGATCAGTACCTTCTTCCAGACGACGACGATGATCATTTCGATACCATCGGTCATCATTCTGACCTGTTATTTCATAACGTTGTGGGGTGGTTCCATTCGGTTTAATACGCCGATGCTCTTTGCCTTGGCTTTCCTGCCGATGTTCGGTATTGGCGGATTGACCGGGTTGCCATTGGGTTTCAATTTCAGTGATCTCCATTTGCACGACAGCTACTACGTCATTGCTCACTTCCATTATGTGGTCGCGCCGGGAACCATCTTCGCGCTCTTTGCCGGTATATATTATTGGTTTCCCAAAATGACCGGGCGAATGATGAGCGAAGGATTGGGCAAGATTCACTTTTGGTTATCTCTTCTGTTCATGAACCTCATTTTCCAACCGATGTTCATGCAAGGTATGGCCGGCATGAGCCGCCGTATGGCGGATGGTGGCGCAAATTACTCGCAAGCAGTGGTGGGCGAGGGTGCGACGCTGACCGATACCATTATGCATTTGAATACGACCATTTCCTGGGCGGCCTGGGGCTTGGCGCTGGCGCAAATCCCATTCATCTGGAATTTTTTCTGGAGCATCCGCAGTGGTAAGAAGATCGAATCCGACAATCCGTGGAACGCGACGACATTGGAATGGCAAACGCCGACACCGCCGCCGCATGGCAACTTTGTTGGTCCTATCGAAGTGCATCGTGGCCCGTACGAATACAGCGTTCCTGGTCGCTCAACAGATTTCACTCCGCAAAACGAGAAATAAGACATGGAAATTCCTTATACAGCGAAGATACGCCCGGACACCGGGCTTTATAACGCCAAGCTTGGTATTTGGTTGTTCCTTGCTTCGGAAATCATGCTCTTCGGAGCGCTGTTCTCTTCCTATATTTTGCTCCGCGTAGGAGCGGAACCAGGCACCTGGCCGCAAGGTTTGCTGAATGTTCCCCTCGGAACATTTAACACGTTGGTGCTGATTTGCTCCAGCGTGACGGTTGTGCTCGGGTGGGCCGCCCTGAAGATGAATCAGTTCAACAAATATCGCATTTACCAGGGGATCACAATCCTATGCGCCTTGATCTTCATGGTGGTTAAATCGTTCGAATACCATGACAAGTTTGTTCACTATTTTGTCCGGCTGAACGATGGCACAGAAATGAACGGTCATATCGAGGGCAACCCGATGTTCATGACCCTCGCCAAGCTCAAGCAGCAAAACAAAGCGGAGTTCGTATTTCACCCGGATGCCCCTAAAGCGGACCACAAAGAAGAGGGAAATGCCGGCGTCGCGCATGCCACGATGACGATTCAAACGGCGGATGTGCGCAAGTTGGAATCATGGGGCCCTTGGCATAACACCTTTCTCGCGATTTACTTCACCTTGACGGCACTGCATGCCTTGCACGTTATTGGTGGAGCCCTCGTGATCTTTATGATCTGGGGACCATTGGCGGGCATGTGGAAGACGGACCCTGAACGCTACACAAACCGGGTGGAAGTTTCCGGCTTGTTCTGGCACTTTGTAGATCTGGTTTGGATATTCCTGTTTCCAGTCCTTTATCTTTTATAATTATGAGCGACGCACACGACGCACAGGCGGTAAAAGCGGCTGTCCGGAAATATTTAATTATATTCGGCGCGCTGATTGTTGGAACGATTGTTACGGTCCTGGTTTCCTTTGTTCATTTTGGAGAAGAGGGAAGTAATACAATAAACATCCTCGTTGCACTGGCCATTGCCTCGGTGAAGGCATTCCTGGTGGCAGGCTATTTCATGCATCTGATTTCAGAACGGAAAATGATCTATGGCATCTTGCTCGCCACAGTCTTTTTCTTTGCTGGCCTGATGTATTTGACTGTTTGGTCCATGGAACCGGTAAACCTGGTGCATATTAAGGCCGATGTCCCTTAAAGCATTCCATATCATTTTCGTGACGGCTTGCACGCTGCTGGCCTTCGGCTTCGGAGCCTGGGCGCTTCACTCGTATTCGACCACTAAAGCGACGCTCGATCTGGTCATGGCAATCGTTGCGCTGGTATGTGGAGTGGGAATGATTTGGTACGGCAGATACTTCTTAAAAAAATTAAAGAACATCAGCTACCTATGATGATCCTGAAAATTCTTAAATTTATTCCAGCGTTTTTACTGCTCGCCTTTCTGTCGTTGCCACAAAGCGTTCAAGCTTGTGCGACCTGCTTTGGCAAGTCTGATTCCAAGCTGGCTGAAGGAATGAACTGGGGAATCATGGTTCTACTTTTGGTGGTGGGTTTCGTGCTCACCATTATCTCTGCATTCTTTGTTTATATCGCAAAACGAGCGTCAACCAGCTCTGAAAACTTAAAGGCCTGATCAATGGAAAAACTCCTTGGATTACCCGTCCTCGCATCCGAACACGGACAACACGTCGATCAACTGATCTGGTACGTTCATCTCTTGATGGGCGCATTGTTTGTCGGCTGGCTCGCTTATTTCCTGCTGGTGCTGTTTAAGTTTCGCGCAAGCCGGAGTCCGAAAGCGGATTACATCGGTGCCCAGACCCACGCCACAACCTGGGTTGAAGTTGGCGTGGCTGCGGTGGAAGCTGGCCTTCTCATTATTATTGCAGTGCCGTTTTGGTCCAAGTTGGTGGATAATTTTCCGAAAGAAACTGAAGCAGTGGTGGTCAAGGTTGCCGCGCAACAGTTTGCCTGGAATTTCCGTTACACTGGTCCGGATGGTGAGTTCGGGAAACAGGACATCAAATTGGTGAGTGCCTCCAATTCATACGGCATGGTTCAGGATGATCCCGCGGGACAGGACGATATTCAAACGTTGAACGAGATGCGTGTCCCACTGAACAAGTCTGTTGTTCTTCACATCACTTCCCGAGATGTTATTCACTCATTTAAAGTCGCGGCTTTCCGCCTGACCCAGGATGCGATTCCCGGGATGATGATTCCGACTCATTTCAAAGCAACCAAAACGGGCCGTTACCAGATCATTTGTGCTCAGTTGTGTGGCAATGGTCATTACGGAATGGCGTCAGGATTCGTTTACGTTGATACGGAAGAAGATTATAATAACTGGATCCAATCCAAAATCGGTGGTGGTGGAGCAACCAGCTTCGAATAGTTCGGCTTCAGCCTGCTGTTTGACCCGACCGAAAGTCTGTGCTCGGATAGTCTGATTGTAATGCCTAAGCCTGAGCGCAAACTTGAATGGATCGTCTGGAGTATTCTTGCGGCTGTTGTTCTGGTGATTGCCGGCGTTTACGTTTCACAACGCGGCGGGCCGCAGTTAAAAATGCTCCGTCACCTTCCTGATTTCACGCTCACCAATCAGTTCGATCAGGCGGTGTCCCTTTCCAGTCTTCGCGGTGATGTCTGGCTCGCCAATATTATCTTCACTCGCTGCCCCGGACCGTGCGCCCGGATGACCAAACAATTTAGCGAGATTCAAGCTGCGCTCCCAAAGGATAAAGCGGTCAAGCTGGTTACATTGACGGCAGATCCCGGCTATGACACACCGTCCGTTCTCAAGGCATATGCCGAACGGACAGAGGCCGATTCTTCGAGATGGCATTTCTTGACCGGTCCCAAGGAGGAAGTCTATCGCGTCGCTCTCGAAGGATTGATGCTCGCCGTGCAGGAGAAAACGCCAACGGATCAAGAATCTGCGGATGACTTATTTATCCACAGCACATTGTTCGTGCTGGTGGACAAACGAGGGAACGTCCGCTCGTTTTATGAAAGTACCGATGAAGGGTTGAACCAACGCATCCTGGGTGATGTAAAACAATTATTGCGCGAAAGATAAAAATGTCCGTCACAGATTTTCCAGCCATCAACGCATCTCTTAACGGGCTCAGCTCGCTGTTTCTACTGATCGGCTACGTGATGATCAGGAAGGGGCGGCAAATCGCGCATCGCAATTGCATGATTGCGGCTTTTTCTACTTCAGTGGTGTTTTTGGCCTGTTATTTGACCTATCACTATTTGGCGGGGTCCACCCGGTTTGTTGAGCCGCAATGGTTTCGTCCGATTTATCTGACCATCCTGCTGACTCACACGGTGCTGGCGGTGGTGATCGTTCCGCTCATCTTCATGAGCTTCAGCCGGGCGCTAAAAGGCCGCTACGAATTGCACAAAAAGATTTCCCGCTGGACCTGGCCTTTGTGGATGTATGTGTCGGTGACAGGCGTGGTGATTTACCTGCTGCTTTACCAAATCTTTCCGCAGCAGAAATCGGCAGGGACCGGGACCGCACCGATCACGGAAGAAGTTTCCCAACCAGTTCGCTGATCGTTTTTCCCTCTGCACGACCAGCCGCTTTGGCCTGCACCGCCTTGATGACCTTGCCCATCTCTTTTTTGCTGGTGGCGCCGGTTTCCTGAATCACTTCCTTAACGAGCACTTCAAGTTCACCAGGGGAAAGTGGTTTCGGTAAAAACTCTTCGAGAACAGTGATTTCCTGTAGCTCTTTGTCGGCCAGTTCGGGGCGACCACCCTGCTGGAATTGTTCCACTGAATCGCGCCGCTTCTTCACTTCTTTTTGCACGATGGTGATCAAATCCGCTTCAGGAATTGGCTCGTCCTTCCGCTCGATCTGGACATAACCGATCGTAGATTTCAGCATGCGCAGGGTGGAAAGACGATCTGCATCCCGGGCGAGCATGGCCGATTTGATCTCCTGTGAAAGGCGCTCCAGAAAAGTCATAATTCAGTTTAAGTCGTTTTTATTTTCCGCAGAGCATCGCGCACTTGTGCCGCTTTTTCGTAATCCTCGTTTTGCACCGCTTCGTCCAGCTCGATCTCCAATTGCTCCCGTTCGCTCAGAGGACGTTTCTCCTGTAAATCCTGCTGCCACATTTCCAGGGAATGAATCTCTGGGCTATTATCCGCCAGTTCGGTGCGACCCGATTCGCGGTAGAAATTGCGAAGTTCTTCGGTGGCTTCTTCAATGGCTTTCAATGCTCCATCGAAATCATCCCTTTTCAGCGCCATGGTGCCTTGCGCGCGGATTCTCATTAACATTAATTGCGGACGAAACTGTTGCATCGCCCAGGAGAGGTCTTCCGAAGCGGCGTATTGTTGCACAAAATTGAACACCCGAAGATTACGGTCTGTGTCGCGCAGAACCGCATCGTAATCTTCCAGTTGGAACAAGCAGATGTAGCGGTGATGATACTGGATCGCCTCCTGTTGCAGTTTGGAACAATCCTCAATCTTCAATTGGAAACCTTCATCGCTGCCTTCGTGGGCGGCGCGATGTTTTTCCAATTGCTGTTGGTAATGTTCAAAAAGGGATTCATGCCCGAAAGGGTGTTTGCCGTCAGGACGACCCTGGGCATTCATCTGGAGCAAGCCAAGATCAACACGGAGTTGGAGTCTCTCCACTCCATCTTTACCTTTGAACTTCCGCACGATGACTTGCCCTGACTGGTAATCCCATTGTTCTAAGATATGGGAAATATCGAAGTTCATAACTCAGTATTGGCGTTGACCCCTTTCAAGTCAACGCAGTGCCGAACAAACTTGAGCCGCTGCAACTTTCTGTGAAAGCTGGCGGCATGCCAGTGGTATCGGTGCGCATTCATCATAGTCAATTTCCGGATCATGTCCGCCGTGATCTGCTCAAGTCACTCCGCACACGGCAGGTGAACCACAAGTTTCACTACGACAGCATCAAGCAGGCGCAACAATGGCTGGCCTTGCACGAAAGCTATTCACCCGCTCGAACAGATCCGCGTTGTCTGGAAATCTACGACAAAAGTTTCCAGTTCGCTGCCGAAAAGATCGGCACGCAACCCGTCCACCTGATCGGCCTTGGCTGTGGCGGCGGCCAGAAAGAGGGGCAGTTGCTGGAACTTTTCGCCGCCCGTGGAACGACCGTTCACTTCTCTGCCAGCGATGTCAGTCCCGCGCTCGTGATTGTGGCCCAGCAACGTGCGGCCCAAATCATTGGGGCAGAACATTGCGACGCTCTCGTGTGCGATTTGCAAACCGCCGATGATCTGCCCGAGGTCTTGAATGATCTGTCGGTAACTGGTGCTCGTCGCATCATTACCTTCTTTGGGCTTATTCCCAATTTTGAACCGCAAACTATCCTGGGAAAACTCTGCGCCATCATGCGCCCCAACGACTTCCTCTTGTTCAGTGCCAACCTCGCGCCTGGACCGGATTACCATGCTGGGGTCGAACGTATTCTTCCTCTGTATCGAAATGAACTGACGCGTGATTGGCTCATGACATTCTTGCGCGATCTCGGTGTGGAAGAGAGGGATGGGCAGGTCACATTCGAAATCGAAGAGATTGCCCGTTTGAAGAGAATCACTGCGAGTTTCCAATTTTCCAGGGAACGCCAACTGCGGGTGGACGACGAAACCTTTCGCTTCGAACCGGGAGAAACGATCCGGCTCTTTTTTTCCTATCGCCATACCCCGGCCACAATTCGCGCTTTGCTCCAAGAGCAGGGGATTCAAGTGGCCGAACAATGGATTGCTCCGAGTGAAGAGGAGGGTGTTTTCTTCTGCCGCAAGACAACCGTCTCCGGTAAGTGATCTTTCAGCGTGATTTACAGAGTTGCGGAGGCGTCAAAAATACTTTTGGGGAACCTATCCTCCAGTTTGTGTTTGGGTCGGGGCTTTTGGGCTGATCCTGGAGCAAAGAATCGTTCGTCGCACTTAACGGCAAATTGGTTGGCTGCCGAGGACCAATTTGGGTGCGGTTTGGGTCCAGGTTTTGGGATATTGCGCAAAATCAGGAAGATCAGCTTGGTGGCGGCTTCGTCACTTGGAAAGTGACCTCTGGTTTTGAGTATCTTGCGCAGGCAACTCCTTTCTACGGTTACCCGCCGGAGATGCATCGCTGAATGATCTGAGAAGCCCTATCTCATTCAGGCCAAGTTCGACCGCTCGAGCGGCATATTCGGTTGATTCACCCTTGGCATGCTGGCAAAGCGGCGTATGCATTATGATAGTCAGCAGGCAATGACATGATCCAAGTTTTGAATGATGAATGGCGGGTGTTGAGGAGAAGATTATTTGCCTGCCGAGAGGGAGATCCACTCGGATTTACGCTGCTGGAGAAGACCATCATGGCGAAGCCTGATGGATCTTCGGGAGGAATCTTTCAGAAACCGTTCACCCTGGGCAGGGTCTAGCGAACGAGTGCTGCGCGTGGCATGGTTTTTTGTGGTCTCGGCACGCAGGAGGTTGTTGTTTGCATTGGGCGGCTGGTTTTTGGGCGGTTGGAGGTATTCCCGTCACGTGCTCGCTGTAGTCACGACGCTCGCTTTAGTCAGTGTTCGTCCGCGATTCTGGCCTTCCACTGCGCGAAATATTTTTGCACGGCAAATCCTTCAAATTGGAGTTGGCTCCATTTTGTTTATTTTAATTCTAGGCGGGCTGGTGGGAGCTGTTGCAGTGGTGCAGGCGGCTGGTTGGGCGCAGGGAATTCTTCAAGTTCAACTGCTCAATCCGTTGCTGGTGGTGGTGGTGGCAAGAGAGCTCGGCCCTTTATTTGCCAATCTCATCGTGTTCTCCAAAGACGGTACATCAACGACATCCGAGGTGGGGCTAATGAAGTTATCTGGTGAGATTCGTTTACTGGAAGCACAGGGTATTGATCCTCTTACCTATTTTTTGCTACCAAAGATGTGTGGTGCCGCAGTGGCTTCATTCTGCCTCACGATCCTTTTCATCGGGGTGGCTTTCCTGGCCGGCTTTTTCGTTGGCACAGCCATCGGCCATATCAACGTCAGTCTTGAACACTTCTTTTCCGATACTTTGCGGTCTTTGGAGTTAGTGGATTGGGTGGTGCTAGTGATCAAGAGCATGGTGCCGGCAGCTATTCAGAGTGTAATATGCGCGACTCACGGATTGCAGATCTCCTCGCCGGCAGGACTCGCCGGGGCAACCCGGTTGGCCGCCAGCCGATCGTTGGCAGCCGTGTTCACCGTATCAACTATCACCTCCCTCGTTGCCTATGGATGACAAACAATCCAATCCAGAAGTTATTCTTGAGTTCAAAGGCGCATGTGTGGAGTTGAAAAAGCTGAACGGATCGGTTCTGCACGATGTTTCCTTCATGATTCGTCGTGGGGAATTGTTGCTGATGCAGGTGGATAACGCGGAATTCGTCAGTGTGCTGGGCGACATGGCGGAGGGATTGATCGAGTCGAAGCAGGGAGTGGTTCTGTTTCGGGGGAAAGACTGGAAGACAATGTCCGCAGATCAATTGAATAATCATCGCGCGGTGATTGGTCGGGTGTTTGACACCGATCTCTGGCTGCACGGAAAAGATCTGGAGGAGAATATTCTATTGTGCGGACGACATCATGAGCGGTGCTCGAGTGATGTTCTGAAAAAAGAAGCGCATGAACTTGCCCGTCTCTTTGGGTTTGGAGAGCTTCCGGCAGGGTTGCCGGAGCAGGCCCAGCCCGGTGTCTTGATTCGTGCTGCTTACGTTCGGGCATTCCTGGAGCAACCAGACCTGCTCATCCTGGAAAATCCGCTCCGTGAAGAGTATGATTTATTCACCACCCTGCTGCATGCCGTTCACGAGGCGCAGGAACGTGGCGCAGCAATTATGTGGATTGAAACGGATTCCACGATCTGGGGCGACGCGCGAATTAAGGCAAGCCAAGGTGTGAGGATTGAACATGCCCGCTTCTATGAAGCATTGAAGGAGGATCATGGAGCAACCGTTTAGATTCCGTCGCGTCAATGAGATCACCGGGGCGTTCGTCCTGATTATCATGCTGCTGGTTCTTAGCGCCATTTTTCTAAGCGGGCGATTGCAGGATTGGTTTGCACAAACTTACAAATTCACGGTGATCCTTCCCCAGGAGGGAGCATTTGGTTTGAGTGAAGGAAATGAAGTTTTAGTCATGGGCGTGACCGCGGGTTGGATCGATGAAATCCGGGTGCGAAATGGCCGTATCATCGCGATTGCAAAGATCGAGGGAGAGTTTCGGGAATTGGTGCGGAGCGATTCCACGGCCCGGCTGCAGCGCGCGTTCGCTGTTGCCGGTGAAACTTCCCTGGAAATCGAGCGAGGCAATGGCCCGGTCCTGGCGGAAGAGTCCGCTATAGTTGCGTTAGCGCCACGTGACTTCATTGGGGAAATCGATGAATTGGTCGGCGGAATAGGGGGCGAGGTAGAGCCGATCCTTAGACGAGCAAGAGAAGCGATGGACGAGTGGGCCACACTTGCGGCGGAACTCCGAGGTTCACAAAGCCACCTGTCGAATGCCCTTGCTCGGGTAGATGGTGTGATGGCGGATATTGAATCGGGTAAAGGAACCCTTGGGCAGTTCCTGACCGATCAGCAAATGGCCGTCGCTTCCGCCGACCTTATCAAGGAAGCAAACACTGCCATGAAAGAAGTGCGCGAGGTGTTGGGCAATTTAAAAGAAGGCACTTCGCGGCTGCCGGATATCGGAGACACCCTCGCTTCCGAGGCGAGTGATCTTCCGATGCTTACCTTGCAGGCGCAACAAGCGTTGCAGGAAATTGAGGACTTTTTCGCTGGGCTTCAGCGTCACTGGTTGGTGCGGGGCGCCATGCAAGCGGACGAGGCACCTCCTCCTCGCATTCCTCCCGCTCAAGTTGAAGGACGCAGATGAGAACACCATTTTTGCGACAAGTCATGTCGGTGACATTATGCCTGGCACTAATCGCAGGTTGCACCTCGCGGCGTCCGGAGCACGAACCGCCATCGGACGATGAGCTGGCTCGATTTACCCGTGGCGCGCGCACCGCCTTCGAGAGGGGACAACGCGAGCAGGCAACGCGCTATCATGAACAGGCGTTGCAACGCGCCTACGTGCTCGATAATCCCCGGGAGATTGGAAACGCTGCTTACAATTTTGCGGTGTCGCTGATGGGCGAAGGGGATTTAGAGAGAGCCGGGAAACTGTTGGATGAAGCAGAGTGGGAATTGATACGGGCGGGGGAGAACATGGCAGATGTTTATATCGTACAAGGCAAGCTCGCCCTGACACAGAAGGAAGAGGGCCGCGCCTTGTTCTATGTAAAACGGGCGCTCAACCATCCTCAATCGCAACCAGCCACAGAGCATAGAATTCTTGGCGCCTTGATCCGTGGCGAGATCGCGGTGGATCGAGGAGAGATTTTAGTGGCCAGACAACTATTGCAGGAAGCAGCCGCTTCAATCGGTCCAGAACAAGGGGATGAATTGCATGCAGGTATCAGCGGTCTTGAAGGGGTAGTTTCTCAACGGGAAGATGATCATCACCTCGCAGCTCGATCCTTTGATCGCGAGGCAGCTCTTTGGCGGGCTTCAGGCCGTTACAATGACATGGCCCTGGCCCTGGAGCGATCAGCCACGGCTCATTCACAGGCGGGAAGGCCGGATTTCGCCGCTGAACGTTTATTTCGTGCTGCCCGGAGCCGTTTTGCGCAAGGAGATGAGAACGCCGCTTTGCGCCTGCTTGAAGATGCGATAGCAAATGCCCGTTCACCGTCGCTTCGCCAGCGAATTGTTCACTTGTCCGATCAGTTTCACGCCGCAGGAGCAGGTAGTCGCACGGAGCAGAATGCCCCAGCGAGGAAAGATTGAGCATAGAATCCCCGGTCAGGCAGCGTGGGCTTCACCCAACAGGTGTTCGGTTTTCAAGCGGCAATCCCCCTCTGACTAGCGGTCATTAGCGTAGATTAGCGGTATTGAAACTGCGGGATTTAGGATAATCGGTTTGCGTTTCCATTCGAAACTGGTGCGGTCACGGGGAGTTGAACCGTGTTCCGTATCGATGGTGGAGGGTTGGCAAGTTTCGGACAGGCCTCCGGGCGGAGTAGTTTTGGACGGGGCGGATTCGTTCCGGTTTCCGGGGAACGGGGTCTGAATCCGCGTGATTTGAACTTGTTTGCGCGGAAACAAGTCTGTGTCCGCGTGATTTGAAGAAGTTTCCGCGCAAACAAGTTCAAATCACGGTGATTCAAAGAAGTTTCTCCGGAAACAAGTTCAAATCAGGCTGATTCAAAGAAGTTTCCCGGGA
>JACDHS010000138.1:15952-16546 GCA_013820875.1 Verrucomicrobiota bacterium | reverse complement strand
CGATACCTACTGGAGGATGCTGAATACTGAACACCAGCACTAAACGCGATAATTGATTGTGGCATGTGCCGGTGATTATCGCAGTCCTTCAGACCGCTTGTTAATCTGCGGGGTTTACCCAGCCCGCATGGGCTGGGCTGAGGATGGCCGCACCTTTGGTGCTTAGGACCAGAAGGCAACAGCCGGTCGACAACCCTTTCGCGGCTCGGGAGATTTTTTTGACGAGGGCGAGCGTATCCGGAAATTACTTTTGCAATCGCTTGGTTCCCACCACGTAAAGTGGTTTAGTGAATAATTTGTTCTAGTTTTCTCCCCCGCCGGAACGATTCAGTTGAATGCGTGTTGAAACACGAGTTTCACACCAGTGCGGATGCACGGAACGCCGCATTTATGCGGCAGCAGACTCCCGAACCCCAAAACGGTGCCCAGAACAACTGCCGCTTTCGGAACAGATTCACGTTCCTGCCGGATGAATCCGGCGTTCCGTTGCAATTTCAACTGAATCGTTCCGGCTTAACGTGGAAAAAGGGTGAAATCCGAGTCAAAAAGTCGTAAGTCATTTCGCTGGAGGGAGTTCCAGCATGGAGTGGGTTA
>JACDHS010000138.1:0-15942 GCA_013820875.1 Verrucomicrobiota bacterium | reverse complement strand
CGATGGAGGTCCTCCAAACTATTCTGGAGCACTAAAATCGGCAATTTTAGTCCTCCAAACTATTTTGGAGCGCTAAAATCGGCAATTTCAGTCCTCCAAACTATTTTGGAGCGTTAAAATCGGCAATTTCAGTCCTCCAAACTATTCTGGAGCGTTAAAATCGGCAATTTTAGTCCTCCAAACTATTTTGGAGCGTTAAAATCGGCAATTTTAGTCCTCCAAACTATTTTGGAGCGCTAAAATCGGCAATTTTAGTCCTCCAAACTATTTTGGAGCGTTAAAATCGGCAATTTCAGTCTTCCAAAACATTTTGGAGACCCAAAATTGCTGTCGGAGCCGTCTAATCTGCGCTAACAACTGTTTCAACAGCTATAACGGTTGCAAAAGTAATTTCCGGATAGGTCCTGAATCGAGTTATTCTAAAGGAGTAGGAATAAACGATATCGCACAGCTTCGGTGCATCTGGCCGGAGGGCCCAAAGGGCCGGCAATCCCTCAGCCCAGCCCACCGGGCTGGCACCCATTATGCTCCCAGCGTTCAATCCAGCGTTGACGTCTTCTGCATCCGCTCAATAAGATGGCCCCTCAATTCATCTCGATTTATGGACAAGAAAAAACCTGTGACGAATATCACGTCAATGCTCACCGAAACCCGCGTTTTCCCGCCCGCGAAAGAATTTTCAAAACAGGCGCATGTGAAATCGATGGCGGAATACAAGAAGCTTTATAACGAATCAATCAAGTCGCCGGAAAAATTCTGGGGTAAACAGGGGAAGAACGAACTGGCCTGGTTCAAGCCATTCAGCAAGGTAATGCAATGGAAAGCGCCGAATGCGAAGTGGTTTCTCGGTGGCAAGCTCAACGTCAGCTACAACTGCCTCGATAAATGGCTCAACACCCCCACTGCAAACAAAGCTGCTTTGATCTGGGAAGGTGAACCGGCTGCCCCAGGCAAAGTTGGCGAAGAACGCACGCTGACTTACAAACAATTGCATCACGAAGTCTGCCTGTTTGCCAATGTCCTCAAACGTAACGGCATCAAAAAAGGTGATCGCATCATCATTTATTTGCCCATGGTTCCGGAAGCCGCCATCGCGATGCTCGCCTGTTCGCGCGTCGGTGCAATTCATTCGGTTGTGTTCGGCGGTTTCAGCGCGCAATCGGTTGCCGATCGTATTCAGGATTGCCAGGCCAAGATGGTGATTACCTCCGATGGTGGGTTTCGTCGTGGTGCGGTTGTTCCACTGAAAAAGAATGTGGACGATGCATTGATGATTGAGGATGCCAACAACGGTCTTCTCGCGAAAACGATCGAACGGGTCGTTGTTCTGAAACGTTCCGGGAACGAAGTGCAAATGCACACCGGGCGCGATATTTGGTGGCACGAAGAAGTGTCACTCGTGGATGCCCATTGCCCGGCTGAGAAGATGGACAGTGAAGCGCCTCTTTTTATTCTCTACACCAGCGGTTCCACCGGAAAGCCAAAAGGTATTCTGCACAGCACCGCCGGCTATTTGCTCGGCGCTAAAATAACCACTAAATATGTATTCGATATCAAGGATACGGATGTCTATTGGTGTACCGCCGATATTGGTTGGGTGACTGGTCATAGCTATGTTGTTTACGGTCCTCTCGCCAATGGTGCCACCAGCCTGATGTACGAAGGGGCGCCAAACTGGCCTGAACCAGATCGTTTCTGGCGCATCGTCGCCAAATACGGTGTCACTGTCCTTTACACCGCGCCGACGGCTATTCGTGCCTTTATGAAATGGGGCACGGAATGGCCGAAGAAACATGATCTCAGCTCACTACGTTTGCTCGGTTCTGTCGGTGAACCGATCAATCCCGAGGCCTGGATGTGGTATCACGAATTCATCGGCGGCAAACGTTGTCCGATCGTGGATACCTGGTGGCAGACGGAAACCGGTAATATTATGATCACCCCGCTCCCGGGTGTCACTCCGACTAAACCCGGTTCTGCGACCCTTCCATTCTTCGGCATTCTGCCGGAAGTGGTGGACGACAATGGAAAGCCTGTTCCAAAAGGGTCCGGTGGCAAACTGGTGATTCGCAAACCATGGCCATCAATGCTCCGTGGCATCTGGGGCGATCCAAAACGTTTTGTTGAAACCTATTGGAGCGAAGTGAAAGGTTCTTATTTCACCGGTGACGGAGTTCGCCAGGACAAAGACGGGTATTTCTGGATTGTCGGACGCATTGATGACGTGTTGAACGTTGCCGGGCACCGTATCGGTACCGCAGAAGTCGAAAGTGCATTGGTCAGTAATCCAAAGGTGGCTGAAGCCGCCGTTGTGGGTCGCCCGGATGAATTGAAGGGGCAGGCGATGGTAGTTTTTGTGACGCTGAAAACCGGTGTGAAAGCCAGCGAACAGCTCAAGACTGAACTGCGCAATCACGTCGGTAAAGAAATTGGTGCGGTGGCGAAACCTGATGATGTTCGGTTCGCCGAAGCATTGCCGAAGACCCGTTCCGGCAAAATCATGCGCCGTTTGCTCAAACAAATCGCCAGTGGCGTCGATATCAAAGGCGACACCACGACGCTCGAAGATTTCAGCGTGTTGGCAAAGTTAACCAGCGACGAATAACGTCGTTAAACAACAGATTCCAGGAAGTCCGTTCTGAATCTTTCAGGACGGACTTTTTTTCTGATAGCTTCCAGGCGAACGAAAGATCTCCGCTCGCAAGACGTGTATTCTCTTAATGAATCATTCCAGATGCACACCGCTGTTCCAGTATTTGTGCATTTCTTCAGGAGTGGGAACTTTGAGCGGGCGGACGACACGAATACCGAGAAACTGCGCGTCGGTGTGATACCACATACTCTTGGGCAATTGCGGATCCTGCTGCTTCCATGATGGATCCGAAGCACGACGGGTGGCGCTTCGTAGTTTGTGTGCATCGTCCTCCCAGGAACCACCGCGGGCGACGTGCGGATACGGTTCGGTGGCTTTGTTCCATGGGTTTACCGATACGGTGTCCTTGCCCTGCGCATAGAAGTTCGCATCGTATTGGTCGAGACACCACTCTGCGACGTTGCCATGCATATCGTGCAATCCCCATGGGTTCGGCTTCTTGCGCCCCACCTTTTGATATTTGAATTCGCTGTTGTCGCCATGCCAGGCGTAATCGTCCAGGGCCGCAGGATCATCGCCGAAGGAGTAAGCGGTAGTGGTGCCGGCACGGCAGGCGTATTCCCATTCTGCTTCCGTTGGCAAACGGTAAAAGTGACCGGTCGTAGCGCTGAGCCATTGGCAATATTTGTTCGCGGCGTGCTGGGTCATGCTGATCGCGGGGGTGCGATCTTTGCCCATCCCAAAACTCATTTCTACGTAAGGTTTGGTTGGGCGAGCCGTGGCATCGGCGACGTCGCTTTGATGCGTCGCATCGGTCTGCGTCACTTTGCCATGGTCGGGGTACATGAAGAGTTCGTATTCGTTCCAGGTCACTTCAAATTTCCCCATCCAGAAAGGATCCAGCTTCACTTTGTGCTGTGGACGTTCGTCTGGGTTGCTTTTCGCTTCACTATCGGGACTGCCCATCAAGAATTCGCCTCCCGGAATCGGCACCATGTCAAAGGTGACGCTCTCAGTGATGTTTCCAGTGTAAGCCTTCATCTCCGCTTCGGATTTTTCTTTGGAATTTCCGGAAATCTTCTGGTGAAGCGCCTCTATCAGCGCGGTTTCAGGATCTTTGGTGCCGTCTCCGCCCAGTTTGAAACCTTCCGGCCAGGCGGCGCCTTGCTCGATCCAGAGACGCAGCGTCTCTTTTTCCTTGTCGTTAAATGGACCGCCACGTTGGAGGAGCGGTTGAATGTCACGTGCAAAATCCGTCCGCATAACTGCCGTCAGAGTCACCTCATCCGGCCATTCTGCGCCTTGCGCAATCCAGTTGCGGACGATGTCGGTCATCTCTTTTGGCAAAGGACCGCCTTTATCCTTCGGGGGCATGAGCCGTTTGTTGGTCGGCTTGACCACCAGCAGTGTGTAAAACGAACTTTTGTCGGGTTCACCTGGCCTGATGACTATTCCATCCTCTCCCCCGGCAAACGTCTTTGCCTTGGTGGAAATGTTCAGTTCCGCATTCTCGTGGGCATTTTTGTCGCTATGGCAGGAGACGCAGTAAAGTTCCAGAATCGGTTTCACCTGTTTGACGAAATCAATCTTTTCAGCGGCGACGCTGGTGAAGTGCGAAAGCCCGAGGGCCATTCCTGTGGAAAAAATAAAAAACTTATTCATGCAACCGTTTGTGAGACGAGTTTCCTCACGGAAGTATTTAATGTCAATTCGTGCTTCCTGCAAGAAACAGGCAAAATCCGCCCGACCTATTCAGCAGATACCGAACATTGAACACTGAACAGTGCCTTAAACGACTGTGCCGTGCGGAATGATTCCGTTTTTCGGAATGATGAGAATCCCGTCCCGGATGTAATAAAGGGCATGGTCGTAGTTCTCCGGTTTTCCGGCAGGAGAAATAATGCAGTTCGATCCGATACGCGCATTTTTGTCCACGATTGCATTTTCAATGCGTGTGTTTTGGCCTATGCCAATACGCGGAATGCCGCTTGATTCGTAATGATGAATCGAAGTCTCCGATTCATAATAATCAGCTCCCATCAAAATGGTGCGATTCAGAAGGCAACCTTCATGCACAAAGCTCCGAATCCCGATGATGCTATGGGCAATCCGGGCGTGATTGATGATGCATCCATCCGAAATGATGGCGTGATCGATGGCCGCCCCGTTGATCTTTGAGCCGGGCAAAAAGCGTGGGCGCGTAAAGATCGGCGAATTCATATCGAAGAAATTAAACCGCGGCAGCTCTGCCACCAGGTCGAGGTTCGCCTGGAAAAAGGAACGAATCGTCCCGATGTCTTCCCAGTAGCCCTGGAAGATATGCGAGTAAACGCGATGAGTTTCGATGGCTCCGGGAATGATGTGTTTGCCGAAATCGGTATGAGTGTTGTCCAGCAATCGGAGCAGCACGTCGCGTTTGAAAACATAGATCCCCATTGAGGCGAGGAAGAACTCTTCGTTGCCCTGAATTCCAAATTTCTCGTAAAGCTCGGGATCGATCTTGAGAGAATCCAGAACGTCGTCTTCCTTCGGTTTCTCCACAAACCTCGTGATCCGATGCTCGGAATCGGTCTGCAGGATACCTAGCGATTGCGCCTCTGCGCGTGGAACCGGCAGTGTCGCAATGGTGAGGTCGGCGTCCGATTCGATGTGTTGCGTCAGAATTTTGCGGAAATCCATCCGGTACAACTGGTCCCCACTGAGAATCAGGGCGTAATCGAAGTCGTGATTCAGAAAGTGGGTCAAATTTTTCCGGACAGCATCCGCGGTTCCCTGATACCATGAAGTGCTTGAGAACGTTTGTTCGGCAGCAAGGATTTCCACAAAACCACCCGAGAAATGGTCGAATTTGTAGGACTGCGAGATATGCCGGTGCAACGAGGCGGAGTTGAACTGCGTCAGGAGATAAACGCGCTTTAACCCGGAGTTGATACAGTTGGAGATTGGAATGTCCACCAAGCGATACTTGCCAGCGAGCGGCACGGCTGGCTTGGACCGATCACGGGTCAACGGGAAGAGGCGCGTGCCCTGTCCCCCCCCCATGATGATGGAGAGCACATTGTTAGTTTTGGGAGCCATTCGTGCGCCAATTTGCATAGTTCCTTTTAGAAAAATTGTTTACCACTTCTGTACCTTCGACGGAATTCTTTGCAAGCTACATCAACTTAAAATTTATACATCCTGATTATTCCCAACCCGCTATTCTAATTGCTTTGCGCCAGGTAAAGGCAACCTGCCGCCGAAAACGGCAGGGTCCACACCCTTCAGACAGCTATTAAGTTACCGTCAAAGGCCCGTCAAACGTCGTTACGCTGATGACTTCCGTCTTCGCAAAGTGCGGTCCGTGCTTCTCTCCTCGCGGGACAAAGAAGAAGGCCCCGCTTGAGTAGGTGACATCCTCCTCAACCCATTCACCTGAAAGAATATACACCGATTCACTGGCCTGGGGGTGGGTGTGCGCGGGAATTGTCGCGCCGGCCTTGAATTTCCGCAGCGCCACGACGCCACCGGTGTTCTCGTCCTTGCGCAACACCAGCAGTTCTACCCCTTCGTAAGGCCCGGGTTGCCACTGCTTGTCTTGAGCATTCGTTATGTATGGAAACATGCCTTCAAGAGAGACTGTAAACGATTATTCAGCAAGCTTTCGCGTGAAGTAAAAGTGGTTTTCTCGTCAGGGACGAGAACTCCAATAGGTAGAGGGACGAAGCGTCCCTCACTATTCCGTAACTCCGCGCCCAGACGTTGCGTCCAGCAACTTGTATTCCTGGCATAAAATGAAACTACACCATCTCGCTTCAACGAAGCTCCGTGGATTCGCAATCTCCCTGGGATTCCTCCTCTTCCTGGGCATTACCGCATTTGGCAAAAGTGACCGGCCCAATATTGTATTCATCCTCGTCGATGACCTGCGGGCCGATGCGTTGAGCATCAGCGGACATCCATTTTCGAAAACGCCGCACATTGATCGCATTGGAAACGAGGGAGCGATGTTCAAGAACGCGTTCGTTACCACACCCCTTTGTTCACCGGCCCGCGCAAGTTTTCTCACGGGCCAGTACGTTCACAAAAATGGTGTGCTTGGCAATGGCGCGCTGTATTCGCAGTTGAGCCATGAGCTCATCACCTTCCCACGGTTGCTGCGCGATGCGGGGTATGAATCGGCTTACGTCGGCAAATGGCACATGGGAAACGATGATTCTCCGCGCCCCGGCTTTGATCATTGGGTGAGTTTCAAAGGGCAGGGGGTTTATGAGAACCCGCCCATCAATATCAATGGCACGTCGAAAAAGGTGGAAGGTTACATGACTGACATTCTCAACGAGCATGCCGTCAGCTTTGTGAAACAGCCGCACAGCAAACCCTTCGTGCTTTATTTCTCGCACAAAGCCGTTCACGGCCCGTTCACTCCGGCGGAACGTCACAAAGGCATTTACGCCGACAAAAAAATAACGATGTCACCGAGCGCAAAAGACACCCTTGAAGGTAAACTGGTTCTCATTCGCGAGGTGGAAGAAAAAGGTAAAAAGATGAGCAATGTACAGCGGCAAATGACTGGGCAGGGGCGCATCCCAGAGGGCACCATCCGCGGACAGCTCGAATCAATGTTGTCGATCGATGAAGGAGTTGGACAGTTGCTCAAAGCGTTGGAAGAGACCCAACAGCTCGACAATACCATTGTCATTTTCACGAGCGACAATGGCTACTTATGGGCCGAACATGGTCTCGGCGACAAGCGTTGGGCCTACGAAGAATCCATCCGTATTCCTTTGCTCGTCCGCTATCCGAAGTTGATCAAGGCCGGTTTGCAACCCGAGCAACTCGCCTTGAATATTGATATCGCACCGACCTTGCTTCAGCTAGCCGGGGCACCCGTGCCGAAGGACATCGACGGCAAATCACTTCTGCCGGTCTTCAAAAGCAAGAAAGCCGATCTTCGAGAGCTCGCCTTTCTTGAATACATTGCCGAACCCAACTACCCGCGTCAGGCCGGTTGGCAGGCAGTTCGTTCACATCGTTATAAATACATTCATTATACCGAACTGAGCGGGATGGATGAATTCTACGATCTGAAGAGCGATCCTTACGAAATGAAGAACTTGATCAACGATTCAAAGGTCAAGAAGTCGGTCGCACAATACAAAGCTGAACAGCAAAAATTCTTCCCAAAAAATTAAGCGCACTCTGTTCCTGATCACTCCATTTTTTCCGGGAGCGGCTGAACTGGAAGCGATTGAATGCCCAGTGTGTATCCGAAAATGGCCTGGAACGTTCTGTTCTCCCGTTCACCCGAATTTTACCCTCTTCCGCGCCTAAAAAGGTGCATCGTTGAACCTAAAAAACAGTTATTCGATCGCGAGAAACTTCACGCAGACTGGCATTGGCACGGTGATTTGGTTGCCCGTTGGCGTCAAACGACCGCTTTTCGCATCAATACGGAAAACGACGACGTTGTCGGAGTTCTGGTTGGCTGCGAGCAGAAACTTTCCGGTCGGATCGATGTTGAAATTGCGCGGGATGTTGCCTTGCGTCGGTTCGTTCTGTATCAGGTCCAGTTTGCCGGTTTTCTGGTCAACGGTGAACACTGCGATGGTGTCGTGTCCGCGATTTGAACCGTAAAGGAATTTGCCGGACGGATGCACCACCACTTCGGCTGTGCTGAAACTGCTTTCAACCGATTGTCCTGTGGGCAGGGTTGAAAGGGTTTGCACCGGGTTCAATGCGCCGCGTTTTTTGTTGTAATCGAAGGCAGTGACCGTGCAGTCGAGTTCGTTGATGACGTAGGCGAAGCGGCCATTCGGATGGAAACTGAAATGGCGCGGTCCGGCTCCCGGCGGCACCGAGGCAAAGGCCGGGTCATTGGGTGCCAGCAATCCTTTCGCCGCATCGAGTTTGTAGATCAGCACTTTGTCGAGTCCGAGATCGGCCACAAATGCAAAACGATTATCCGGGCTGACTTGAATGACGTGAGCGTGCGGTTCTTTTTGTCGGGATGGATGGACGCTTGATCCGGTGTGTTGAATGAAAGAACTGGCTTCGGCGAGATGTCCGTCTGGCTGGATCGGCAGAGCCGCAACGCTTCCGCCGCCGTAGTTGGCGACGAGGACTGACTTTCCTTTGTGATCCACCGTCAAGTGAGCGGGGCCGCGGCCTCCTGAAGATTGTTGATTGAGGAAGGTTAATTTGCCGTTTTGTGAATCAATCGAAAATGCATTCACACCACCAGCGGGTTTATCGGTCGGTATCTTTAAATCGCCAACGGAGTAGAGGAATTTCTTATTAGGATGAATGGCGAGAAAACCGCAGTTACCAATTTCCGCAGCCAGTTCAGGCTGGCTTAGTTTTCCGGAAGCAAGATCAAGGCGGGAAAGGTAAATTCCTTTGCTGCCGGATCTGGTGAATGTGCCGAAGTAAACAAGCATTTCGTTATGTTTAGAGGCAAGGGCCGTCGTTTGGGCCAGCAAAGTACAAGCGCAGATCCCGCACAATAAAAACGCCGCTTGAAATAATTTCATGCGGCGAGTTTAGAGTTTTGTTCGATTCTGTCGAACGATATGTGAGTGGAATGCTGTCGGCGTCTCACCGGCAGATGTACGATATTCGCGATGGAACAGCTTCGATTACGTTTGCTGAATGCCGGTTCTACAAAGATCTGCCAGCGAGACGCTGGCAGCACGTTAATATTTCGGCACGTCGTGATCGATCTGGTCGGACCAGGCTTCGATCCCACCTTTGACGCTTTTTAGGTATTTGAACCCTTGCTGGCGTAGAAAATCGAGGGCTTTCAGGGAACGCTTGCCGCTTTTGCAATGCAGGTAAATCGTTTGGTTCGGATCCAGTTCGGTAAAGCGTTGCGGCAACAAACCGAGCGGGATCTGTGGCACACCTTTGATGTGGGCTATTTCGTATTCGTCCGGATCGCGGACATCCAACACTTTGATACCAAGATTCGGGTTGTCCAAAGCGCGTTTCATTTCCTGAACATCCACTTCATCCGGATGGCCATTCGCCTGGACAGGTTCCTGTGGGATACCACAAAACACTTCGTAATCGATCAGTTCCTTGATGGTCGGATTGTCGCCACAGATCGGGCACTTCGGATCGCGACGCAGTTTCAATTCACGAAACTTCATGTCCAAAGCGTTATAAAGCATCAAACGATTGATGAGCGGGGTGCCTTTGCCCAACGCGAGCTTCAGAATCTCAGTCGTCTGGATGCAACCAATGATTCCCGGCAACACACCGAGAACGCCACCTTCGGCGCAGCTTGGAACCATTCCCGGCGGTGGGGGTTCAGGATAAAGGCAGCGGTAGCAAGGTCCGCCGAGGTGCGGCGCAAAAACGCTCGCCTGTCCTTCGAAACGGAAAATGGAGCCGTAAACATTCGCCTTCTTCAATAGCACGCAGGCGTCGTTGGTCAGATAGCGGGTGGGAAAATTGTCTGTTCCATCCACGACGATGTCGTAATCCTTGATGATCTCCATCGCGTTCTCGCTGCAGAGGCGGGTGTTATGGATGACGACTTCGACGTTTGGATTGATGCTGTTGATTGTCTCTTTGGCCGATTCAGCCTTGGGACGTCCAACATCATCTGTTCCGTGGAGGATTTGACGCTGGAGATTGGAGAAATCAACGACATCGAAATCGACCAGGCCAATCTTGCCGATGCCGGCGGCGGCCAGGTACATGGCGATCGGGGAACCGAGTCCGCCCGCTCCGATGCAGAGGACACTGGTTGAGCAGATCTTTCTCTGGCCGGCCATGCCGACTTCCGGGAGAATTAAGTGGCGTGAATAGCGTCGGATTTCGTCGTTGTTCAATTGGCGCATAACAAAGAGGTATAGGTAATATGGAATGCCTTTAAGGAAAACAACTTTCTTCGTTCAGTCGTGTTTCGGGATATGATTGAAACTGGGGAGACAGAAGTGGCGCTTGTGCGCAATTGGAGCCCGGCGTAACCGCAAGGCGTACGAGATGCGAACAGCATTGGCCCGTTCGAAAGCGATGATTGCGGCAAGTTCTGGAGAACGACTGAGTGCGGATGGATGTGGTTTGCGGAACAATCTCAGCCGATCCTTCGCAACTCACTCATCAAACCAAACTCAATGTGAAAAACATTGGGCTATTATCAACCGTTATTTTAGGACAGGAGTTGGCGTTCCATTCTCTTCAGCTACCGCGCCGTCCGCTACGCAGGATCGGGCGGGAAGATTGCCGGGGTGGATTGATTCGCGGTGTCTTGGTGCGAATCTGTTCCCGGTTCGGTTTGGCAGGATTATTTGAGTTCTGAATTACCGGGGCAGGCTGCTTTTCATCTTTTTTCATACATTAGTATAGGTCTGACTTCATCGCGAAAGCCAGTGAACTCGGTGCTAATCTTTTGTTACGTGAGAGTCTTCTGGAATAAAGGTCAGGAACCCGCGTGTAGTTGAATCCCAACGGCTGTAGCCCGGTGATCAATACAACACCCCGCCAACCACTCAGCGATTCCCTTATTATTTAGCTTCCAGCCGAAGCGGAAATGGCTCATAAACTAGTGCACGTCTATGACCCGCGTTATCCCGCCACTCCGATTACTTGCCCTGGTGCTTGTCTTGTTAGCACCGCAAGCTCATTCTCAAAACATCAATCTTGTCGGTCAATCCGATCCGTTTCCCACGGCACATCGATACGGGGACGTCTGGGCGGAAGGTGAAATTGTGTGTGTCGGAGCGTTTTCCAAATACACGGCGAATCCCAGCTATGGCGTGGCGATCTTTTCCATCACCAACCCGGCGGCTCCCGTGCTGCTGGCCAACTACAATCCGAATCCCTCAGGAAACAATCAGTTCGAGCAGGGGGCATTGCGTGACGGTATTGGATACTTTGCCAACTGGAGCGGTACCAATGGCGGAATGCATATCGTATCGCTGACAAATCCGGCTTCACCCGTGACCCTTGCAACCATCGGGCGGGTGACCGGCACAGTGACGAATGGCTTTGACCGGGTTCACACCATGTTTTTGGACGGCGACTTCGTATATCTAGCGGATCATCTCACGCCGGTGGTGAAAGTCTTCAACGTGAGCAACCCGTTACTGCCGGTTTTTGTCCGTAACATCTTGACGACAGATCCACAGCGGGTGCATCAGATCACTGTGGTAAACAATCGGTTGTTCACTTCTGGCTGGGGTGGAAAAACAGACATCTACGACATCAGCAATATTGAGGCCCAGGCGCTTTTGCTCGGTTCGATTAACTCCGGGGGGAATTCGCACAGTAGCTGGCCGACTACCGACGGCAATTTCCTGGTGAATTGCCGGGAAACATCTGGCGGCGACGTGCGCATCTACGACATCAGCAATCCGGCGGCTCCATTCCTGGTCTCCACATTGACGACCGCCGGGGTAGGTATAGAACCGGCCATTCCGCATAACCCGGTGATCGTTGGGAATCTCCTTTATATTTCCTGGTACCAGGCTGGCTTGCAGGTGTTCGACATCAGCAATCCTGCACGCCCGGTGCGCGTCGGTTCTTATGACACATTCGCCAACCCGATCAGCACAAGCTTTGAAGGTGATTGGGGTGTGTACCCTTTTCTCGGCGCTGATAAGATTTTGTTGAGCGACATGCAACGTGGGTTGTTGATCGTGGATGCTTCGCAAGTTTTGGCCAATCCAAACAGCTACCCGCCCTTGTTGTTGAATCAGCCTGCGAGCCAGACAGTGACACAAGGGATGAGCGCCACATTTTCGTGCGATGCCACTGGCTCTGCGCCGCTGCAATTCCAATGGCGTTTAAATGGCAGCGACGTTTCCGGTGCGACCGGCAGCACGCTGATCATTGAGAGTGTGCAGCCGTCTGACGCAGGCAGCTATAGCTTGAGAATTACAAATGACGCGGGAGCAGTTTCCAGTGCGACGGCAAACCTGACGGTCATTATTCCGCAGGTAACTCAAACCCTTTTCTACGACGATTTGGATGTGGACACTTCCGCCGACTGGCTGGTGTTCGCCGGGTCTGGGAGCGGCAGTGATCACACGGTGGATTGGGCTTTTGATTACAGCACCTATTTCAGCACGTTCAACAACTCGACAATTCCTCCTGCGCCCAACACCACCAACGGCACCACGCGCGGTGTGAAACTCACGGTAAACAATAACGATACCACTGGCGCGATTGCCGGAGTCAGTCTTTATCCGGTCAACCAGGTGTTCAGCAATGCCTTCACATTGAAATTTGATATGTGGATGAATTACCCGGGCGGACCCAGCGGCAGTGGTTCGGTGGGCAGTACTGAAACGGCCACGTTCGGGATTAACCACACAGGCACGCGAGTGAACTGGGATTCTTCCACTTCCAACCCAAGCGACGGGCATTGGTTTGGAGTGCATGGTGAAGGCGGTGGATCAGGCGATTATCGTGTCTATGTCGGAAACCCATCCGGACGCCCGACTTACCTTGCCTTTTCAGCGAGCGGCTTTGCGGCAGGCGGCGCAACCAGCAGTGAAAATTTTGATCCGGTGTTTCAAAACCTCTTTCCATTCGGCACCTGCGAGACGCCCGGTTCTCCCGGAAAAAGATGGGTGGAAGTCGAGATTAACCAGACTACGAACAACGTGATTTCGTGGAGAATGAACGGTGGCCTTATCGCCCAACGCTCGAACGTTTCTATTTTCACAAATGGGACGATCATGCTGGGTTACATGGATCTGTTTCCTTCGATTGCGAGTCCGGCAGCCGATGCGTTCGTTATCTTTGACAATGTCCGCGTGGAAACTTTATCCCCGGCGCTTGCCCCGAGTATTACTGCGCAGCCGCAAAGTTTGCTGGTATTGCCCGAATACCCCGCCACATTCAGTGTGTCCGTGGTCGGCAGCTCTCCGCTGAGTTATCAATGGATGTTTAACGGCTTGGAGATTTTCGGTGCGACGCAAAACAGTTTCACAAGAGAAGAAACTGCTCCGGAGCATGAAGGGGATTACAGCGTGGTGGTCTCTAATCTGGCCGGTGTCGTCACCAGTTCCATCGCAACATTAACACTCCTTGATTCGCCCGAGATCAGTAATGTGCAGGCATTTCCAGGTCGCACTACGGCGTTGATCACATGGGAGACGGCTATTCCGGCGGATTCACAGGTAGAGTATGATATTCACGAACATCAACCGGAGCATCAGGAAGGATCAAAGAGCATCGTCTCCTCCGGGCACGGCAAATACAACACCTACTCAGACCTGAGCACCAATCTGGTTTTGCAGCATTCGGTTCTACTTACCGGGTTGGAGGAACATATCCACTACGGTTTCCAGGTGATTTCCCGCGAGAATGATAATGAACATCGCTCTGCTGGCTATCATTTCGCGACCTCGCATGACATCCACCCGCCTCCGATGATTTCCGGGCAACCCCTTAGCCAGACCAATGCGGCGGGAACGACTGCGAACTTCAGTGTGGTTGCATCCGGCGATCCTTACTTGCTCTATCAATGGAAAAAGGATGGTTCCGACCTGGTGGACGCCGGAAATCTTTCAGGCGCAAAGACAGCTACCCTGATTTTGGAAAACGTTCTGCCGTCTGACGAAGGTGCCTACAGCGTTGTTGTCAGTAACGAATTCGGAACGGCGCTTAGTTCATCGGCGAATTTGATTGTTGCCACAGCGCCGCAGATTCTCGTTCATCCCGTGGATCAAACCGAATCGTTGGGAGGGAGCGCGACGTTCAGCGTGCAGGCAAGCGGAGCCCCTTTATATTTCCAATGGCAGTTCAATGGCCAGCCTGTTGCTAATGCCACGGGGTCTGCCCTCGTGCTGAGTGATCTTCACTCGAGCCGCGCCGGGAATTACAGCGTAGTGGTGTCCAATCTGGCCGGTTCCGTCTCCAGCGATATCGCGACATTGACCATTGATCTTTCGGATAACCCGTTTCTTTCTGCAGCCGGAGTTTACGTCGGCCTCTTCCATGAATCGGGCGAAGTGGGCCACCAGAACTCTGGTTATTTGACATTGAAAGTGAAAACGAACACTGGGTTCAGTGGGAAAATGTTCATTGATGGAAACGCGATGGCGTTCAGTGGGAAATTTGCTCCAGATGGGACAACGAATCGGACAGTTGTTCGAACCAAATTCGGTAAAGAGCCCATTCTTTTGAGTCTCCAGGTTGATTTTGGCGCGGATAAAGTTCTCGGCACGCTCAGCAGCAGTAATTGGGCAGCAAACCTTTTGACGGATCGTGTCATCTTCAGCAAGGCGAACATCACCACGAATTTTTCAGGTAAATACACCATGCTGATTCCCGGCGCCGAAAATTCTTCCCAGGCGCCGCCGGGATTCGGCTATGGGCTAATCACCGTTCAAACCAACGGAAAAATCCAGTTCAACGGTTTTCTGGCTGATCGTCAGCCCGCCCGGCAAGCGACGTTTGTTTCACCGGAAGGACACTGGCCACTGTTCACGCGAATGTACCGCAGCAAATCCAATGCATTGGTCGGGACGACATGGAGGACGAATATAGATTTCAGGGGCTCACTGATCGGTTGGCTTACATTGACGAATGACTTGACTCCATCCCCTCAAGGCGGAGTCAACTGGATCAAAACCGGTTGGACCAACGATCATTATGCAATTGGGTTCACCAATGAAGCAGACGTGATCGGTTCTTTTTATACCCCGCCAGTGAAGGGGACACGTGTCCTGGATATTACCAACGGCACTGCTTCATTCTCCTTCGGAGAGTTGGCCAACCCGACGAGCCACTTTTTCACGTGGCGCACGAACAACACCTTTCTAACCACGTCTCGAAGTAACCTGACGCTGTCGGTAGGGGCAGGATCGGGAGTTCTCAAGGGCAGGTTCGGGCATCCCGTGACGGGTGATCCCGTGCTTTTCCAGGGTGCAGTGCTTCAGCAGCAGAATTTTGGAGCGGGATTCTTTCTTGGAACCAACGTTTCCGGGTTGATGATATTGCAGGGCGAATAGATTTCCCGGGCCATTCAGTTTTAATCGGATGGTAAAAGAAATCCACCTGCCGACATGCGGCAGGTGGATTGAAGTTGGGAACCCTCAGCAACGTTCCTTGGCGTCTGCTGATTGAAGATACTTCATCAAGTCCTCCCCGCAATAGGGGGAACGGAGCGCGTAGAATCGGGGTGCAACCATCGAAATGACGAAAACAGAATGACAAAAAGAATACGAATGTCGAATCTGTCTAATGACGAATCCAGGAGAGGCCGATTTGCTACGTTTGAGACCCGAAGAGAAAATTGGCCCTTTTCCACCCGAAATTCCCGCGAGAATACCCAAAAGTAAGGAAAACGGGCTGTTTATCCATTTTTTCGTTCTGTTTTAGAACCCTGGTTGGCCAACTTGCCGTCAAAA
>JACDHS010000137.1 GCA_013820875.1 Verrucomicrobiota bacterium | reverse complement strand
ACTCCCTCCAGCGAAATGACTTACGACCTTTTGACTCGGATTTCACCCTTTTTCCACGTTAAGCCGGAACGATTCAGTTGAAATTGCAACGGAACGCCGGATTCATCCGGCAGGAACGTGAATCTGTCCCGAACGCGGCAGTTGTTCTGGGCATCGTTTTGGGGTTCGGGAGTCTGCTGCCGCATAAATGCGGCGTTCCGTGCATCCGCACTGGTGTGAAACAAATTATTCGCTAAACCACTTTACGTGGTGGGAACCAAGGATTCGTATCAGGGCGAGCTTAACAAAGCTTCCAATCACAACGGATCCGGAAATGATTTTTGAGAACCGTTATAATAGCCGCGAAAGAACGCAAAAGGCGCAAAAACAGAAGGAGAAGCGGGGGGATAAGAGAGCTTTTTATGCTGTCACCTGCTGAGGGAAAGAAATCGTGCGGTCATAAACGGGTTCCTCGCTGTTTTCGGTGGAATCGGATTTGGAAAAGTCTTCGATCGGTGAATTCCTGTTCCGGGGGAACACTTGAGAATAGCCCAATGTTTTAACATTGGGTTCGAAGTGGGTGAGTTGAATCAGTTCCGGAGGAACGACTGAGTGCGTTTGGGTGTGGATTGCACGAACGAAAAGGTGTGCGTGCGGAACCCCGCCGAGTGGCCAGTGCGAGTGCCCGGGAGGGCGGGAATCACTAATGGTGTCGTCTCAGTTTCGAGCGAAACTTGGAATAGCCATTTCGGACTCTCTTGGATCACGCTGTTGGCTTGACTTTCCCCCGTAACAATTCAGGTTCAGGCAAATGGTTTTTGCCCCAGACGCCCACCTAAGGCAATCAGATAGTCCCGCCCGAAAACCCGGTCTAATATCAGGTCATCAGGCCAAATCTGCCTGTGAATCATATGGTTGGGCATAAACGTTCCAATGCTACCAAAGAAGTCAATTTTACGTTACCTGATTGTTGCCGAGATTAGCTTGATTACTTCCTCGGTGGTCGCGGATTTAGTTTTGGAACACACATTGCCAACAGAAATTCAGCACTACATTTCTCGCAGTGCAGAAACTCCCATCACATCATTGGAAGCAGTTGGATTAGGATTGGGCATCCTGCTGTTGCTATTGATGCTAATTGCTTGGGTTGGTCTGTGGAGATTGTGGAAGCCAGCACGACTTCTTTATACGCTTTGTTGGCTTTTCGGTGTTCCGCTTTTCCTTTTACTGGACTCTGCGGTTTACTACACACCTTTGGGGGCGGCGCTCAGCGAATATGCCATCCTATCCGCAGGGATGATTCTCGGGTTGCTATATTTCTCTGATCTCTCGAGTAATTTCTCCATTGCCGAACCAGCCACTGCACCGAATGACGGCCCAGCGGCGTCACACGACAACCTTAACGCTCCCGGAAGGCCGCTATCGGTGAGCTGATCGTTAGATGCAAATGACATTGTGAAATTCCTCAACAGATTATTTGGCAGGGATGACAAGAGCAAGATGCCTCCTGATGAGTTGAATCACTGGGTGATGGCAGAAGCGGAGAATGATGGCACTTACGTGGTCTATCGCCTTCGCACAACTAAACCTCTGATTGCTAATATTGGGTCGTACGCCACCGGTATATCGATTCGATGGAGCTATGACGGCCAAGATTCGGGCATGCCGCCTAGCGACGTGAACGCTCAACAACTGACTTTTGAAGAAGCGATTGAGGAGCTTACGATGTATAATGGTTACTCTTTTCTTATGCTGGTCTCAACCGGTATGGGCTGTAAAGAATGGCTTTTCTATGCCAAAGAGCGTGATGAATTTATGAACCGTCTGAACAGCGCCCTCAAGCGCCATCCCGAATACCCGCTCAAGATTGAGTTTTACGATGATGCCGAATGGAAGATTTGGAATGACGTTCTTGGCGTTATAGATCGTGACCGCAATTGAGGCAACTAACGAGACGCTCGACCGAATCAAGTGAATCGCAGGGACGGATGGATATTGATCGGGAGCCGCACACACACCATTTTGATCTCAAATGGCCACTCGGCGGGAACCGCACGCATACCTTTTACGGAAGGGGCAGGTCCAGGTGGATGCGTTCCAAGTAGTTTTTTTGCAAAGAGTTGCTGATTTCTCTCCCCCCAATTAGCGATTATTAGCGCAGATTAGCGGTTGAACCCGGTTTTCAGGCCAACCCTGGCTCAGGTCAGCACGGTTCCGGAAAGAAAAGGTTCGTTACGGTCGAACTTTTGCAGGTTTTCGGTGGTTACTCGTGAAATCTCATGCAGCGCTTCCTCGGTCAGGAAGGCCTGGTGAGAGGTAATGAGGACGTTTGGGAAAGTGAGGAGCCGCGCCAGGACATCATCGAGGGCAACATCCTCGGAACGATCTTCAAAAAAGATTCCTTCTTCCTCTTCGTAAACGTCGAGCGCAACGCCTCCGACGTGGCCGGATTTCAAGGAATCAATGAGCGATTTCGTATGGATCAGCTTTCCACGACTGGTATTGATGATGAAGACGCCCCGTTTCATTTTGCGGAAGGTATTTTCACACAACAGATGTTTCGTTTCGGGGGTAAGTGGCGCATGTAGAGAAAGAATATCCGAGGTGGTGAGCAATTCATCGAATGAAACGTATTTCACACCTTTCGCTTCTGCCCAGGCGGAATCCGGGAACGGATCGCAGGCCACCACATTGGCTTCAAAACCACGGAAGATCTGGGCGGTGATCTTTCCGATTCTCCCGGTTCCAATGATCCCCACGTTTTTACCGGCAATATCGAATCCGACAAGGCCGTTCAGGGCAAAGTTGTGTTCACGCACCCGGTTGTAGGCGCGATGGATTTTCCGGTTTAACGTCAGTAGCAATCCCACTGTGTGTTCCGCCACCGCATGCGGCGAGTAAGCGGGCACGCGGACGACATTCATTTTCAAATCCTTTGCCGCTTGCAGATCCACGTTGTTGAAGCCCGCACAACGCAAAGCAATCATCCGCACCCCCAGTTCCGCGAGAATCTTCAGGCAGGGCTGATCCAATTTATCATTTACAAAGACGCAGACGGCCTTCGCGCCTTGCGCCAGCTTCGCGGTATCGGCCTGGAGCCGGAACTCATGAAAGTTCCACTTAATCCCATCCTTTGGCGGGACGGACTCGAATGAGCGGCGGTCGTATGTTTTGGTATCGAAAAAAGCAACTTCAAGCATAAATAAAATAATGGTCTTTAAACAAAAAATCGGAAAGAGGCGCTTTCAAATTTTTTAGAGCCTTCTTAAAACTAGGTGGAACTGGGCTCTGCCGCAAAGCGACTCTACAGTCGGTAAGCTGCCGCCGACTGTTCGAGTGTCTGACACTCGAACGGTGTGTTGCGCTCTCTGAAACGCGGCAGGGCTGGTAGCCCGTGCCACCCACTCTGTGTGCCACCCATCCGTTTAGACCACGGGTGGAACGAACTCATGTTCTTTTTCCCGCACCACGAGCACCGGGCAATTCGCATAGCGAACCACGCGTTCAGCGGTGCTGCCCAGTTCCACATGGCGCATTCCGGTGTGTCCATGCGTGGCAATCACAATCATATCAGTGTCCAGTTCTTTGGCGGCGCGGACAATTTCTTCGAAGGGCCGGCCTGATTTTACCAGAATCCTGTTTTTAATTTTGCCGAGGTAATCGGCTGTGAGCTTTTTCAGTTCGATTTGATAGCGCGCGGTGCGTTCTTCGAGGTTCGCGGCGAACTCAGGATTGCCGTAGTCAAAAGCGGTTCGATTCTCTTCGATGACGGCCACCAGGGTAATCTCAGCGGTGAATTGCTGGGCGAAAGCGACGGCATATTTCAACGCATGCCTGGAGCAGTCGGAGAAGTCGATCGGCACCAAAAGTTTTTTTAATTCGGTGATCGGGCCATTGATCCTGCTGAGCAGGCGTGTGTTGCCCGGTTCCATTTCGACGATCAAGTTACCTTTTCGTGGTGATGGTTTGAATTTCATAGTGTGCCTCTTTCGTCTTTTAACTTAGATCGGATAAATATTTGTGCTGCCTCTATTTTGTTTTGTTCATCTGCAAAATTGCCAATTGAGATCGGGAGTGAGGGAGAAAGCGCCAATCTTTGCGCAGCCCATGGCAAAGAATGGTGAGTAGAAAAAAATTCCAGACGATAAGTTTGTTTGCGCTTAAGGTAAACCGGAGGCAACAACAAAGACGGAAATTGAAATGAGTAAAATGAAAATTGTTTGCGGAACGGACTTTTCACAAAATGCGATTCGGGCGACTACTGCCGCCGCCAGGATCGCTGCAAAATTGAAAGAGCCGTTGGTGTTGGTTCATGTCATGGAGTTGCCCGCCGCTGAACTTGTTGGGCGTGAATTCATCGAGGATGCCAAGGGTAAAGGACAGGCGAGGTTGAAGGAGGAAGCGGATCGTTTGAGGAAAATGGGCGTGAAGGTGGAGGAACGGTTTGCTGTTGGATCACCTTACGAGACGTTGACCGAAGTGGCGCGGGCGAGTCGTGCCGGAATGATCATCGTCGCTTCCACGAAACGGAGCGCGCCCGAACGCTGGTTTGTTGGAAGCGTGGCTGAACGAGTCGCGCAAAGTTCTCCAGTTCCTACCGTTGTGGTGCGGGATGCCGCTGTCCTGGAAAGCTGGGTGGACGGAAGCCGGCTATTGAAACTTTTTGTCGCAGCCGATTTGGGATATTCCTCCGACGCGGCGCTGCTTTGGGGCAGGGATCTGCAAAAGGTGGGACGCTGCAGCATCACGGTGGCCTACGTGAATTGGACCCCGGAAACCCATGCGCGAATCGGAATGCACGGGCCGGTGTCACTGTTGGAAAACGCAGATGAAGTGCAGGCAATCCTGGAGCGTGATCTCCGCGCCAAGGTGGAAAAATTGCTCGGCACAAATGGTGTGAAGGTTTCCGTGGAGCCATCGTGGGGCCGGACTGATACGTACCTGGTTGAGATGGCGCAGCGGGAGAAAGCTGACTTGATGGTCGTCGGGGCGCACCAACGAAGCGGGATAAGAAACCTGTTTACAGCATCGGTCTCACGCGGCGCCATGAATCTGGCTCCGATGAATGTGGCGGTCGTTCCAGCCAAAGTGATCAATGCAGTTGAAGCGCCGCTTTCCCAGGCGAAACGGGTGTTGGTAAGCACCGATTTCTCTGAATTCGGCAATGGCGCCATTCCATCCGCCTATTCGATATTGCCGCGTGGTGGAAAGGTATGCCTGGTCCATGTGATTGCACCGTTCGAGCTGCCCAACCCGCTCATTGCGCAGTATCAGCCGACGCACAAAAACAAACGTCAATACAAAGCGAAGGTGGAGAAGCTAAAGGAAGCGTTGCGGGCGTTGGTCCCGCGCGAGGCGGAATCGCTGGGGATCGAGACGGAAATTGAAATTGCAGAAAGCCGCCATCCAGCGGAAGCGATTTGCCAGGCAGCAGCGCGGTTTGGCGCTGATGTCATTTGCATTGCTTCACATGGCCGTTCGGGATTGTCCAAAGTCTTGTTTGGTTCCGTGGCGGGAGCTGTCATCGCGAAGTGTGATCGGCCCCTGTTGATCGTGCGGCCGGCCAAAGATTAAAGAACATGAAGAACAACGACCGGGGATCGTGGCACCACTTGCACACCGATGAAGTGGTCCACTTACTTGAGGCAGACCTGCAAAAAGGATTGTCGTCTACAGAAATTCCGAAACGGCAGGCGAATTTTGGACTGAATGTTCTCACCAGCCACAAGGGAACGCCTGAATGGAAAAAATTTCTTCTCCAGTTCCATGCTCCGCTCCTTTACATCCTGCTGGTCGCCACGGCGGTGACTGCCTACCTGGGCGAATGGGTGGATGCTTCGGCAATTTTTGCGGTGGTGTTTATCAACGCCCTGGTTGGTTATTTGCAGGAATCCAAAGCTGAAAAGGCGATCGAGGCACTTTCCGCAATGGTCGTGACAGAAGCGACTGTTCGCCGTGATGGAGAACGCTTGCGGGTTCCTTCAAAAGAGCTTGTGCCGGGTGATGTGGTGATTTTGCAATCCGGAGATCGCGTCCCGGCGGATATACGTTTGTTCCAGGTCCGTAACCTGCAAGTGGATGAATCGGCACTTACCGGGGAATCTGTTCCAGTCCAAAAACATGCGGATCCCGTGAGCCTCGACACTGTGTTGGCCGATCGCAAGAACCTCGCCTTTACCGGAACGCTTGTGACGTTCGGCCAGGCAGAGGGTTTGGTCTGGGCCACGGGCGACAGGACGGAAACCGGACGTATCGCCTGGCTGATTCATCAGGCGGTTGATCTCTCCACTCCGCTCACCCGCAAAATTGCGCAGTTCAGCCGGGTATTGCTTGTCATCATCCTGGCGTTGGCCGCTGTGTCGTTTGCAATTGGCATTTACCAGGGAGGTTCGATGGTCGAGATGTTCATGGCTGCGGTGGCGCTCGCCGTGGGGGCGATCCCGGAGGGTTTACCCGCCGCCGTGACGATCACTCTCGCCATTGGTGTTTCGCGGATGGCGAAACGCCGCGCGATCATTCGCAAACTTCCCGCAGTGGAAACCCTCGGCAGCACAACGGTTATCTGTTCGGACAAAACCGGCACGCTGACTGAGAATCAAATGACCGTGCAACAGGTGTTTGCAGGAGATAAATTCTACACCTTCACTGGCGGCGGCTATGATCCGAAGGGAGAAGTGAGTGAGGGTGAAACACCGATTGAAGGAACTGCGCCTCCCGCGCTCCTCGAATGTTTGCGGGCGGGCCTGCTGTGCAACGAATCGCGTTTGATCCAGGAGGGAGACGTTTGGAAGGTGGATGGTGATCCCACCGAGGCAGCAATGATTGTCGCGGCCCGCAAAGCGGGTTTGGTTGCGTCCGATTTGAAGGACGAGATGCCGCGGGTGGACTCCATTCCATTCGAGTCCGAACATCAATTTCGAGCGACCCTCCACGGATGCGGCGATAGAAAGTCCTGCATGATCTACAAAGTTGGGGCGCTGGAACGGCTTTTGGAACGTTGCGAGAGTCAGCTCAACAGCGATGGAAAAGTGGTTCCTGTTGATGGCGCGCAAATTAGAAATGCCGCCGAGCAGCTTGCCTCCAAAGGACTGCGGGTGCTGGCATTGGCGCGACGACCCGCACCGGATGATCAAAGCAGGCTCGAGCACGAACACGTCTCCAGCGGACTTACGTTCCTGGGATTGCAGGCGATGATTGACCCTCCGCGATTAGAAGCCATCAAGGCGGTTGCCAAATGCCAGGCCGCGGGGATCAAGGTGAAGATGATTACCGGAGATCATCTGCTTACCGCCAAGGCCATCGCGCGGCAGATTGGATTGCACGGAGGAGAAGAGGGTGAAGAGTTGATAGCGGTAACGGGCCGTGAGCTGGAGAAGATGAGCGATGATGAGCTTTCCAACATGGTTGATGGTACGGTGGTCTTTGCCCGCGTTGCCCCGGAACAAAAGCTTCGTCTCGTCAAAGCTTTACAGGCCCGCGGTCACATCGCTGCCATGACCGGAGATGGTGTCAATGACGCGCCTGCTTTGAAGCAGGCAGATATTGGCATCGCTATGGGAATTACCGGGACGGACGTGGCTAAAGGGTCGGCAGACATGCTGTTGACCGACGATAATTTCGCCTCGATTGAGGCTGCTGTTGAAGAAGGGCGCGGTGTTTTCGATAATCTGACCAAGTTCATCGTCTGGACCATCCCGACGAACGCCGGGGTCGCTCTGATATTGTTAAGCGCAATTTTTCTCGGCACCCAGTTGCCGGCGATGCCTGTGCAATTGCTCTGGATCAACCTGGTCGCCGCGCTGTTGCTCGGAATGTTCCTGGTCTTCGAGCCGAAAGAGAAAGATTTGATGGAGCGCCGTCCACGCGATCCGAAAGCGCCGATCCTGACCTTTCCACTCTTCATGCGAACCGGCCTGGTGACGCTCATCATGCTCGCGGGGGGCCTTGGAATGTTCCTATTGGAAATCGGTAGGGACAAACCGATTGCTGAAGTTCGCACGATTGTTATTAACACGATCGTGGTGGTGGAAATTTTTTACCTGTTGAACTGCCGCTCTTTGACTCATTCCGTCCGTTCGATTGGTATCTTTTCGAATCCGCTGCTGTTGGTTGGTATCGTTGCAATGATCCTGATGCAGTTGCTGTTCACGTATGCGCCTTTCATGAACCGTCTTTTCCACTCGGCTCCAATTGGACTCGATGCGTGGTTGCGAATTATCAGCATCGGGGTGGTTGCCTTCCTGGTGGTCGGTTTTGAAAAATGGGTGCGCTTCACCTGGCGTCACCAGGCAGCGGAGGGCGAGAGAGGTGTTGTTTAGAACAGATTTACCGGATCGATATCCACGGTGAGCGTTACTTCTTCCGGCAGGGAAAGCTTCTCCTTCATCTCGGCGAGGACTTTGCTTAATTGGGTCATCTGCCGGGTTCGCAGCATGAGTTGATAGCGAAAAAAAGTTTCCGCACGCGCCAATGGAGCGGGGGCCGGACCGGCTATGATCAAATCTTTGAAAGTGCTGAAGGCTTTCTCCAACTCACGTTTCAAGTAATCAGCCGAAAGCTTCACCTTCTCTTCGTTGCGTCCTTTCAGGGTGAGCAACGCAACCCGTCCGGCGGGCGGATACTTCAGTTGCTCCCGAAACTCGAGTTCCTGTTCATAGAAACCGATGTAATCGTGTCGGCGCGCGTATTGGATGGCCGGGTGAAACGGTGTGAATGCCTGCACGAGGACTTCCCCTTCGACATCACCCCTTCCAGCGCGACCGGCCACTTGAGTGAGCAGTTGAAACGTTCGTTCGGCGGCGCGGAAATCGGGAATGTGCAGGCTGAGGTCGGCGTAAATGATTCCGACGAGGGTGACGTTGGGAAAATGCAGTCCCTTGGCAATCATCTGGGTGCCAACCAGAATGTCTATTTTGCCCCGCTTGAAATCGCCGAGAATGTTGCGGTAATCCTCCTTGCGCTTGAGCGTGTCGGAATCCATCCGGCGAATGACCGCTTTCGGAAACAATTTGAGAAGCGTGCTCTCCACTTTCTCCGTGCCTAAACCGGAATACCGAATGGCCGGATTCTTACAACTGGGGCATGCTTTTGGCGCGCCGGTTTGGTGGCCGCAGATGTGGCAGCAGATTTTTTGCGCGGCGCGATGGTAGGTGAGCGACACGCTGCAGTTTGGGCACTCCGCCACGTAGCCGCACAACGGGCATTGTAAAGAGGTCGCATAACCGCGCCGGTTCAAAAACAAGATGGACTGTTCCTTCTTTTCGAGTCGTTGGGTGAGCGCTTCTTTCAGTTGTGGAGAAAAGATGGGCGTCCCCTTTTCCTGTTTTGCAGCGTTCCGCATATCAATGACCTTGATATGCGGCATTTTTTTGTCGTCAGCCCGCAACGCCAGTTCGAGCAAAGTGTATTTTCCCTTTTTCGCGTTATGAAAACTTTCCAGAGAAGGTGTGGCAGTGCCCAGTACGACAACGGCGCCTTCCATATTACCGCGTACGACGGCAACATCCCTCGCATTGTAGCGGGGCGCTTCTTCCTGTTTGTAAGAATGCTCGTGTTCTTCATCCACGACGATCAAGCCAAGTGGATCTATCGGGGCGAAAATCGCCGACCGGGCACCAATCACAATTCGGGCGCGGCCCTGCCGGATCTTGTGCCATTCGTCATGCCGTTCACCGGCAGAAAGGTGACTGTGCAAAACGGCGACCAATGTTTTCAGCGGCCCGGAACTGAAACGTGCTTTGAAACGTTCAACGGTTTGTGGCGTAAGAGAAATTTCTGGCACAAGCACGATGGCCCCTTTGCCCTGATCCAAAGCGTGAGCGATGGCCTGGAGATAAACTTCTGTCTTCCCGCTCCCCGTAACGCCATGGAGCAAAAATGTACTTCCGGCGTCTCGCCGGAAGTTCCCTTCCCGGTCTCCCAGCGAAACGCTGGCGGCACGTTGTTGCGCTTCCATCGCGCCTTTGATTTTCTCGAAAGCGTTTTGTTGTTCAGCGTTCAGGGGGAGCGGAGTGGTGGGCAAAATAGTTTCGCGAGCATACGGATCACGCTCTGAGATTTGCGAAATGATGCTGAGCAGTCCTTTGTCTTCCAGGCGGCGGATGGTTTCGGTGGTGGTTTCAGCGAGTTCGAGGAGTTCCTGGAGAGCGATCTCTTTTTTTTCCTGAACGAGATCCCAGATTTCCTGCTGACGTTTGGTGAGTTTCGTTTCCTTTTCCGCAGGCAGGATGTCGGCAGCACTTTGCGGTAATGCCCGGACAAACAATTGTTCTTTCCAACCTTCCTTCTCCTTGCGGACGGCTTCAGGCAAAACGCTCTTCAATGCTATCTCCGTCGGGCAGCAGTAATAGTCCGCAATCCAGCGCGCCAGCTTCAGAATCTTTGGAGTGACGAGTGTTTGTTTGCCGATGACCTTCGAAATGGGACGCAGGTTGTTGTGCGGCGATTCCTCCACCAGCGCAGTGACACAGCCCATCACTTCGCGTCTGCCAAACGGCACTTTCACCCGGCTTCCAACATCGATCCGTTCAACCAACTCGACTGGAATCAAATAATCGAATTCCTTGCCCAGGGCGATTTCAAGTGTGACGCGGGCGATCATTGATCAGGGCCGGGAAATGTTGCCGCGAATGAACGCAGAAAACGCAAAATAAAAACTATCCTGCCGCCACTTCGCGTTGTTCTTCGGCCAGTCATTCATATTAATAATTACGAAACGGCCCGCGCGGCTCGGAAGCTTCCATTTCCCTCGTCCATGAAGCAAAACGGGTTTTCATCTTTGCCAGTAACTCAGGCTGGTCCGCGGACAAATCGTGCTTTTCCGAAATGTCCGTGGATAAATCAAACAAGCCGCCGCCTTTTTCGCTGTCCACCCATTTGTAATTTCCAATGCGCGCCGCTTTATCGAGGCGACGCTCCCAGAACATTTCTGTCCGTGGCGATTTTGTTTTCCCCTGAAGCACCGGAAGAAAATCGAACCCATCGAGCTTTACGCCTTTAGGTGACTTCGCTTTCGTCACAGAAACGAGCGTCGGGAAAACTTCCAGGGACGTCAGGAATTCCTCGGAAACAGTTCCAGCGGGAATCTTATTTGGCCAACGGGCGATGAATGGAACACGAATGCCGCCTTCCCACATTTGCGATTTCGTTCCACGCAACGGACGGTTGTCCGCAATGCTTCCGCCGCCATTGTCGGAAATGAAAATGACCAGTGTGTTTTCGGCGAGCTTCAGTTGTTTCAGAGTGTTGAGAATGTCGCCGATCGCTTCGTCCAGGCAGGTGACCATCGCCATATATTTGGACCGGTTCTTTTCCCTGGTGGTTGTCCCTGCGGGATACATCTGCAAAAACTTTTCCGGCGACTGATAGCTGTCTTTTTCAAGATTGGATGCCCCATGCGGCGCGTTAAACGGGAGGTATAGGAAGAACGGTTTGGTTTGATTCTCCCGAATGAAATGAAGCGCTTCCCGACGAAAGAGTTCGGTCGCGTAACCTTCTTCTTTGATGTCCTCATTGCCCCGCATCATGGAAGGAGCGCCGTAACGTTCGTGTGTCCAGTAATCGATACCGGTATTCGCAAAGCCGTAGAAAGAATCGAAGCCGCGTTGCAATGGGAGATAACGCCTGGCCCGTCCGCCATCCCACTTTCCAACAATGCCCGTTCTGTAACCTGCTTTCTTGAGCACCTCCGCTATCGTGATCTCGCGCAAATCCATCCCGAGAGTCATCTCGGGAGAGAGCGCGTATTCAGCCGGTGTGAAGCGGTGACCGTAATTCACCATGTCATTACGGATCATATCGTAGAGGCCGTTTCGCTGCGGGTAACGTCCGGTCATCAGGCTGGCGCGCGATGGCGTGCAAGCCGGCCAACTAACATAAAAACTGGTCGCGCGCACACCCTCGTTCGCGAGGGCATCCAGGTGAGGCGTTTTGATTTCTTCCCCCCCGAAACATCCCATATCCCGATAGCCGAGGTCATCGGCCACAATGAACACCACGTTAGGTCTGTCAGCTGCCTGTGAGTCAAAGCCTCCAGCCAAAAGGAGGAAAAAACAAAAGAAGCGCACGAGTGTCATGACAAAGAATTAGGTAATTGTGGCAGCGGCGGCGAGATTTTTTCGAATCGGATCGATACGGTGAACAACAATGTGCTGCCGGCAACCTGCCGGATGCACATTACTGCCCTCTCAATGTAAAAGCCCAAATCAGCAGCAACGCACCAAACACGATCCGATACCAGCCGAACCCGACAAACGTATGGCTTTGCACGTAGCGAAGGAGCCATTTCACCGCGACGAAAGAAACAATCGCCGACACCACCGTCCCGAGGATCACCATGGACCAATCCTCGTTTGATTCGCCACGAGTGCATTCTCGAAAAATTTTTAAACCACCCGCCGCGAGCATCGTCGGAATACCGACCAGGAAAGAAAACTCAGTGGCCGCCGGACGGGTCGCGCCGAGCATCAGCGCAATTAAAATCGTCGTCCCGGAACGCGATGCTCCCGGGAAAATGGCCGCCACAAGCTGGGCCACCCCAACGGCGATCACGATTCCCCAGGTGATCTCGACCGTCCTGGTGGCGTCCCCGGTCCGGCGTTCCACCACAATGAAAAGAATCCCTCCAATGATCAGCGCCAACGCGATCGGAGTAATCGTTTCAGGCAGTTTGAATCCAAACTTATCCAGCAGCAACCCGCCCGCCCCAGTGATGGCAAACGCCACGAAAATCTTCGCCAACAAATCCTGCGTCGGTTTTTCCCGCCAATGATGGATCACCTGGTTGATGCGTCCCCGAAAGAGCGGCAGCACCGCGAGCACTGCGCCGGATTGGATGACGATCGTAAAAAGATCACTGCGTTCTCCGAGAAAGCGTTGGGCGATCAGCAGATGGCCAGTGGAAGAAATCGGAATGAACTCAGTAATCCCCTCAATGATTCCGAGCAAGATGACAGCAAACCATTCCGGCATGAGGTAGGCAGGAAAGGGTTACTTTCTGCTGAAGAAAGAGCCGAGCTTCGATTCGCCGTCGAGTTTTCTCTGCTGCACCTTTAACTGACCGAGCAACGACTGGAACCCGATGAAAATCTTGTGCCACTGATTTTCGAACCCGCGGAGAGCGCCTTCATTCATCTCGTTTAGATAACGAATGGAAGGTGCGCCGGAAATCAGGTTAAGCACTTCCTCTTTGGTCGGGTAAGAGACTTCGACCGAGGACAAAATTAGTTCCAACTCCTGCGCTATGACACTTTTCACCTCCAGGAAATGGTTTTCGTCCTCAGACGTAAACTTCTTGGCGCGGGCCAAATTCGTGAAGTAATTGATCTGCTTCCAGCACTCGAGATAGTTCTCAAGTTGCAGAACGAGTTGGTCCAATCTTTTGTCGCGCATAATTAACTGCCCGATTTGGGCACTTTGGGTGACGAAGGTGCAAGGAAAATAATTGCGCCACCGCGCAATTCGCGCGCGGTGATTTTCAATGCGGGGAATTCCAGGATCAATTCGGTCAACGGCATTTGAGCCTCTTTGGCATCCTTGAAAATCTTCAAAACACGTGAACTGATCTCTTCAACCTGCATTTCAGGAAAGCTGCGGGGCAGGGTGGAAGTGATGATGGTTCCCTCCGAATCCACGGTGATGCTGCCAGACGAGAGCCGCGTCAGATTGGAGACATCGTCCGTTTTGGAAAAAAAGTTTAAGAGACCCATTTTGAGCAGATGAGGTTCATTTTTTCCCGGATCTGGTCCGAGTTAAGCGATCGCGCGAAGCCGACAAAGATTTGTTTGCTGTCCTTTGCATCCAGCCCGACATGGCCCTGCCATCCCAGGCCATGAAAATGCACCGGATCACCGACGTGCAACTTTTCACCCAGTTCACAAAGACTTTTCCATGATTCGCGTGTCCACTTTGCATATGGCTCCGCGTTCTTGACTCCCCAGGACTCGACTGTTTCCAGTTCGTTCGTCGGAACTTCCACGATAAATTCGACTCCATCCACGCGGGACAAAGCGGCCAGCCCGGTCAGCGGCGTTCCCCCTGGGGATGGTTCGCCAGAGTCGCCGGCTTCATCCAGGCTTTGCGCGCTATCGAGAAGCAGGCCCTGGTAATTCTCAAAAATGGTTCGGGTCCGTTCCAGGTCAGCCGGTAAAATTTCAAACGCACCGGTTCTCCACGAGAGCATCTCCTTGAACGCGGCATGTGCGGACAAATCGCCGCACTGCGCATCCACGATATCCCCTTCACACACCCAGATCCGGCCGTCGCGCGTGCCATTGACGATTTTCAACACAGAAGAACCGCGGGAAAGACATTCCAACTGGATGATGTCCACCAGGCCCTTGCTTTGCACCCCGCGGAAACCGCCGGACTGCACATCCTGCCCGAGCAACGAGGCGATGCAGTCCTGGAACATCTTCATTTCCTCGCCATTACCCGGTTTCACCCAGAAAAGATCCACCCCCATCGCATAAGCGCGGGAGCGATACTGCTCATCCGTTATGGATGTCATCACCACAACGCGCAGATCAGGAAATTTTCTGCGAACGATCGAAAGCACCTGCAACCCATCCATCTTGGGCATCCGTAAATCAGAAATCAGCAGGGTGAACGGTTCTGCTTCCAGTAAAGCAATGGCGCGTGCCCCGGAATTCGCGAGATGAATTTCAGGATGGCTGGGTAACTGGGCAAGAATCTCCTTGTACATGTCCAGCAGATCCTGTTCATCATCGAGCAGCAATATTTTTGGTCGCGCGGACATGTCGTTCAATTTAGGGACGTCCAATGAAAACCTTTTATGCACCAATTGCAAGCCGCAGCAATCGTTTTGCCAAAAGCGGCGCATTCGGGATTTGTCCAGTCCGTTGTGTCATCTTTCTGTCAGGGACGCAACCCAACGTGCTGCCAGCGTCTCGCTGGCAGGGAGCTTCGAGTCGGCAAACTCTCGTTCGCGTTCATGCGATTGCAATTATGGGAAACAGAACTGAGAAAGTCCGAACAGTATGAAATGGCCGCGAACGGAAGTCCGAAAGCCACGATTGCCTTAAGTGATTCACCCGCCCCCATCGAGATCTCCGTCCACTATTTGCTGGTTTCTTCATCCGAAATCCCCACCATCCTTTCCCCACCGTTTTGACATGATCTCACGCAAACTGCTTTTGCTTTGCCTTATTCTCGCCGGCGGCTGTTCCGTTCATGCCGCGCCACAAACCAAACCGAACATCGTCGAACTCTACGATCTTGCTGCTGACATCGGCGAAAAACAAAATTTGGTCGGCCAAAATCCGGAGGTTGTAAAACGCCTCAGCGCCATTCTCGAAAAATACGAACGCGAAAATCGAAGCCGCTTCTAATCGTGCGTAATTGCACAATGTTCTGTTTACTCCTCCTCAATGCGTAAAGCTCTTTGGGTAAGTCTTGGTGTTCTGGGGCTAGTGATAGCTTGCTTCCTATTGTCCCCACGTGATCGCTCGCCGGTTTACCAGGGGAAATCTTTGCACAATTGGTTAATTGACCTCGATGACGGACGGGCATCGCGAGACCTCAGCAGCATTGACGCAACCCGCACCGACAAACAAGCGAAGGCACTCGAAGCCATTGAGGCGATGGGAGAAGAGGCTATTCCTTTATTGCTTCAGATGATCCAGGAAGAGCGTCCCCCGCTTTTGGAACTCACCGAAGACGCGGGCAATGCCATTGTGGAATGGGCAAGCGGCGGCAGATCTACACTAGAAAAAACCACAGATGCCGACGTCACCCGATGGAAAGCAGCTCTCGCCCTCGAACATCTTGCCCCGAAGCACGCTGAGGTAAGGACGGAGCTTGTCCGGCTTTTTACTGTGACAAACCGTTTTGCAATTCGGGAGATCGCATTTGCTCTTGGTAATGCCCACCCGGAAGGTATTGCTGCCCTGACCAATTCCATAACAACAGGGCTCACGAAGCGAGGTTCTCTTTGGATGGAAATGTGCGCCGTTTGGTCCCTGAGCCTCCGTCCCGCGGCGGCGAAGGAGGCATTGCCGCTCCTGATGGAAATAGCCGGAAAAACAAACTCCCCCGCGCTTGCGTTTTATGCGATTGACGCTTTGGGTAACATAGGTTCCGAGGCGGCGATCGCCATTCCGATTCTTGAGCAACAGACGAACAACCTATTTTTGAAACAAGAAGCCGAACGCGCTTTGAAAAAGATCAAAGCCGCCGAATAGCGTGTTTCCCACAAACGGAGCGCGGCTGTGTGCGAAGCATCAGCCGCAGCGCGTAAGGCTATAGCGATTGCCATAAGTAATTTCCGAAAAGGCTCGCCTCATCCTCACCCCACCACGTAAGTGGTTTATCGACTAATATGTTCTGGTTTTCTCCCCCAAGGAGAAGGAACCAGACAGAGGCATCTGAAAACCGAGGACGCTAAATTGCCATTAAAACGTGCTTTTTCCCTTCTCCTCGGGGGAGAAGGGCACTGCCGTTTAGTTAAGGGCTGAAGGCCCGCCATGTGATAGCCCAGGCTGCAGCGAGTCCGACGAGCAAGGCCTGGGTTTACGGCGACAATTTTTCTGAGCCCTGTAGGGGCGACACTGTTTGTG
>JACDHS010000217.1 GCA_013820875.1 Verrucomicrobiota bacterium | reverse complement strand
TCCACGCGGAAATGGACCTGTTTCCGCGGAAACAAGTCTGTATCCGCGTGATTTGAACTTGTTTCCGCGCAAACTTCTTCAAATCACCCTGATTTGAACTTGTTTCCCGGGAAACTTCTTTGAATCAGCCTGATTTGAACTTGTTTCCGGAGAAACTTCTTTGAATCACCGTGATTTGGACTTGTTTGCGCGGAAACTTCTTCAAATCACGCGGACAAAGACTTGTTTCCGCGCAAACAAGTTCAAATCACGCGGTTTCAGACCCCGTTCCCCGGAAACCGGAACGAATCCGCTCGCCCAAAACCACGGTGCCCGGAACCAAGCTCAGATCCCCGAAAGCAACCCGAGCGGCGCGTTCTATAGCGGTTGCCATAAGTAATTTCCGAAAAGGCTCGCCCCCATCCTCACCCCACCACGTAAGTGGTTTATCGACTAATATGTTCTGGTTTTCTCCCCCAAGGAGAAGGAACCAGACAGAGACATCCGAAAACCGAGGACGCTAAATTGCCATCAAAACGTGCTTTTTCCCTTCTCCTCGGGGGAGAAGGGCTAGGGATTCGTATCAGGGCGAGCTTAACAAAGCTTCCAATCACAACGGATCCGGAAATGATTTTTGAGAACCGTTATATACCAGCCTGGGGCAAAACACCCCACTGCTTTACTCAAGAAGAACTCGGGACTGGAAAGTCCCGGTAACTGGCAGGCTGAAAGCCTGCCACTACGTAGTGGCACGTTTTCCAACGTGCCGGTTCTGGCCGCACCGTAACAGGCCTGTTTCTCCCCAGAGGTTGAAATAAATGGCTGTTCCCTTTTTGCGCTCTTTGCGATCCTTCGCGGCTAATCTCCTCCCTCTCCCGCGAAAGCGATCTTTGCAGCAACCTCATTCCATAGAGGCAAGTTGGTCTCGCCGGCGACCCGAACGATTTCTTCTGTCGAGTTTGCTCAACCACGTTGAGCGCGAGCTAAGAGCCCTATTCGAACCTGTGATTTCTTTTAATTGAGTCTGGATCTGCCGAATGCGGCGATCCGATCAGTCACCCATCTGATTCTAGCGTCGATTCTAGCGTCCGATGGACCATGCTGAAGAGGTCAGCACCGGTTCGAATTTCCTTCGAAATTCCGGGCTCGAAAAGTCGTTTAATAGCGCCAACTATCCTGAACCCCTTCCCGCATCCCAAGGGTCAAGGCGTAATCAAGAGGTAAAAACGTTTCGGCAGGTTTTCATTCACCCCAATGCTGAAAGTGAACTCACCCGCCCCATCGAAGGAGTTTGTCCCCACAAAATTCCAATCAACCAGCGGAGCGGCCAGATCTGTCGACGTCAGGATTGTGTATGGACCGTTCGGCGCGCCATTATCTCCGGAATACTGCACTTGCTGACCATTCGCTGACAGTTGCACGGTGGTAAACCGCGGAGCCACTGTGAGTTTATAAAAAGTGCCGCCATGGCCGGCTCCGCCCAATCCGGTTGTGCCATAATAAGCTGCATTGCTCCCGAGCCAAAGTCCCGTGGCAGGATTTCCTCCATCATCATCGCCGGTGAAGTTGTATTGTGACGTCACGTCTCCGTTGATGGTCGTTCTGAAAATTGAGCCGAACCCGTGAACACCGCCATGCATCGCCGAACCGTAAAGCTTGCCATCGGTCCCAAGGATCAAACCTCCGGATGGATTCGTCCCTATCTCTCCCTGCCTCATACTGTAGAATCCATTAAATGTTCCGTTGGCCAGGATCTTGAAAAGGATTCCGAAGCCATGAGTTCCACCGTAAGTCGTTGTTCCGAAAAACGCACCATCCGGAGCTTGTATCAGGGCTGATTCGGGGACGGAACCATTTACGCCATTGAAACTGAACATCGACGTGAAAGCGCCACCGGTTGTGATCTTGAACACTGTTCCATTATCGCTCTCTCCGCCGTATTGGGTGGTCCCATAGAGATTGCCATCTTCGCCAAAGACGAGACGTGCGACCGGACTGTTCCCATTCGACCCGGCAAAATTGAACAGCGTGGTAAACGCACCATTGGTCGTGATTTGAAAGATGGTTCCCATCCCGTGAGTTCCACCACGGCTGGTTGTCCCATAGAGCACGCCGTCCGGACCGGCCACCAACGCGGCAATCGGTTCCTCACCCTGGCCTCCACCCGGGAACTCGCGAAGCATCGTGAAATCTCCAGCGGCACTGATCTTAAAAACAGTGCCGGCATTGCTGGCTCCCCCGAATTGAGTCGTGCCGTATAAAAATCCATCCAACAGCAGCAATGCGGAACCAGGATGTGCGCCGTCCACAGCACCACGAAAACCGTGCAACACTTCTTTGCCGTTGGCAGAAGTCCATTTGAAAACCGCACCCAAATCGTGGGCGCCGCCGTAGTAAGTCGTGCCGTAAAAAGTGGAATTCGCGTCCGCCACAACTCCAGACCTGCAAAGCGAATCGGAGTCAATGGTTTGGACCGTTGCGGCCTGGGATGTCGACCAAGCGCAGAGACTCAGCATCAGGCCGAGCGAAACTGCGACTAAGGATGGGCGCCGCCTGGAAACAAGGATTCTCATGTGGATCTGAGTGGATGATTCAGTATCCAACGATTATCGCAATGGCGCCGAACCGGTCGGATTGCCATTTGGATTGTTTCCAAAGATTTGGTTGTTGTGGAACGTTCTGATTATTCCATTACCAGAGGTAGCCAGTCCAGCGCCCGTGTTGCCCGTGACTGTTACGCCCGAAATCGTGACTGACCCAACCGAGTGGATTCCCGTTTGATTCAGGTCAACGTGTGTGTCTTCGAGGGTGACAAGCGCGCCTGGTGACGCGAAAACCCCGATGCCTTTGTTGAGATTCACCGAACTATTTTTCACGACGACCGTGGAAGCCTCTTCTACTGCGATGCCGGCTCCGCATTGTTCGATGGTGGTTCCTTCGAGGATAAGTTTATTTCCGGCAGTTCCCACGAAGATGCCCGCGCCCGCAAAATTATAAAGTTTGCAGTTGATGAGTATCAACGATGTGTTCGTGGCCGAACTGGCAAAGTGGATGGCATTGGAGGTCCCGCCCCCAATCGAGCAATTCTCCAGCCGAATCGTTCCTCCTGAATTGATTCTGATCCCGTGGAGTCCAGTTCCTGCCCCATTGAACGTGAGATTACGTAGAGTGACAACGTCAGCGGCTCCCGCGCCGATTGTCATGCCACTAATTCCACTCGAGAAAGTCACGAAGCCCATCGAGCCGCCGTCGATCGTCAGAGACTTATTTATCGTGGCTGTGCCGTAACCACCCGGATCGATAACATTGATTTCACCTCCTGCCGCCGTTTTCGAATAAACTCCGGAAAAAGTTTTGCAAGGAGCCAGACGGCTGCCGGGATTCGCATCATCTCCAGGGCCCGAAACCCAGGTCCGAGTGGCTTGAGCGCAAACGCTAAAGTTCAAAGAAAAACAAAAGGCCAAGGCAGGAAGGACGAACGAAAGACGATTTAATTTCATTAGATTGGAGGTTGTTAAACAGTAACAATTTACCAAAAAGAGTGGAGCATTTTGAAACTGCCCCACTGAATTCAAGAATGCGCATTGGATATCATGAATCTCGGCCCGATACCATCATTCTTTCAAGCGCCCCCTGCCTCTCAACGTTTGCAAAGGGGCAGCCAGCGCGTCGCGAGTTCTGAAATTGAAAACTTCCTCGCCTCGCTCAACCAGGATGGGGAGAGGAGTCACTTTGCTCGTTTTTTCCATGTAGTTCTGGTAATTCCTGAGTTCTGTCAGTGCTTCACACCTCATTTGTTGAGATCAAATTCAACTTCGTTGTTCCAATACCTGAACATCTCCTCCGCTGTCGGCGCCTTCAAAGGGCGGACCACGCGGAAGCCGACGGTGGGCCGCTCCAGGATCCACACCGCTTTCTGCCGTAGTATCGGATCCTGATTCCACGATCGATCAGACGGTTGCCTGCTGGCACTGCGACACAACTCCGCCGGGTCGTCCCACGAACCGCCGCGCACGGCATGGGGGTAGGTGTCGGTTCCTCTGATCCATGGATTCTTTGCGGGTGCTTTTTCGTATTTGGCAAATCCATCCAGAGTCCATTCCGCCACATTGCCGTGCATGTCATGGAGGCCCCATGGATTCGGCAGTTTCTTACCGACCCTTTGAGACTTCCCGTTGCTATTCTCTTTGAACCATCCGTACTGGCCGAGATCGGCTGGATTATCGCCGAACGAATAAGCGCTTTCAGTTCCGGCGCGACATGCATATTCCCATTCCGCTTCCGTGGGCAGCCGATAGAAATGTCCCGTTCGGGCACTAAGCCATTGGCAATACTTATTAGCGGCGTGTTGCGACATGCTGACCGCGGGAAAGCCGTCTTCCCTTTCGATTAGAGGCTTGGTCGGGTATACGATCGCATCGGCCAGGGTCTTCTGCTTATTTTGACGATTCCAGTCATGATACATGAAAGGTGCATACTCATTCCATGTCACTTCACACTGCTGCATCCAAAACGGATCCAGGGTGACCGTGTGCGCCGGTACTTCAGGAGGGTCACTTTTCGGTTCCCGTGAGCCCATGGTGAAACTGCCCCCTTTGATCGGTAACATGAAAAACGGTGTCGCCGGCATCTTCAGTGTTGGATCCTCCAGTGGAACCACCCGGTATTTTTTCATCGCCGTTTCCGTGGTTTCTTTGCTGTTGGCAACGATCTTTTTGTGAATCTCCATCACCAACGCCATTTCCTTCGCGCGCAAGGCAGGATCGGAAAGCTCAGTTTTTGCAGGATCGGCGCAGGCCGACCGCTGCCCCAGGATGAGGCTGACGGCCATGACCCCACCAACGAATAACAACTGGAGGCCTTTGCCACGTTCCAAGTCCAATTTCCGCGCGGTGTTCATAGTGCCCATGGGTGAGTTGTTTTGACGCTGAGCAACCTTAGAGCCTGTCTGAAAAGTCAGTATTCCATAGGAATCAAGCCAATCGGCGGAGTTGAATTCGTATCATAGCGATATAGATCCAAGCTTCTGCGCTTGTTTCTGCGGTTTCGTAATCGCGCAC
>JACDHS010000136.1 GCA_013820875.1 Verrucomicrobiota bacterium | reverse complement strand
TGGGCGGTAATCTCGCCTTCCACATAGAGCTGGTGGGTGCGTGTCATTTGCTCACGGACCTTCTGAACTTCGCGCTCATGGGTAGACAGCAACGTTTCCTTTTCAGAGAGGTTTTTGGTGGCTTCTTTTAGGTGCTCTGCAATGCGTTCGGGCTGGGCGAAGAATGCCTTCAATTCCTGTTGGAAAATGGATTCGAGGTCAGTGATTGGAATCTTGTTGCAGCACTTCCTACAGACGTATTTCGGAGATTTAGCTCGGACATACATCCGGTTGCCACACGAGCAATGCGCCAGACTGCCGAACAATTGAACAGGTAGCTTGCCTGGGCGTTTGAAGCTTTTGAGATGCTCTTCGATGACTTGGTTGACCTGAGTCCAGAGGCTTTCGGAAATGATGGGTTCGCATTCGACTTTGCCCCATTCGTTTTCAGGTTTGAGCTCGGTTTTCCAGTCGCCCATCTGACGGAAGCGATTGAAGTAATAGACGCCTTTGGCGCTGGAGTCGGTCAGGATGCGATACACTTGGCTATCACGCCACAGGGCATTGCCGCGAGTGCGATACCCCGCAGCGTTGAGGAGATTAGCCACAACGCCTTTGCGACGGTGTTCCAGGAAGAGTTCATACGCTTTACGGCGGATGGGGGCTTCTTCTGGCTGGATGATGAGCTTCCGATCCTTCCACTGGTAGCCATACGGGGAACTGCCGTTGATCGACTTGCCGAGCTTGGCGCGGGTGAGCACTGAAGCATTTACCCTTTCAGTTATTTCTTCCCGCTCCCATTGGGCAAAAACGCCGAGCAGATGAAAGAACATCCGTCCTCCGGCGGTGCTCGTGTCGATGGCTTCGGAGAGAGAAATGAGGTCTGCGTTATTTTTCCGGAAATACTCCGCAAAGTCTTCCAGTTCGCGGCGGTTGCGTGAAAGGCGAGCAAGCTTGGAGAATACAAGACCGGTGATGTGTCCGCGCTCGATGTCCTTCATCATGCGCTTCGCTTCGACGTTCTGCATGACTGCCTTGCCGCTCTGACCGGCGAGGTTGTAGACTTCCTTGATGTTCCAGCCCCGGCTTTTTGCGTAGCTGCGAGCGCGTTCCTCGTGGTGTTCTGGGCTGTCGCCTTGGGCCTGATCTTCCGTCGAAACGCGAATCCATATACCGATATCTTTATCTGCCTGCTGCTCTGAGAACGAAGATTTCACAACCAAAGCGTAGCCGTTTTGACTACTCCATCACAAGGAAAAAGTAGCTAAAAAAGCTACGCTAGCCTAAAAGAGATTGATATGGTTCAAAAAGAATTTGTTACCGAAGTGCAACTTGCACCTTTAGCGAAGAAGTTTCGTGAGGCTGCCGGTAAGAATCGAGCGGAAGCCGCACGCGAGTTGCGCGTATCGCGACCATCAATCATTCACGCAGAAGAATTTCCGGAAAAAAGCCTGTTCAAGCTCCGAAAGCGCCTCATCGAGCAATATTCAGATTACAGGATTACCGGACCGATATTCATTTTGGAGCGAAAAAGAATAAACTCGCAGAAAAAGAGTTGAGCATCTGCCCGAATAGCGGCATGTGGATACCGATTTTCGCCGCTTGCACAAATACTTTCTGCATCGGCTTGCAAAGTCTTGACAAAAGTTTTCGAATTTACTAATTGTCTATCCTCTCACGTGAGGTTGGTTTAAGGAGACAGGAGGTGTGTTAGCCACTGCGGCTCTGAGGTTTGGCCTTAGCGGCTGATGCACTCCAAAACTACAGACCAACTCACGCGCACCACAGCCGTATTCCTTCGTTTATTTAAGAGTATCTTTCAAGCGTTCATTCGATCTCAGTCCGGTTTGTCCTCACTTGTATACCCGTTCAAAAAAATGTGTCCATCCAGTTCGTACCTGGATGGACACTGCCACAGAAAGGAAACATCACCATGCAACCATTACTGCAGCTCCTAGATTTTCCCATAAACCGAGATATTCTGTCAAATATTGGCCCAGTAACCTGGGGCGTCGGTAGCGGTTCTGATTTCTATGGCTGGATCATGGCGTCACTGACGCTCGTCGCGGCGGCCTTGTGCTTTGGGAATATAATATTTCTCCATCAATATGAATTTACACGTAAGCATCTTGAAAAGACACGGCGCTTCCGAATCTTAGAAGCCAATCGCGAATTTGCGATTTTTTTGTATAAGCCATGGCAGCGCATTGTCGGGAACTTCACCCTGAAAGTTATTTCGGTTCCCCTAATCTACTATTTCGCGTCGAGCAAGGGTATCTGGGCAGTGACATGCGCCTTTGTAATTGCCTGCATCTTCTTTGCTAAGAACTGCGAATTGATTTTGAAGCTTGTCCTACATTCCCGGAGCGTATTTAACCGGAAGCACGTTCTTTACCGAAAGAGCCCGGACTTCTTCCGGAAACGGCTCATATTCGAACTGTTCCGAAGATTCCTGTATTTTGCTGTCGCGTTTTCACTTCTTTCATATTGCCTTCACCGACTCGATCCACAGATGTATGCGTTTCAAAATCGAAACGTGCCACTGTTTTTGCTGCACATTCACGGAACAATAGCTGGAATGACTAGTCTCGGCACCAGCATGCTCACATCTGAATCCATTTCAGCGCTCGCCTTCGACATAGTCAGGATGATCTTCGTAATTATACTCATAGGGATCTTTGTTAATGTCGTTTTCGCCGGGCTTGTATACGAAAATGCTTCCATAAAGCCAAAGCAACGTATGCGCCGACAATCGGATTCCAGATTTGATGTTGGGGATCGTCCGATCACAAGAGGGGATGTTCTGGCCATGGTGCAGCTTTGTATTCAGGAGATAACCGGCGTCCGGCCGGATGGCTTTCAAGGAAATCCAAATCTCGCAAAAGACTTGCAGGTGGATGCGGTTGATTTGACCCGATTGCAATCGACATTAGAAGATTACTTTGAGATCGGACCCGTTTCGGTAAGTGAAATCAAGTGTTGTCACACTGTGGAAGACTGGGTCAGCTTGTTCGTTGAGAAAGTGAAGAATCCTAGCTCCAGTCAGCAGCTTACTTTCAATTTACAGAAAACTGCATCTCGTATGAAGTGATCTGACGCATCATCAAATAATGTTAAAATGCCGTTTGCAAAAACACACTGAGTTGGCTGTGTGGCTATCCGCGGTTTCCTATTATTGAATGATCTGCTTAGGCAATTCTTAACATCAACAGGCACTCCGCCCCATCTGTGGGTTAAAGACTTAAGTGCTAGATCCTTGACGACCTCACTTCTTCTTTTTCTTCATCGTCTCCGCAATCATTTTGAAGGCGGCATCTTCCTGGGTTTTCGTTTCTTCCGGCGTCAATTTCGAAACGTGGCGTTTCACTTTGTATTTGCCAAGTGCGAGAGTTTCCGGTTTTTGCTCTGCGTGGGCTTCCGCATCTTTCCGCGCCAACTCCTTCAGAAAAGCAATGAATTGATCGGGCATGTAATAACCGACATGGGCAGTTTGCTCGCCTGGCAAGCAACCGGAAACGGCCTTTCCGATTTTCTCCAAGCGGTTTTGCTCAGTGCAGATGACAGCTACGTGCTGGCATACTGCCCTGATGCACTTTGCGATGTTGCCCACCTCATGATCTATGGTCGTCATGAAGGAAATCTCACACCCAATGGTTAACCCTGGCTTTTCGATGGCCAAATCAATCTTCCCGCCATCCCGGGTTACCTTTTCTCTCGCTGTGTAGAATCCCAGTTCCCGTGCAACGCACTCGATTCGCTCGCGAATGATATTGTGCTGATTCCCACCGATGCCCTTGTCCTGGGGTGTTTTGGGTTTGTTAACGGCCTCTTGGCTAGCAACAGCCATCGAATCGCTAACAATTGGTGACTGGAGAGGCGATAAATCGGAAGGAGCTGTAATCGGCTCCATTTTCGGAATTGCAAATACGCCCAACTGCGTCGGAATTGGTGGCGCTGGTTCTTTGGCCAGCTTGTTTACCGCTTTAGCCTCCTTCTTCGGCGGCGGTTCCGCATCGGATGCAAGCAATGCGGCCAGTTCCTCCGCTTCGATCTGCTTCCGCGGCACTGCATATTTTTCTCTCGAAGCCGTAATGACACGGTTCCGAACTTCCGCAGCTTCCGCTGCGTCCGGCTCTCCCGAATACGGGATAGCCAAATTGAAATCGCAATCGGAACGTTCCACACGGCAGATAGCGTGGAAATTGGGAAGCTTCTGGATGTCTTTGCTGTCGAAGAATGAAAAGCCGTCTCCGAGCTTTCGAGCGTCATCATCACCGACACGGAAACAAATGCGGGTATATGGATTCGAGAGAGCTGCGCTCGCAACTTCTGAATCACGCTGTAATTGACGCAACTCCTGATGAGCCAAAACCAATCCCAGGCGATACTTCCGGGCGCCGTTTAGAATCTGCGCCATCGAGGGCGTGATGAAATTGTGGAATTCATCGCAATAGCACCAAAAATCTTTGCGCATTGCCACGGCTTGCGCCTGCCTGCTCATCGCTAATTGCTGGAACTTGGAGACAATGAAGCTGCCTAACAAATAAGCATTTTCAGTTCCAATCTGTCCCTGTGACAATTTCGCCAAGAAGATTTTCCCTGTATCCATGATGTTCGCAAAGTCTATTCGGTTTTCCTTTTGCGTGACCATGTAACGGATGGGCTTGCGGTCTAAAAATCCGCTCAGACGAGTGAGCACCGGACCAACGGACTTGTTCCCGGTGAGCTGCGGAAATGCCTTTTTCCAATAATACAAGACCTGGGAATCCTGCACGGTCTTGAGAAATTCGTTTCGAAAGGTGGGTTCGATCAGGAATCGCTGCAAGTCGGCCAGCGTTCCGCCTCGATTGCTTTCGAGGAATGCGAGAATCGCATTGTTTAACACGCTGCCCATCTGATCACCCCATGACGTGCTCAACCTTTGGAATACGGAAACGAGATCGGAAGCTAAGAGATTTTTCTCAAGATCGGAATGCGCCGACAAGATGTTGAAACCGACTGAATGCGTCTCGTCGCCGGGATCGATCAGAACAACATCGTTAATGCGATGTTCGGGAATCGCGCCCAGGATTTTATCGATCAGATCGCCATGGGGATCGAACACGGCAAGCCCCTGGCCGTTCTCGATGTCCTGCTTTATCATCTGAAAAAGCAGGGTCGATTTGCCGGTGCCGCTGGTTCCGATGATGTAGGTGTGCCGAACGCGCTGCTCTGCGTTCAGACGGATCTCATTTGTGACCCCGGCATATGTATTTATCCCCAACAACAACCCGTGATCATTTAATGCAATTTCTGGCGCAGCTTTGGTCTTCTGCACCTCGCGTCTGAGCTTCGGCGTTCGGACGGATGATGAGGGAAGATGAACGAGCGAAACCAACTCCTCGCAGTTCAAGATCATGCCGCTGCGTCGGGACTGGCGACGCAGCAAATCCTCTTCATGCTCAATGAAATTGTAATCGCTGTTTTCGAGGGGAATGAACTCATTGCTTCCCGGATTGGAATACACCGTCAATGCGCCTGCCAAGTCCCTGGCAATGTCCAGCATTCTGTCGTCGCTCTTTATCGCAATTCGAACGACAGCGGCAAAGAGCGGTCGGGCAATCTTCTTTTTAGCTTCGCCCGCTAATTCTGGACGATTGACGAAGAAATCCTTTCCGCTCCCATCGGTCACTGAACGCAAAATGCTCTCATCCCACGGATGGCGCACCGGCTCGAAGGTGACTTGAAACAGTGCCAACTCGCTTTTCCGCAGGTTCGACATCGCAGCCGTGAGTCCGATGAACGGGTCTAGGTTGAAATTGCGGACTGGCGCGATCTGAAGCATGAATTCCCGCGCCAAGCCGAACTCGAAAATGACGGATTTCTCTGCCTCGGTCTGGTTCCATTTTTCCTCCAAAAAAGAAACCTGCTTGGTGAAAACCGCTTCGGGAAAATGCGCCTCAAGCTGATGCCGGATCAGATCAACGTCGGATTCAGCCGCTACCAATTGCGCCGTGATGCTGTCGTGCGTTCCGATCAATTCAAAGGCTATGGGCTCGCGGCAGTTAGTTAGACTCGAAAGAAACTGCTCAAAAACCTCTCTCGAAATTGTCGTTGTGGCTGGCAGGGAAGCGAAGAGTTCAACCAATGCGCCGCGCTCCTGCAAATCTGGTTCAGGTTCTTCTTCATCCTCTGCAACCGGCTCCGGTTCTTTCTGATCCGCTAATTTGTTGCTGAGTTTGGAAATGAAGGAGCTGAAGAAGGTCGGTCGGCGTCCATCGTCGGCAAGCGTCTCGCGTGGGACGGAGTGACCATAGAAGGGGCGGAACGGTGGTTCTGGTGAGACGGGAGCATCCCAAATCTGCCAGCCGCGTCCGCGAAGTTACCATTTGTAGAATTGTTCGCTGAGTTTTTCTTCAATGGAGGCCATGCAACTACGCTACCGCTTCAAAGGGCGTTGCATTCGCATCGAGGCGTTTGATCGTGGCTTGAAACATATCTCCGCCGGGCGGCTTACGTTCATACTGTTTGAGCAATTTGATTCCTTTCGCGGCGGTGACTTCTTCAACCAGCATTCTGGCGATAGCATCCACGGTCGTGAGATACATCTGCCTCGTGTCCTGGCGGTAATAGGTTTCTTTGCGGAGAAAGACTTCGTAGAGCGGGCCGATGACAGGTGTTTTCAGCAAACTCGAATCCAGATCTTTCAGCTCAAGCGCAAGGGAGTTGCGCATGACGTAAACGCTGCTGCCTATGATCGCCAGCAATGCAATAAGTCCATAAATGGTTCCCAACAATTTCGCCAAGAGGCCGAACACCAGTGCGAGGCCGATGAGAAAAATAAGGAGTTCCATTGGCTTGATGCCCAAAGGAAGTTGCACGGATCGAAAGGAAAAGAAATAGCTCGTGCCGAAGGGAGCAGCACAAATGTCGAACACGAGTCGTTCCCGTTTCAGGCGCAGATACTCACGCTTATTTGAAAGCAAGCCGCCTTCGCTGAATTCGATACGGGACATTTCGAGTCCTGGAACTTTTCGCGCCGTCAATTCCTTTTCGATCATCTGGTAGAATTCAGACGTGCCGAATTGGAAATTATCCACGGAGGAATACCATTGGCTGTAAACCTCTTCCTTGGGAGAAAAGAATTTCCTTAACGCTTCCGATATTTCGTTTGCCATATCTTTAGAAGTTATTTCAGACGACGTGGCAGAATGAATAATGCCAAACCAAGAACCAACCCGATCCATGCGCCCATGCCAAGAACCTGCATTAGGTCTTTGCCTTCCTGAAACAGGCCATACGCCAAGACAAAGAACGGAAGCGCTCCCGTAAGTTGACCGGTGATTTTCGCGTTGCGCTTTGTGAGCGTGGCAAAAATGGTGATCGCGCAAAATATTGGAATGCTCCAAAGCAGCAGTCCTTTGCCGCCCTGCTTGGCGAAGTCGAACCCAGACAGATTCAAGCCAAAGAAATTTATCCACGGCAAAAAAAAGCAGATGAGCAATCCCGCAGCACAGAATGTGAGCAACTGTGAGTGGTTGATACTGCCGTTCTCCTGGACTGCAGAGGTTGTGGATTCAGCCGGTACGTCCGTTTGTGGATTCGGTGTAGTCATATAGAGTTACAGCTCGAAACATTAGACATTTTATAAAACATAGGAGGTTCTATTTAGGTTTGTGTAAGGGTCGGTGGACATCTGAACCAGCTAGCCTGAGAAAGGACAGACAAACAAAGTGTCTAAACACGACATTTAGTATCTAAACGCGCCAAGATCACTGTTCCTTTGAGGATACGGTGTTCGAAGAGTAGGAAATACTTGGTGGAACTGCGGATTGATGTCGGGATTAGATTGGGCAAATTTGCCCGGTGTTACGCCAAACTTGCGTTTGAATTCCCGATTAAAGTGATTGCTGGTTTTAAACCCAAGTAAGAACGCCACCTGTTTGATCGATCTGCTGCCGTCGAGAAAGTGGCGTGCGTCACATAAGCGTAATTCACATATCCACTCTCGTAGCTTCAGCCGATAAACCTGTTGGAAGTGACGTTGTAAATGGCGCTGAGAAACGCCACAAGCATTTGCGAGGTTCAGAGAAGAATAATGAGCAGACCTCGCCAGATCAGGCCAACTCTTTACGCGATACGACCAAGCACCCATTTTTCAGTTCGCCCATCTTGGAAGAATTAATTGCGCTGTTCCATCGTGCTAACTCGCATGCTTTGGGACTAATATTCTTCTGCACCGATCTCTGATTTGGAATCCATGGCTACCGGAGTGAAGCACCCAATCAGTGAATCTCTAAGATCCATTGGTAAGGCAAAAGTGACTTTAGCATGGGCATTGGTGCGAAACTCGGGAGTGGGATTTAACATTTTTCCTGCCGTCTGTTCAGTAAGAACCCAAGTTTTTTTAATAGCATCGTCTTTCAGGAAAGGCGTTGGCATGTCTGCGAGATGAACCGGAACTAGTCCATTCTCTTTCTTACGTGACCTGACCTCATTCGGCTTGTCTTTAGCTACCGAAGGAGCTGTTCCTGGTTGACCGAGACGAATAGCAAGCGAGGTATAGGGTGCTCGTCTCGTGGGTGGCATCGTCTCAATATCTGCGAAGCCTAGAACCCAGTTCACATTTACTGCGTCTGGCAGCTTCCAGCGAAGACCTGCGAGAAAAGAGGAAGTGTATTCAGAAGGTTTGGGAATGATTTCAGTGCAATACCAGTTCGGATTTTTGCAGAGACAACTAATCATTCTGGCAATCTGTTCCGGGGTCTTGATATTTGGCAATATCAACTGAATCGCCTCTGAACGCTTTGAAGCCAGTTTTAAAGTTTCTCCAATTGCTTCGACTGTCGGTGCATCAAATGTTTCCGCCCTAATTACAGATGCTTCCCAAGGGGTATCTCCACCTCTTAGAACGAATAATTTGGCGAAAATGCAACCGGAATTTCCTTGGCGAATCCAGTCAAAAAACTCCTTGGTGATCTGGTTATCTCTCATTAAAAAAGAGGGGTTTGAAAACCCCTCTCTGAATTTCGGCGAGCCTAATCTTCACAGGATAACTGTGTCAACAAAGGACCTAGCTTATCCAACGTGCGGTTGGCTGATGCTTGTTCAAATCCACAGCATTGATCTGTTTGAGCAGTTGGTCCAACTCAGACGCTTCTGCTTGTTTTTCAGGACGTGATGATACTGTATGAGGAGCAGGATTCATCGTGGACGGCGGACGGTTGCGGGCTTGGGGACTTTTTCTACTACGTGCTTTAGTAAGCATTACAACACCTCCTTTCATAACTTCTCATCAAATTATAGCAAATCAAACGCCATTCTCACAAGGGTTGCCACAACATGTTGCGCGGAGCCCTACTGATGAACACAATATGTTGTGGTGATTAGAGATCATTCAAAGACAGGTGCATCGGGCAACGCAAGGAAAAAGGGCTAAAAAGAAAATTTATTGGTCGAGCGGAAACGGGTTTTGCGAGTCAGACAATGGGTAATTTTGTTTTAGGGCGTCAGACAATGATGTGTCGTAAGCAGCTGTCGGCTGGACGGCTGCTTTATTGATAACTAAAACTCGGCCTTCGAGCAATGCTTTCTTATTAGCATGATATTCACAATTGCGCATACACAAAAAGGCGCGTTCGTACGTTCAGGTCTGCCATCATATTTGACCTTTTACGCGAGCCCTGTAAAAGCACTGGCGGCGCCCGAGAACCATAGTCCATGTTTTCTGTGTAAGCACTTTTGTCAAAAAAAAGCCCCGACTTTTGGTCGGGGCGTGGTGTCTAATTGTAGAAGTAGCCAAGTTCGCGCAAGGACATGTGGCATCCTAGTCCAACGATCACATGATCACATACCTCGATCTTCATCAGTTGGCCCGCTCGAATGAGATCGCGCGTCACTTTGACGTCGGCTTCGGACGGCTGCGGTTCTCCGCTTGGATGATTGTGCATAATCAGAATCGCCGAAGCGGCTGCGATCACAGCGGTACGAAACACTTCACGGGGATGAACAACAACCTGATCGAGCGTGCCAGTGCTCACCAGGTGGTGCCCCTTGATTCTCCGACGTGTGTTGAGCAACAATACCACGAAACATTCGCACTCCGGATTGAAATGCGGGTGAGTTTTGACGTGTTGGTCCCAGTATTCAACTGCCTTTTGCGGGGTGTCGCACATCTGCATTGACTGCGGTGTTGGACACTCGCGCAAAGAGACAATCTTGTATTCCTTGGGGTGGGGGTCTTGTGGTCCTTCATCGATAGCGTGTTGTGCATCCAGAGTGAAGTCACACGCTTTTTGGGCCTGCGCGGCGGCATGAACGATCAGCTTGCGGTCATCTTTGAGGCGCTCTAGCCAGTGTTGGATGTAGCCTGCGGATTGATCAATCGTTTTGTTCTCGATCTCACAATGACCGCACAGAAACGCCGCTCCCATTTCAGCAACCAACTCCTCACGGCTGTATGGATCACTGCCGAATCGGTTCGGTTCACAGATTTCCTTTCTACCTAGCCGCGACAGATGCCCGGTGGCGTGTGTCACTTCATGAAACAACGTGCTGTAATATGCTTCGGCTGACTCAAACAGTTCTGCCTTCGGCATGCTGATCTCGTCAAGAAGTGGGGAATAGCAGGCGCGTGTTCCATCATGAATGATCTTCGGAGGTTTTGGCATCTGAGCCAGCACCCGTTCGCATGTGTCGAGCGGTTGGAAATTGCCGTTGTTCGGCAATTCCGCCGATGCTGGTGCATTGATTCCTTCGCACTGAGCGATGTTGAAGACTGTGTAGTAGCGCAGGAAGGGAATACGCTTGGTTTCTCCCTCCTGCACGTCCTCCAGTATTTTCCAGAACACCACCGGAAACGATTGCTCTCCCTTCTTCACCCGAGCACCCAATAATTGCACCTGCTTGAACGTGAGCCAAAACGGAGACGGGTATCCCGCGGCATTCAGAAGGAACAAATTGATCCCTCTGTATACCTTTCGGCTCATGAAGTTCTGCGGTGCCTGATTTCCACCTTTCCATGGTTTGTGCCAGGGAACAGTGCCTGATTCGAGCAGACCGATGATTCGATCTGTCACCACTTGATAAACATCTTTTTTCACGTAACTCTCTTTCTTGCCGTCCACCTGTGCTAGCAGGTCGCTTCTGGTTTGGTAACTCTCGCTGGAAGCAGGACGGCATTAGTTTTGCAGCGAGAAATGGGAAGCGGCAGAAGCCGCAGGGAAGAAGCAATCTCTCTCGTGAACGAGAGAGGTTGTTGATTAGAATCCGAACGCCAATTCTTGTTGGCCGAGAGCGACTTTGATGCGCTCCACTTCGGCAGGCTTCGGCGGTTCTCCTTGTTCCATCGCTTCAGGCGTATGGATACGGAGCGTAAGCGGCAACCAGGGCATTATGTAATGGATGTTGGACCAGGCGGCCCAGCACTCCATTGACAATGCATTGCCGTGAATGACTCGCGTGGGGATGCCCCACAGCGTTGTGTTGATGAACGCCATATCGCAGGCGGTGCGATTGATGTCGATTGCCGTCACGCGCAGGCGACGGCGGACTTCTGGCGGACAGACTTCCGCCAGTGAAAGAATCATTGCAGCCGCACCGCAGGCCGGTTCACAAACAGTGATCGGTCCTTCAGTCGGGAATGATTCTGCGTTTCCAATTGTGATCCTCGCCATGAGGTCGCAGATGGGTTTCGGCGTGTGGAACTCTCCGTTCCACTTCTGTCCCTTGGAAGACAAGGCGAATTCCATATAGTATCCGCCGATAACATCTTCAAAGGGCTTGGATTCCATTTCGAGGACAAGGACAGCGAATGCTTCCGCGAACAGTTCCAACTCCTGCTTCTCCCACCGTTTGGCTTCTTCGAGATATTCCGCCTCGCGGGTCTGTGCAGAAAGCGCACAGGCCGCGAAACGGGTGAATGCGCCGAAGACACTCTGGGTATCGTGACGATGGGAGATGCGCTCAAGGATCTTGCGGAAGTCGCGGGTGGGCGACTTTGCTTTCATGGGAGGTCAGTAGTCCTCGGGAAGGAGGACGGTCGTGACCGAACGATCTGCTTCAGTGATGATGTAGAATTTCACACCTTCAGCAGAGCGGTATACCGAGAGCAGCCGCCCGCCATGAGACAGAGCCTGATCATTTGCCTTGCGGTCGTCCTTTGTTAGTTCACCCCAATCACCGGCCTGGTGTCGGGCAATGGCTCTGAGGATCTCATCCTGGGGGATGTGTTCCAACGCATTTGGTGTTGCCACCATCTGGCCCAGTTCGAACTTGGCCGTGGGAATGGAACTCATAAGCGGTAATCCTCGAATGCTGCAGCCAGCCCGTCCTCGTCATCGCCGTAGAGATCTTCCAGCGCTGCTTTGGTTTCCATCCTTCCTGCATTCGGTTTCGCGTTTCTGGGACAGCACGAACAATGCATTACGTTGATGACCGTTTTTCCGAACTCCCAGCCGGCAGCCTGGAATTCCTTTCGGTATCGATCCGAGAGCTTTAGTTCACGGGGAAGCGAACGCCAGCTTTCGGCTTCCTCGACCGTGAGCGCTGTTTCGAAGATGGCATCGTGCCAGAGATGGTGAACATCCCATGGCTCGCCACAGGTGGAGCAATGTACATCCATTGTATCTCCTCCTGTTAGGCGAACAACGCTGCCACTTCATCTTCAGTCATGCTTTCTGGCTGTTTCCCGTCCTCGTCGAAAGTATGCACCTTCACAAAAACGAATTTCGCCAGACGAACAGCAATGTCCTCACGTCCCGCTCTGCCTGCCTCGTCTTCATCAAGCATGATGATGACTTGGCTATTGCGAGTCGTGTGCGTGCGAACGATCTCCTCCTGCGCGGCTGACATGGAACTGCCCATGAGGGCAACAACCTTGCGATAGCCATGCTGGTGGAGCGTCATGCACCCGAAGAACCCTTCAACGATCACCAGCGGCATATCCGTCGGTTCCTTGATTGCTCGATCGATGTTGTATACCTCCAGGGATTTTCGGAATCCCTGAGGCAGCTTGTATTTAGGCGTGCCTTCGGGCGGTTCTCCGGGGAAGCGTCCTGCATATGCGACGACGCCTCCTTCCGCGTTATGGATCGGAATGGCAATACGCTCTGCCATCATCCCCTTGGCGCAGTAGCCGACGCCGAAATCCACAAGGGTTTCAAGCGTCAGTCCGCGCTCCAAGAGATACGGATGTTCGCGCTCCAGCTTGTCCAAGCGGAACTTCAGTGCCTTGTTCGGAGCCACTGGTTGCGTTTCAGGCTCTGCTTTCTTTGATACCGGCTTCGCTGGCGTGGCAGGCTCTTCCTCAGCGGTTTCACTCGGCTCTTCCTTATCTCCTTCGGCATTGGCCGACATGGACCCAGGATCGAGATGAAACCACTCGATGGCTTTGAGTGCTGCGGCATGAATGGTCACGTTCTCCATTTTGGCGATGAAGTCGAGCGTGTTGCCGCCATGCTTGCATTCGCTGAAGCAGTTCCAGATGTTTTTGCTGATGCTCACCCGGAACTGTGTCGGGTTGCTCCCTTTGTGAATAGGGCATGGACCGCTCAGGCTGTCTCCGCTCTTCTTGAACTGCTCGCGCAGTCCATAATGCTGGAGCACTTGCTCCATGGTGATGGCCGATTTGACGGCTTTGAAGTCAACGAACTGTGATCTTGGCATGGTTACTCCTGTATTGGTTTGTTAACGAACTAATGCGTCTCAGAAGATGAGTCGCTTTCACCAGGCATCGTATCTCGAACCAATGAAGCGTACGAGGCGTGGAAACTTGCCGTTTGCGGCAAGAATTGAGGAACCTAATTCAGCAGGCTTCCGGTTTCGCTGTGCTTCGCTGTGCGCCACAGCGCAGAGAGAATATCTTCCTTCTGCAATACGCTTCGATCAGCGAAAAGAAACAGCCCGTGTCCGCGTTCCAACTGCGAGCACGCTTCAACCAGCGTTTCAAGCCGGGCCGCGCTGTTCGTTACCGTGAGGACGCGAAAGCGATGGAAGCCGAATTGCGTGCGATGGATGGATTGCGACCATGTCGCTTCATATGCGAGGAACTTCCGATGCATGGAAGTCTGCGAAAGATCGCGGCGGATCACGGGCATGGTTCCGCGATCTGCTTCGAGGAAGAAATAGGCAAGATCGCGTTGGCCTGATTCATCGCTGCGCTCCAGCGCAAATACCCGGTCGGGAATGACGCCAATCTTTCCTTTGCCAGGTATGTTCACCTTCCATCGGAACAGTCTGTCGCGCGGCGGTGTTTCGCTGCCGTTCCTTGGCAAGGCATCATCCATCAGCAACCGCACGCTGCCGCTTTTTCGGCACGCCAACTCAATGGCAACGATGATGTCTGAAACCATGAGCGCGTGTTCAAGGAACATTCTTCGGACGGCGCGGTTCTTTTCTCCGCAACGGAGCTTCTGTGAAACGATGCCGAGTTCTCTTGCGAGCCAGGTTTCGCCTTTGTTTCCCAGCCCATACACGATCTCGCGAGTTCCGCCGTTGTGGTAATAATCAATCTGCGCACGGGGGCGCTCCAAATATCCATGATGAAACAGCAGCTGCAGCCTCCGGAGAATTTGCTGACGGCTTCCGCCGATGAGTTCAGCGATGTGCGACGAACGGAGAAAGCGATGCCGGTGAATGAACCGGAGTATATCAATATCGCGATCCTCCAGATGGATCGCGGCAACTTCTTGCGAACGATCGAAACGGGGTAGTCGTGGGGATTCCATTCGACCAGCCTACCGAAGAAGTATTTCTGTATGAAGAATCCGAAACTTGCGGAGTTGGCAACTTTGGACGGCATACACCAAAAAGCGCTATTTCTGCGGCCTCCACGTGACTCCAAAGGAAAACCGGCCCCTTTTCGGGCGAAAAGGAACCGGTTCTATATCCCCAAACAACGGAGTGAATTTAGCATGATGAAGTTCCAGCGCAATGAAAACGAAACGTATTCTGCTCGTATCGGGAATCAAACTCCGCTCTTGTTCGACCACCGCCGAATCTTCGATTCGATAACCGCTCTGCGCATAGAAAACCGTTCCCGTGACCGGGCAATGAGTTTGTCCCTTCTTCCAACACGATTCTCCAGCGGTGGCAGCATTTTCGCCCGGAACGGCTCTCGGTTCATTCCGTTCTCCAATATTTTCACCGCTGCTTCATACCGATCCAAGTCAGATAGCGCACTGGCCGGAACGGTTTTCCCGAATTCTTTCTCAATCACTTCTGCGTCCGTATAGCCCACGCGAAAGCAGATGAGCGTTCCCGCATTCCCGAAGACCGCCTGACGAACAGGAAGCGGCAACTGATCAATGTATTGATGGGAGAGAGTGAGGCACAAACGGTATTTGCGAGCCTCCGCAAGAATTGAGGCAAACGCATCCGTCGAAAAATTCTGAAACTCGTCGATGAAGAGATAGAAATCGCGGCGCTCATTCTCCGGACGGATGGCTCGTGCCATTGCACCAAGCTGGAATTGAGTCACCAACAGGGAGCCGAGCAGGTTGGCTTTATCGTGGCCAAGCCGCCCTTTCGAGAGATTCGCGATGAAGATGCGGCTGTTATCCATCGTAAATGGAATGCTCACCTTGTTTTTGACTTGGCCCAAGATGTTCCGGATGACCGGATTCAAGAGGAACTGCCCGAGCTTGTTCTGAATCGGCGCGATAGCTTCGCGCTGAAACCGGGTATCGTAGCTGGCATACTCGTCTGCCCAAAACGCTCGGATGAACGGGTCTTTGATCTGGCGAATAATTTTGCTGCGGTATGCGTCATCGACCAAGAGACGGCTGACGCCAAGGAGAGTTTCATTTTGGCACTCAAGAATCGCGGCGACGGCATTATAGAGTATGTATTCCATGCGTGGTCCCCAAGAGTCGCGCCAGATGCTTCTAAAAGCCCCCACGATGCCGGAAGCGACAAGGTGTCGGTCATCAGGCGCGACATTTCCAAGGGGATTCAATCCCACGGGAAATTCCAGATCCCCAGGATTGAAATACACGAGATGATCGGCGCGATACGGGGGAATGTGATGCAACAATTCTTCGGCCAGATCGCCGTGCGGGTCAATGAGTCCAACACCGTGTCCAAGATTGATGTGCTGAAGAATGAGATTGCGTAAGAGGGTAGATTTTCCAGAACCGGTCTTTCCAATCACGTAGATATGCTGGCGCTGGTCAGTGGCAGATATGCCGAAAAGCTGGGGATCACCCCAGCCATGACGTTCACCGATTGTAACGGGTTGATCGTTCATGGTTCCAAGATCAGCCGCCACTCCTGCCAGAGAGAAAGTTCCCCGTGTGTTAGAACTTTCTTCAGCGGCAATGTCGCAAGTGTGTTGCAGGCAAACGCCGACATATGCGTTTGGGACAAGCCGACGAGGTAATGGCGGCTGATTTTGAAATCCGAAGGGAAGTCCCTCGGACAGAGCATAACCCGTCGTTGAAAACACGTGGAGGGGGCAAAACTTGCCAAAATCGCAGGAAGTGGTCGCGCCTGTTGGCGCGGCTGTTTCAGTATGCCGCAGGAGCGGCGTCTCTTTTCCCAGTAGTGCGGATAGCGATAAAGTCGTCCGCCAGGGGAACTCGTCCTCCGCGCTTCGGCGCGAACTGTCGCGATAGCCGAGTTCGTAGTGGGTGCGATAGCGCCTCATCTTAAAACCAGTCCCCCAACGTGTCGGGGCTTCGGACGGT
>JACDHS010000135.1 GCA_013820875.1 Verrucomicrobiota bacterium | reverse complement strand
GCGCACCGGTTCAGGCCGGTGAATGCGAATTGTCGTAAGCTTCCAACGTGCCCGATGCTGCTTCCCATTCGCCCATCAGCTTTGGAATTTCATCCGACAGTTCGCTCAGGCGCCGGTTGATTTCCGCGGCGCGCCCTGGCTTGTCATAATACGTTTCCGGTTTCTCAATTTCTTCGACCAATTGCGCCTGCTCCGCTTCCATCGCTGCAATTCGTTTTTCCAAAGCTTTAACAGGTTCAAAGAAAGCTTTGCGATCCTTCGAACGTGCATTGCGCGCTTCTGCTTCCAATCGCTTCTGTTCTTTACGGCTCACCGCATCGAGCACCGGAGCCTTGGCTTTTGCAGGCGCTTTGTCCCCTCCCGCGACCAGGGCGCCGCGTGCCGAAGACGCTTTTGTTTTATCCAAATAATATTGGTAATCCCCTGCGTAATGGGTGAGACAACCCGCATTCACATGCACCACTTTATTGGCGATCTCGCGGATGAAATAAACGTCGTGGCTGATGAAAATGACGGTCCCTTCAAATTGTTCCAAAGCGCCGATCAACGCTTCAATGCTTGCCATGTCCAAGTGAGTCGTTGGTTCATCCATTAACAGCAGGTTGGGTGGATCCAATAGAAGTTTCACGATCGCCAGTCGGCTCTTTTCTCCACCGCTCAAGACAGAAATCTTTTTGAAAACGTCATCATCCCGAAACAGAAACGCCCCCAGGATCGTGCGGACGAACTCCTCGGTTACACGTTGCGGAGTATCGAGCGCTTCCTCGAACACAGTGCGACTCGTATCCAACACATCCACACGATACTGCGAGAAATAACCTGCCTTCACATTGTGACCCAGTTCGCAGGTGCCTGCCTGAGGCTTCAACACCCCGGCCAACATTTTCAGTAATGTCGATTTGCCCGCGCCGTTCGGGCCGACCAACACAATGCGTTGACCGCGCTCTGATTCGAAATCGATTCCTCGATAGATGACATTCTCGCCGTAAGCGAAATGAACATCCTGCAGCCGCACCACACGGAGTCCGCTCCGTTGCGGTTGTGGGAAGCGGAACTTAATCGTCTTCTCGTCGTTGTCCGGCGCTTCGATTTTTTCCATGCGGCCCACCTGCTTGAGCTTGCTTTGCGCCTGGGTCGCCTTGCTGGCTTTGGCGCGAAAGCGATTCACGAAATCCATCAGCCGATCGATCTCACGCTGCTGATTTTTGAACGCCGCGAGTTGCTGTATTTCCGCGGCTTCTTTTTGCACGAGGAACTCTTCGAAATTCCCGCGATAACGGAACATCTGGCTCTGCCGAATCTCCCAGATGTTGGTGACGAGTTGGTTTAAAAACTCGCGATCATGGGAAATCATCAGGATGCCGCCTGGATAATTTTTTAGATATTCCTGGAACCACTGCAGCGATTCGAGATCGAGATGGTTCGTTGGTTCGTCGAGGATCAGCAGGTCAGGTTCCTGCACCAGCAACCGGGCGAGATGCGCGCGCATGACCCAGCCGCCGCTTAACTCTTTTGCGGGCCGATTGAAATCCGAGTCGCGAAAGCTCAGTCCTTTCAGAATGCGCTTGGCCTTGGGCTCCAGTTGATAGCCGCCCAGTTCGTCGAAGCGCGCGTGGATATTGTCATCATGATCATGAAGGATGTCATCCGGATGCGCCTCGTCCCATGCTTTCAATTTTTTCTGTAGCGCGGCCATTTCCGGGGTTGTTGCCATCGCCAACTCGAGCACGGTTTCATCGGAGACCGGGGCACTTTCCTGGGGAAGGAAGCCCATGGTGATATTGCGTTCGAAATTGATCGTGCCGGAATCCGGTTCGTCTTCGCCGAGGATCAGCGCGAACAGCGTGGATTTACCGGCGCCATTCGGGCCGACCAGCCCAATGCGATCCCCCCGATTGACCTGGAGTGAAACATTTTCGAACAAGGTCTTTGGACCGAATGATTTGCTAATGTCGGAAATCGTAAGCATGAACAGCCGAAAATAGTGGAGTCACTGCGCATTGTGCGCAAGCGGTTTAAAGATCTAAAGCGGCTTAAAACGGAGATTTTTGTCAGGAAGTGCAGGAATTTTCACGAATTGGAGAAAAACGGTTACATGGATTAATTTGATGGTTACTGCAGGGTGCTCACTCCCAAATCATCGTCTTGTTTTCCCCAACTCGTGAAAATTGGTGCAATTCGTGTCTAAACATCTCTTCGGTAAAAACTGATTGCAGCTTCGCCATTAACTTCCGAGGCTACATTCACTAATGCGCATAGCTGTCCTTTCAGACATTCACGGGAATCTCGAAGCCTTCGAGGCGGTGATGGCCGACATTTCGAAGCAGCAATGTGATCGCATCATCTGCCTTGGCGACGTGGTGGGCTACGGGCCAGATCCAGGCGAATGCATCCGCATCCTCGCTGACGCGCGCATTCCCTGCATCAAAGGAAACCACGACCAAGCCTGCTCCTCAGACGAATTCCCTTACCGAATGAATTCCATCGCGCAGGCGGCGATTTTGTGGACGCAAGAAAGTTTGACCCGCGCGGAGAAACTCTGGCTCAGCAACTTGCCCTACACCATTGAGCAGGATCAGATCACTTTCGTCCACGCGACACCCTATGCGCCGGATGAATGGGACTATGTCACTGCCCTGTGGGAGGCGGAAAATGCTTTCGACAATTTTCGCGGGAACATCTGCTTTATCGGCCACACCCACGAGCCCGTTGCATGGACGCAGGAAGGTCAAAACATTGAGGCCGAAAAATTCGATCGCCTCCATATAGAGCACGGAAAGCGCTACCTGATTAATGTCGGCAGCGTCGGCCAGCCTCGTGACCGCGACCCGCTGTCCGCCTACGTCCTTTACGATTCTGATAAAGGATACTTCGACCTGAAACGCATCGCCTACGATATGGCGAAGACCCAGGAGAAGATTTTAGCCGCTGGTTTGCCCATGCCCCTGGCGCAACGCCTCGAAATCGGGCGATAACAAACAACGTGCTGGCAGCGTCTCGTTGGAAGAGGTCTTCTGGGCCAGCGGAGTGTGCCCACCCTACGGTTCAACTTTCGAGTTGTTCTTTCCTATTTAAATTTCTGGAGTTTTAATCACTCGGCACACCGGAACTGCCTGACCTTTACCCTGAACAATTTGCGCGGCATGAGCTTTTTAAAAAAACTATTCGGCGGAAAGAAACCAGAAGAGACAGCCGCCATTCCTGCAACTCCAATCGTGGATCCCGCGAAAGATCCGAACATGATTCGAGTTCACGATGCCTATGGACGTGAACTTTTCATCAGCAGAGAGGAATGGCGCAAGAATGTCCTGCCGGGAACAATTCAACCCAACTGGAACAACCCCGACGAACTTTATGACGTCATCCTCGGCGCTCTGAATGACGGCTTTCGCTCAGATGTAATTGATGCCGCCCAACAACTCTACAAAATCGATCACGAACCCGTTCGTGGCGCATGCATTTGGGGCATTGTGCTGATGGAGGAAGGTCGCCTCGATGAAGCAGAGAAAGTGTTTCGCGATTTCCTGGCGAAGCATGGTGAGGACGGAATCGTTCTCACGAACCTGGCGAAGGTTTACTCACGGCGCAACGACCACGCGGAAGCCGAACGGATTCTCTGGCACGCCCTGGAGATTGATCCCAACCAGGACAACGGAATGGGCTGGTATTGGAGCATCCAAAAAGAGCGGGGTGGCGAGGCTGCGGGTGACGAAGCCTTGCGCCGGGCTGCCGCGATTCCGAAAAGTTGGCGCGCACAATTGTGGCTGGCACGCTCCGCTCTCGATAAACGAGATGTGGATCAGGCACTCGCTCTTTACCACGAGAGCCTGGCTCGTGTTGATAAACCTGTTCCAACGGATTTTCTGGTGCAGATGAGCGGCGACCTCGGCAATGCCGGTCATTTGCCTGAAATTCTGCAACTGGTCGAACCGCAGTTCATCGTTCAAACTCATGGAATCCAGGTCGGCAATAATTTGATTAAAGCTCACCTCGACCTTGGCCAGGTGGATGCCGCCCGCCGCATTCTCGATCAGCTCTATGCGTTGAAACGAATGGATTGGAATGAAAACCTGAATTTTTGGGACACAGAAATTGCCAGGACCCGACTCGCCACGGCGCCAGTCGAGCAGAACGCGCCGATGACCATCGGCATGCTCGGTTTCCACGGTCCCATCTGGCTGAAACCTTCCTCCCCGGCCGCTGAATTGTTTCCTGCAAAAATTTTGGGTGACGTCACAGTCTGTTTTCTTGGTTCCACTGCGGAAGTGATCACCAACTCCAAACGCACTGAGCATCAGATGTCCGATACTCGCGGGCGTCTCAGCCGGTCTGTGCCGCTCTATCTTGCCGAGCAGGTTGAGCTGGGAAGTAACGCTCGAGTGCAAACATTAGTGCCCTGGGTCACACAATATCCCGGCGGTTTTGTTTTGAGCGGTGTCCCATGGGACGACGAGGCCGCCGCAAGCTACACACGTCAGGGAGAGGTCAAAAGTGATTACGTGGTGATCACGCATTTAAAACCAAACGCCGAACCGTGGACGGTGGAGCTGCGCCTTGTCCGCGCCATCGATGGCAAATGTCTTGGCACGTTGAGCGCCTCTTTTCATTCCGAAAAGCCGGAGGAAGGAATCCCCACTCTCGCCCGGCAACTGCTGACCCTGCTGGGCGAACAGGCCGAAGTGGAAATGGCGCCGCCCCCTGCAATCTACCAGGTGCCGACCGGACCGCAGTTCGGCCACTATTTGCTGCGACTCGAACAGCTTCTCGCCGTCCGGTGCGGTGGTATGGATGGCCCCAGGGAGTTCCTCAGCGGCGAACGTGAAATCATCAATGGCAACCTCCAGCTCTGTGTCGAATTTCCACAGAACATCGGCACCCGAATTCTGCTCGCCAAAACCCTGCTGGCCATGAAGCGCGCCCGCCCCAAAGTAGTGCCTGAATTCCAGGAAAAGATCAAACTCCTGCAAAAAGAACACCCCCTTGCCGAACCCGCAAACAGTGTTCTGCAACGTTTGTTCAACGAGGCCTTTGCGGAAGACAGAATGAATTAGCCAGGATTGTGAGGGCCAGTCTCAGTCCACTTCAGAAAGATCTAAACATCGCCGAATTCAGAGGAGAAAATCTGCCTCAATCCGCGTAAGCTACGGATGAAAGAACCGCACCAGAAACCCGCCCGTCAATCGTCAATCGAAAATCGTAAATCCCTCATAACTGCCCGTTACAAACCGGGAACAGCAGTAAACGACCATTTTTTCCGGCGGAAAAGGTCTTCTTTCCTGGGAAAACCCTAAATTTTCGCCGAAAAAGATCGTCGTGTCCGGGAAAAACGAAAATTTCCGGCGAAAAAGATACCCGTTTCCGGGAAAGATGAAAATTTCCGGCGGAAAAAGTCTTCGTTCCCGGGAAAAAGGAAAATTTTCGGCGAAAAAGTTGATCGTTACCAGGAACAGGCAAAAATTCCGGCGAAAAAGCTCATTGTTACCGGGAAATCTGAAAATTTCCGCTGGAAAAGTTGATCATTCCCGGGAAAAGGGAAAATTTCGGCGGGAAAAATGGTCAAAAACTGTGATTGGGACCTTTTTTCCAGGAGCAGAAGAGCCATTACCGGGAAGGGGAAAAATCCCCCATCAAGAAGTAGCAGCGGCGTCCCGCCGCTGAACCAAACAGGACAAGACCGAGACGGTTCTGCTACGGTTCACGCCCGAGCAAATCACGCGATCGACACATTCTCCGCGACATTCCCAGTAAATCACATTTCTGCACCGTTAAAACCTTGCTGCCATTCAGGCATTTACCTATAAAAGAAAAGATTCCACTGGGGGACACCGGAAATGCCTGATTTAAACCCTGAACAGAAAGCTTGCTGTCAGATCGACGCTATGATGATCACTACTGGTTGGTCGTCGCCCTCTAGCAAAGGAATTAGCTAATCAATCCTTAGATGATCCTAAATAGTTCCACCTAATGCCATTCGACTTTTCAAAGCTAAAACCCCAACCCAAAGAGCAGCGGTTGACCGATCCAATCGCACTTTTTCAGCGATTGCGCATCTCGGATACCTCAATCAACGACCTTTGGCTTGCTCAAGGCGACGCTCTTCGGGGATGGAATGACAACAGGACGGAAAAAGACATTTCTATTTCTCTTAATACAGGGGCGGGAAAAACCCTTGTCGGACTTTTGATTGGGCAATCATTGGTGAACGAGTTGCGGTCAAATGTGATTTACGCATGCAGTTCAATTCAGTTGGTCGAACAGACCGCTAAGAATGCCGAGGGTTTCCACGGTGCGCCGGTTGCGGCAGATCAATCGTTTGCCGAAAGATTTTTTGTTCACTGTAAAAGGACCAAAGCCTGGCACTAAAATGGTGGCAGTGGCAGCGGAGATTTGCCGCGAACTGGAAGCGCTGAACACTGTGACAGTTCCTTTCGCAGACACAAACCGTATTCTGGCGTTTGCTCAGGTTTGATTTGATCGTCGGTGTCGAATCCCCTCTGGTATCCAGCGGCGTCTCGCCGAGTGCTCTGCCAAACAGTAGGCGAGGAGAAGGGTATGGCTTTTCGAGCAATAACTGTTACTGCGAGCCGCTGTCCTTCCGGACTCCGATCACCCAGCTCTTCTTGCAGAAAAGGTTGAGGACATCACAGGCTACACGCATGTCGGCGCCTGGCGGGCAGTTCAGTGCTTGGAGTGTTCTGTCGGCAACATGCCGACAGAACATTTTTTTTGGCTGTTAACCCACTCGTGGCACGGGGATGTCGGTCATTAAGAGCAGTCCAGCCGGGGCGCGGAGGATGTTTGGCGCGGAGTTTACCAGGGCGGCGACGGTGGCGCGATCGCCGTGGACGCCGCCGTGCAGGACGGCGTTAATGGATGGATCGCCAGTGATGCGGACGGCGTCTCGGGGATCTTCAGCTTCCAGGTACATTTTTAGATCCAGGACGATCGATTTGGTGCCGTCGGTCGCTTCCGCACGGTGATGGATTCCGCAGCAGAGGCTTTCTTTTACCTCGATGTATTCGGTTTGGATAAACTTCTTGGCGATCATCGGTTCGCAGGTTTCGTTGATCTTGCCGATCTTCCAATTGAGCGCGTGAGCGATGAGCGCGAGCGATTCGACGAGGCCGACATGCCCCATTTTTTCTTCGCGAAACAATTGGCGGAATTCATCGGGTTGCAAGCCGCTGCCAATTTTTTTCTGGAGCGGTCCACGGCGGAGGGAAGCGTTGACCACGCGATCCACTTCGATCTTTTCCACACTGCGACAGACGCCCGTCAGACAAACAGCCAATGTGTCCATGACGAACCCGGGGTTCACTCCGGTGCCGAGGACGCGCGCGCCGTGTTTTTTGCACAGGTCATCGAGTTGTTTGGCGAGTTCCGGTTGTTTAAGTTGTGGGAAGAGCAATTCTTCGCAGGAGGAGACCACGCTCACACCGGCTTTGACGATCGGCTCGAGCTGGGGTAGGGCGGTTTTCATGCGCGAAACCGAAGTGTGCAGGACGACTTCCGGTTTTTCGTGCTTCGCCAGTTCATCGAACGAGGCATAAACCATTTTATTTTCGAGGCCCGGAATGCCGGTGATTTCAGAAAGTGATTTGCCGATTTTCTGCGGATCAATATCCACGCCGCCGACGATTTCCACCCAGGATTTGGTGGCAGCGAGTTTAAGAGTTTCGATTCCGATGGGGCCGAGTCCGAACTGAGCGATTTTGATTTTCATTATTTGGTAGGCGGTATGCGCCGAATTGAAGCGTTTGAATAATGAACGCTTTGAGGTTTGACAACAAATAACGTGCTGTGATGGATTGCGGAGATGTTGATTTCCGCATGGTGGCTTTTGCTGCTGTCCATACCAGTCCTGCTTTTGGGTGAATTCCTGGTGAGACGGATATCGTTTCTGTCCAAATACAATATCCCGGCGCCTGTCGTGGGCGGGTTGCTCGTTTCGTTTGGTGTGTTGTTCGCGAATCTTGTTGGAGTGGAACTAAACCTGGGCTCCAAGGTGGCGGCCAAATGGTGGACCTGGCTGGTGACGACGGAAATTGAATGGGCGAAAGTTCCCAACCTCGATGTGCATCGCCCGTTTCTGGTGGCGTTTTTTACCTGCATTGGGTTGAACGCCAGTTGGGATCTGGCCAAACGCGGCGGACTTCAGGTTTTCATCTTTTTGGGAATCGCAGCGGTCATGGGGGTGTTGCAGAATGTCATTGGGCTTGGAATGGCAAAGCTCATGGGGGCGCCCACTTTGCTGGGGCTTGTTTGCGGCAGCACGACGATGACAGGGGGGCACGCGACAGCGCTGGGTTTTGCTGGAGAATTTGAGAAAGCGGGTTTCGAAGGAGCGGGAGTGATTGGCGCAGCGGCGGCAACATTCGGGTTGATAGCAGGTGGATTGATCGGTGGCCCGGTGGGCGGCGGCCTGATTCGCAAGTTGAACCTGAAGCCCAGCGTCTCACGGGAAACGCACTTGCAGATGGGCGAAACCAGCGAGTCCGGTATTTGGCAGGATTTCCGCGCATTGGCCGGTTATGGAACCAAATTTCTCCTGCACGTTTTTGTTTTGCTGGTGTGCATCAAGCTCGGCTCATGGATTAGTTATGGAATTCAACAGATTGAAATTCCTCGCGCCGGGCAAGAATCGATCAAATTGGTTTTTCCTGTTTACATGGGCGCGCTGCTCCTGGGGGTGGCAATCCGAAATATAGCCGATGCCGTGAAGAAAGGTTGGCTGAGAACGGAGATTGTTGACACGCTGGGCTCGGTGACGCTCGGGATTTTCCTGGCGATTGCCATGATGGGCTTGAATCTGAAAGATCTTGCGCAGGCGGCGATGCCAATGTTGGTCATTGTGTCGGTGCAGGTCATCGCGCTGGCAGCTTTTACGCGTTTTGTGACGTTCCGCGCCATGGGACGCGACTTCGACGCAGCCGTCATGGCGGGAGGGCATTGCGGCTTTGGCCTCGGTGCGACTCCGAATGCAGTCGCGAATATGAAAGCGCTCGTGGAGAGATATGGCTCCGCGCCGAGAGCATTTTTAGTCGTGCCGATTGTGGGCGCGTTCCTGCATGATTTTGTGAACGCGATGAACATCACCTTTTTCTTAAATGCAGTTAAATAACGTTATGCAAAAGTTTTTTATCCTGGCCCAAATTACTGTTCTCACTTTGTTGCTCGGTTGCGGTGAAAAACCAGCAACGTCCGTGACGAAGGAACCGGCGAAAACAAATGAAGTCAGCCAGACTAACGAACAGGCTGAGGCGGAAGAAGAGGAGGAAACTCCGAAAGAGTCGCGCATCGCCTTTGGTGAAAAAGGAATGGTCGTCAGTGTGCATCCGCTCGCGACGCAAGCGGGTGTGGAAGTTTTGAAAAACGGGGGCAACGCGATTGACGCCGCGGTAGCTGTCGCCCTCACGCTGGGTGTGGTGGACAGCCATAACTCCGGCATTGGCGGTGGCTGCTTCATCTTAATTCGTCGCGCCAATGGTGCTTACAATGCGATTGATGGACGCGAAACAGCACCGGCCGCTGCGACTCGCGATATGTATCTCCGTGACGGCAAAGCGGATCCGGATCTGAGCCAGACGGGACCGCTGGCGATCGCCACTCCTGGAGCATTGGCGGCTTACGAGTCTGCGATTCGCAAGTTCGGAAAAACCAAGTTGGGAGATCATCTCATGGCAGCCGCGAAAATTGCTGAAGATGGATTTCCGGTGAACGCCAGTTTTGCGGCGGCCAATCGGAACACCGCTCGCAACCTGGCACAATTCGAAGATTCGAAACGCATTTTCCTGAAAGACGGTAAGCCGCTGCAGGCAGGGGATATGTTGAAACAACCCGATCTGGCAAAAACGTATCGCAGCATTGCGAGCGATGGGATCGGTTGGTTTTACGGTGGTCCCTTCGCGGAGGCCACGGAAGCGTGGATGAAGAAGAACGGCGGCATTTTGACGGTTGCCGATCTGAAGGGTTACACTCCGGTCGCGCGTGAACCGTTGTTTTCGAATTATCGCGGCTACACGATCGCAACTTTTCCACCACCCAGCTCCGGCGGCGTTCATTTAATTCAAATCCTACAAATGGCTGAGACGCAGAATCTTTACGAGATGCGCCGCAACGGGGTGGATGTGATTCATTTCCTGGCTGAAGCGATGAAGCTGGCTTTCGCGGATCGCGCGCATTGGCTGGGAGACCCGGATTGGGTGAAGGTGCCCAAACACTTGATCAATCGCCAGTATTGCCGGGAACTCGCCGCCAAAATCCAAATGGATAAAGTAATTGATGTGCCTTCCCACGGCATTCCGCCCGAAGCTGAAGCAGAAGTTTTCGCCAGCCAATATGGCAAACACACCACTCATTTCGCGGCGGCGGATGCCGAAGGTAACTGGGTGGCAATCACGGCCACAGTGAACACTTCTTACGGATCGAAAGTGGTGATTCCCGGCACCGGCGTTGTCATGAACAATGAGATGGACGATTTCGCGGCGGAACCAGGTTCCCCAAATGCTTTCGGGTTGCTTGGAGCGGAGGCCAATGCGGTGGCTCCATTCAAACGTCCGCTTTCCAGCATGACGCCAACGATTGTCTCCCTTGAAGGCGAGCCGGTGCTGGCGGTCGGAGCGGCGGGCGGCCCAACGATCATCAACCAGGTTGCGCTCACTATTATTAACTTCATTGATATGCGAATGCAGGGCGGACATGAAATGGAAGAGTTCGAGCTGTCTCTGTATGACGCGCTGGCCACACCGCGATTTCATCATCAATGGAAGCCGGACGAATTGCGGATTGAAAAGAAATGGGTGGAAGATATTCGGAAGGAGTTGACGGCGCGCGGGCATAAACTGCAGGAAGTTGAGCGTATTGGAGCCTGTCAGGCGCTGGCCCGGCATCCGGATGGCAAGGGGCTTATCGGCTGTCCCGATCCGCGGGGACTGGGCAAAGCGGAAGGGTTTTAGTTCCTTTTTGCGCTTAAAGGAACTTACGCTACCCTATGCGCTTGACTGGAGGTCGCTTTTGCCAGCTATTCTCTGTCATCTGCGCGCGTAGCTCAACTGGATAGAGCGTCGGCCTCCGAAGCCGAAGGTTGTGGGTTCGACCCCCGCCGCGCGCACCATCTGCATGGAGAAGAAATATCACGCATTCAAATCTGAAGAAATTCACGAGTTATCGGGAGGGGTCCGGATGGACGAAGTCTTGATGCTTGAAGATGAGGGTGATTTGACCGAGGTGCTCAAGGAATACCTGGAAGGACACGACTTTCGCGTCACTTGCGTCAAAAACGGTCTGGACGGCTTAAAACAGGTTATGTCACGAGAGTTCGATATTATTCTTTGTGACATGCTGATGCCGAATCTTCCGGGAGATATGTTTTACCTCGCCGTTCAAAAAGTGAAACCAAACTTGTGTCGCAGGTTTATTTTCATGACCGGTCACAAGGGCGAAAAGAAAATAGACGATTTCATCCGTTCGGTGCGTGGAGTTGTGCTGTGGAAACCGTTTCATCCCCATGAACTGTTGGATACAATCAAGTGTGTGCTCAAGAAAGTGAGAGAAGGCTGATCTATGAAAGTGATTCCCTGGATTCTGGTACTGTTGTTGGCCGGTGGCTCCTATTTTTTATATTCCAAAGCCCACGATAAAGATGGGGAGATTGCGTCTTTGCAGGCGCAGATCGAGGAATTGGAAAACAAAGTTGCAGAGTTGGAGGGAAGCCAGGACGGCTCGCTCAATTTTGATGAAATTGCGCGCCTGCAAAAGGAAGCTGAGGAAGTTTACAAATTGCGCGGTGAAGTAACCCGGTTGCGTCGCGAAAACCAGCATTTGTCCTCGCAGGCAAAAGCACGGCCACAGACGTATGCTCACGATCCGTTTGACGACGATTTTCCTCCCGCCCAACCGATGAACGAACATGAACAGGCGCAGTTCAACCTGCAACGCGAACAAGCCGAAGGTTGCGTCAATCATCTGAAGGAGATCGAGGATGCCAAGACAAAGTGGGCGACGACCAATAACAAGACTGGCGGTGATCCGGCGACCCAAAACGACGTCCTCCCTTTCCTTCCAAACCAATCCATGCCACTGTGTCCGAGCGGCGGCACTTATACCTTCAACGAGGTGGGCATCCCGGCGAGTTGCAGCGTGGAAGCGCATTCGTTGTTGCCGTGATCTGGGGAAATACTTGTTGCAACACGAAGTTCCTTTGTTATATTCCGCGCTCCTTTTTGGAACGGGGAAACACCCGAAATTGATTTAAAAATATGCCGAATACCAAATCTGCTGAACGTCGCGTGCGAAGCACTGCACGCAGGCAGGCGCAAAACAAGAGTATCAAAAATCGTCTCCACACGCTTGAAAAGAAATTTTCCGTGGCAGCCGGTGCTGGGAATAAAGACGAAGCTTCAACCGCTTTGAAATCTTTGATTTCTGCTTTCGACAAAGCCGCTAAAACCGGGGTTGTCAAAAAAGGAACGGCCGATCGCAAGAAGTCGCGGTTGACCATCCAGTTCAATCGCGCCACTGTGCCTGCCCCGGCGAAAGCCTGATCCATCTGAATTTGCCAAGGCGTTTTGGCCGGGTTAACCGGCCGAAACGCCCGTTTTCTTTTCCAGAAGCGGAGCAACGGCTTCCCAGATTCTTTCCCACACCGCTTGCTTGGATTTCGTCGCATCAATTACCTGGATGCGATTCGGTTCGGATGCCGCGATAGCTGTGTAACCTTGTTCCACCCGTTCGAAAAAGCTGCGGTCTGCTTCTTCCATACGGTCCCTTAGCTTTTCATCAAACGGCAGCGGGCCTGTCTTTCCATTCCGACGCGGAACTTCGAGCAATCTCGCCTGGCGCAAATGCCTTCTTTTCTCGCTGACATGCACGGGCACATTCAACATCAAGGTCAGGTCCGGGCGGGTTTCACCGACTGCGAACGCGATGATTTCGCGAACATGATTCAGGTCGAGTTGACGTCCGTAACCCTGGTAGGCCGTTGTAGAATCGTAGAATCGATCGCAAAGAATGATTTCACCGCGCTGAAGGGCAGGGCGGATGATTTCACGCACCAGTTGCGCGCGACTGGCGTTCATGAGCAGAAGTTCAGCTTCCGGCGTCATCGCGTAATTCGCCTCGCTATGCTTCAAAGTGTGACGAATTTCCTCCCCGATAGGAGTCCCGCCCGGCTCACGCAATGTTCGGACGGTGTGCCCGAGCGATTGCAGGTGCCTGGTGAGACGCGCAATTTGGGTGGATTTGCCGCTGCCTTCCGTGCCCTCGAACGTGATTAAGATGCCGGCCATTAACTACCTGGTTTTCGGCAGGTTCGCAGGATCGAATGGGAACGCTTTCACTGCATACTCGGCCAACGACTCAATTTCCTCATCCGTGAGCGGGCCACCATGGGCCTTGGCAAAACCGGGCATCAAAGTTCCTTCTTTGCCGTCGGCAATGATTTTTTTCCAATAATCCTTGTTCGTGGGAAAAGCGAGTTTCGTCAAATCAGGAACGATTTCTGCGCGATGGGCACCTGTAGGGGGATCGTGGCAGATGTTGCAGCCAGCGTCGAACAGGTCTTTACCCATCTTACCTACTAACGGTTCGACGTGGCAGGAAGCGCAATCACCTCGGAAAACCACCTGGCGATCTTTCGCTGCAGCAGCCATGTTTTGTTGGCGTCGTTCTTCATTGTCGTCTTTTGGGATCAGCGCCTTCAACGTCAGCACTTGCGAAGGGCCGCCCGTGGAAAACACGGTCATGATTTTGGCCTGCGTTCCGGTTTTGCCTGCGATGCCCATATTCGCCTTGATCTCGCCGCTTTCACCCGGTGCCAGGTTCCACGGTTGCGGATATTCGGCCACTGTGCAACCGCAGGAAGGGTTTACCCTCGAAATCAATACAGGCCCTTTCGAGATGTTTGTCACCCAAAAGCTGAAAGACGCATTCGTTTCCCCGATCTTAGCGTGGTAAACGTTTTCCATCGCGTTCCACGCCAGGGGATGCACTCGTGCGGGCGCGGCATCGGGAGTTGCAGTATCCGGGGCTATAGGTGGAAGTCTAATCGGAGTATTTTGCGCGGCGACAGAAAGCAGGGATAAGCCTGCGAGGCAAAGCAACGGAATATAAGAGAAAATCTTTTGTGATTTCATAAGTCTCTTTGGTGGCGTGTATTAAACATCACTCTACGGAAATTTCAACCTAAAGCCGCTTCAATCGGACCCTGTTCGGAGTGTCTGCAATTGTCCGCCCACTGCCTTGCGTGACCTCAAACGTGATAGGAACTCCAGGCAAAACTTAATTGGTTTTCTTCACGTTCGCAGGATCGAATGGGAACGCTTTGACTGCATATTCTGCGAGCGACTCGATTTCCTCGTCCGTCAGCGGGCCGCCGTGGGCTGTGGCGAAACCGGGCATCAAAGTGCCTTCTTTGCCGTCGGCGATAATCTTTTTCCAGTAAGCTTTATCCGTTGGGAACGCGAGTGTCTTCAAGTCAGGAACGACCTGGGCGCGTTTGGCGTTGTTGGGAGGGTCGTGGCAGATATTGCAGCCAGCGACGAACAAGTCTTCACCTTTCAAACCTTTCAACGGTTCAACGTGGCAGGCAGCGCAATCCCCTTTAAGGACCGCCTGACGATCTTTTGCAGCGGCAGCCATGTTGCGCGCGCGTCGTTCTTCGTTGTCATCATGGGGAATGTTCACCTTCAATGTCAGCACTTGCCGCCGGCCGCCGGTGGAGTCGATCGCCATCGTTTTCTCTTTTTCGCCGATCTGTCCCGCGAAATTCATGCTCGCCTTTAATTCACCGACTTCACCCGGCGCCAGTTTCCAGGGCTGGGGATTATCCGCTATAGTGCAACTGCATGCTGGAGTTACGGCAGTAATGAGCACAGGCGCCCTGGAGGTGTTGGTCACCCAGAAAGTGTATGTCGCGACGGTTTCCTCGAACTCAGCGTAATACGTTTTTTCCATCGCGTCCCACACCAGGGAATGTGGACGTCCGCCGGGTTCGGGCGCTGGAGACGTCTGCGCAGTCGAAGGATTTTGGGCGCCGACAAAAAGCACCGACACGCCAGAAAGGCAAAGCAGTGAAATGTAAGATAGAATCTTTTGTAATTTCATGAGTCCTCTTGGTGGCGGGTATTAACACCTGAAATTGAGGAAAATTCAACCTAAAGCCGCTTCAGTCTCGGACCCTTTGCGGTGTCCTCGATAATCCATCCTTTGGCCTTCAATTCATCTCGAATAGCATCGGCGCGTTTAAAATCCTTTGCCTTGCGGACAGCCTGGCGTTCCTCAAGCAACGCCAGCAACTCCGGCGGAGCTTCTGCTTCCGGGGCGGAACCGAGTGCAAACACCGCGTTCATCTTTTCCCACGTAGCCAATGCCGTCCCCGCTGCTTCGGGAGTCATCCCGCCATTGAGCAACCGGTTGTTCTCGCGCACCCAGTCAAACACCACACCCCATGCCCCGGAAACATTCATGTCGTGATCCAGCGCTTTGGAGAACGGCTCAAGCATCTCCGGGTCGGCATCGGCTGCAACGGTGCCAGCCATTTCACGCAATTTGGCGAGGCACTCATCAATTCTGCCCAATGCCGCGCGCGCCCCTTGCAAACCTTCGATCGTAAAATTGAACTGCTCACGATAATACGAGGTGAGCATCAGGTAACGGATCTCGCGACCGGTAAAACCTTTCCCCAGCAAATCGCGCAACGTGAAAAAGTTGCCGAGCGATTTACTCATCTTTTTGCCTTCCACGAGCAAATGCGCGCCGTGCATCCAATACTTTACAAAGCGTTCACCCGGCTGCTGCACGCCAGCGCCTTCGCTCTGCGCAATCTCATCTTCGTGATGCGGAAAAATAAGATCTTCACCACCCAAATGCAGGTCGAAGCTGGCGCCGAGCGCTTTCATGCTCATGGCGCTGCACTCGATATGCCATCCAGGACGCCCCTCGCCCCATGGACTCGGCCATGCGACATCGCCGTCTTCTGGAACGCGCGCCTTCCAGAGCGCAAAATCGGCGAGCGATTCTTTTTCGTATTCGTCGCTGCTGACGCGTTCGCCGACGCGCATTTCTTCGAAATTGAGATTTACGAGTTGCCCGTATTGGCAACCGCACCCGCGATATTTCTCGATGGAAAAATAAACCGAACCATCCGCAGCCTTATAAGCGACACCGCGCGCGACCAGCTTTTCGATCAGGTCAATGATTTCAGTAATGTGTTCCGTGGCGCGAGGCGTCTGATGCGGACGCAGGCAGTTCAGCGTTTGAAGATCTTCGAAGAATGCGGTTTCAAACTTCCCGGTGAACTCGCGCAGAGTCGTTTTGTTCTCCCGCACCCGTTTGATGATTTTGTCTTCCACGTCGGTGATGTTCATGACGTGTTGGACGTTGAATCCTTTGAATTCCAGGTAGCGCCGAACGAGGTCGGCAAAGATGAAAGTGCGGAAGTTACCAATGTGCGCGAAGTCATGGACCGTCGGACCGCAGCAGTAAAGGCCGACGTTTTTCCCCGCTGGATCCAGCGGGATGAAAGGTTCGAGTTGGCGCGATAGCGTGTTAAGAATTTGCAAGGCCATGTCTGAATCGGTAAGCCGGTTTTCTTCGTCACCGGCAAGGTGACGGAGGTTAAAGCGACCGAGAGGAAAGGGAAGTTTAAAGTCAAAGGTGCCAGCCGGATAGTAGCGTAGAGCCTGTCCGCAAAACGGATAATTCCAAAACCGGTGGGGTTTTCCTGTGTGAAAACCCTGACTTCTGCCTTCTACAATCCTCTCGAAGTCTGGTGCGTGCGTGTTGCCATTTCAAAGCGGAACAAAGCCAACT
>JACDHS010000134.1 GCA_013820875.1 Verrucomicrobiota bacterium | reverse complement strand
GAAACCAGAACTATAGAGTCGATGACCGCTGTGCGGTGCGGAGCCCGGGCACTCACCTTTTATAACGGTTGCCAAAAGTAATTTCCGGATAGGTTCTGAATCGAGTTATTCTAAAAAAGTAGGAATAAACGATATCGCACAGCTTCGGTGCATCTGGCCGGAGGCCCAAAGGGCCAGCAATCCCTCAGCCCAGCCCACCGGGCTGGGTAAAACGGTTTTACCACATTTGCGGCCTGAAGGGCCGCGATATACGGGCTCTTAATCCCCCAAAGTAGCATTCCAACAAACGCGATACCTACTGGAGGATGCTGAATACTGAACACCAGATTCACTAAACGCGATAATTGATTGTGGCATGTGCCGGTGATTATCGCAGTCCTTCAGACCGCTTGTTAATCTGCGGGGTTTACCCAGCCCGCGTGGGCTGGGCTGAGGAATGGCCACACCTTTGGTGCTTAGGACCAGAAGACAACAGCGGGTCGACAACCCTTTCGCGGCTCGGGAGACTTTTTTGACGAGGGCGAGCGTATCCGGAAATTACTTTTGGCAATCGCTATAGATGAGGTGTTTCAAAGAGGTAAAAAGCATAAATCCTCTGCGCCTTTGCCTCTTTGCGCCTCTGCGTTGAAATTCAACTGCCGGATTAAGGTTGATCGTACTTTTCCCCAAATGCTGGAAGCAAGCCGCTCGGGAACCGGGCGACCTTTTTCTTTCGCTACACGTTTTACACGATTCGACGCGTCGGCTTGACTGTTCAGGCATCCGCCCGGCGATAGGCTTCTGCCAGCAGGGAAATTGGATGGGCGATGCGAAGGGAGAGATTCTGTTGCCGGGCGCCGTTTTGAATGTGCGCCATGCAACCGGGGTTTCCGGTGGCAACGATTTGCGAGCGGGTGGATCGAATGTGCTTCAGTTTGCGATCGAGAAGTTCGTTGGCCATTTCCGGCTGGATCACGTTATAGATGCCGGCACTGCCGCAACACCAGGTGCTTTCGGGAAGCTCGGTGAGTTTCAGGTTCGGAATCGCTTTCAAGAGTTGCCGTGGCTGCGCGGTGATCTTTTGGCCGTGGCACAGATGGCAGGCTTCGTGATAGGTGACATTCTGCGGGGGTTGATTGCGCGTGGGGGGCGGTTCAATTCCAATTTGGCCGAGCCATTCGTGGATGTCTTTGACTTTCGCATCCCAAAGGTGAGCCCGCTTTTCGTAAACGGGATCGTTCTTCAGGATGTTCGCGTAATGTTTCAGATGCGAACCGCACCCGGCGGCATTGGTGATGATGGCGTCGAATTGTTCGGGCGGAAATTGATCGATGTTCTTGCGCGCAAGTTCGGCGGCCATATCGAGTTCGCCATTGTGGGCATGAAGTGACCCGCAGCAACTTTGCTCTGCTGGTGTGATCACTTCACAACCGTTGCGGGCGAGGACTTCCACGGTGTCACGGTTGACGTCGCTGAACATCAGATCCTGGGCGCAACCGGTGAGCATCGCGACTTTATACTTTTTCTCAGAACTCGGGTGGGTGATCGGCGACACCATGTCGGCCGTGAACTTTGGCTGCATCGTCGGAGTCATTGCCTCCAACTCACGCATGCGTTTGGGCATCAGCTTCATCACGCCGCTTTTGCGAAGAAACGCCTGGAAGCCGAGTTGCTGGTACAGGCGAATCCCAAAACCGAGTGCCTGCAAACGGCCCATGTCCATGAAGAGCCACCGCAAAGTGACATTGCGAATAAGGCTGCGCTTTGGATTGTCGAGAACCTTGGATTGTTCGGCTTCCGCACGGGCGTTTTCGAAGAGTTCCGCGTAGTTAACACCAGCAGGGCAGGCGGTCATGCAAGCCAGGCAACCTAGACAAAAATACATTTCATCGCCGAAGTCCTTGGTGGCTTCAAGGCGGTCATCGGCAATGGCGCGCATCAACGCAATACGGCCGCGCGGACTGTTGCGCTCCAACTTGGTGGCATCGTAGGTCGGGCAGGTCGGCAGGCAGAGACCGCAATGCATGCACTGTTGGAGTACGGAATAGTCGAGACCTTTGAGGGGGGAATGGCTCTTGTGTGAACCGTTCGGCGTCGGCGTGTGGTTGTGCGTGACTGCGGATGCTGCACTCATGAATTTAGCTGCGACAACCTACCAGAGCACTGGCATCGGCAAAGTAAATTATCTGCGGCGGTGAGTAACGCGGGATTAAACTGGTGTGCCGGGGGAACCGCAAGCGCTTCGCTTTTTGTAACTGTTTCCTCGAAATTGATGATTTTTCACCGCGTAAATTTTCATCTTCACCCTCATCAAGCGGCGAGTTCCTGGAATTCGCCGTCTAGAGAGGCTGCTGCGTATTCCAAAGCTTCTCGAATGTCTTCTTCTTCCAGATCAGGATAATCCTTCAGCATTTCCTCACGGCTCGGACAATTTGCCAGCGCCTCCAGCACCCTTCGGACGGTGATCCGCATCCCTCGAATGCACGGTTGTCCGTTCATTTTCTTCGGATCGCAGGTGATTCGCTTAAAGGTCATACTTAATTGTTCCTCGCAAGAGAGAAATTCATCAAGCCAACATCGGCAGGCTAAACTCATCCGCATGATACGAACTGCGAACCATCGGCCCGCTGGCCACGTGGAGGAAGCCAAGCTTTTCTGCGGTGGCTTTGTGCTCAGTGAATTTGTCTGGATGAACGAATTCAACCACAGGCAAATGTGTCAAGGTCGGCTGAAGATATTGGCCGAGTGTCAGGATTTCGCAATGAGCGGCGCGCAGGTCGCGCATTGCTTCGTGAAGTTCCTCTTCGGTTTCGCCGAGGCCAAGCATGATGCCCGATTTGGTGTAGATCGAGTTGCCACGTTTCGCTTTCACTTTGGCGAGAACAGAAAGGGAACGATCGTAAGTCGCGCGATGGCGCACGCTCGGGGTCAAACGGCGAACCGTTTCCAAATTGTGATTGTAGATATGCGGATTGGCGGAAAGAACGGCATCGATCGCAAAATCTTTATCGAGGAAATCCGGGACGAGGACTTCAATGATGATGCCGGGATTGAGTTCGCGCACTTTCTCGATCGTTTGACGAAAATGATCCGCGCCGCCGTCCTCAATATCGTCGCGTGCGACTGCCGTGATGACGACATGCTTCAATTTCATGCGACGGGTGGCTTCGGCTACCCTGGATGGTTCATCGGTTTCAAGGGGGAGCGGTTTGGCTGTGCTGACGGCGCAAAACTTGCAGGCGCGCGTGCAATGATCGCCCGCGATCATGAAGGTGGCGGTGCCTTTGCTCCAGCATTCCCATTGATTCGGGCACTTGGCGCTTTCGCAGACAGTGTGGAGTTTCAGTTCGCCTACGAGCGACTCGGTTTTCGCGAAGTTGCTTGAGGTAGGCAGTTGCAACCGCAGCCACTCAGGCAGGCGCGGACGGGGCTTAAGGGGAATATCAGTGCAGCTCATTCGAATTGCTTCCAGAACTTTGCCAACTGTCCGGTATCAAAGTCAGCCAAAATCTCGCCATCCACATCAATCGTTGGAGCGAGCGTCTGTCCGGAAAGCTCGCGCATTTCCCGGCGGGCGGCCCCATCGGAGATGACATCGAGTTCATCATATTTAATGCCGCGTTCATCGAGCCAATCTTTGGCTTCGTGACACCAGCCGCAATACGGCTTCACAAACAGGCGGATACTAGTCGGTTTCATGTTCAGTTATCACCGTGTCATTGTGCTCATATGCCGGAGCGCAGCAACAGAGCAACGTTAGGACATCTCCGCCAGTATTCCAAATTTTGTGCTTTTGGCCGGGCGGAATGGCTATCGCGTCACCAACTTTCACCTCGCGCGCCTCCTTTTCAATTCGCATTTTTCCTGACCCGGCGGTGATGAGGTAAATCTCCTCGGTGACCGGATGAAAATGTTCGAGGGTGCTGCCTCCGACAGGAATGCGCGCCTCGGCGAGGCTTTGGTTGCGGATGCAGGAGTTGCGATGGGCAAGCAGTTCGCGGATCTCAGAACCGTCCTTGGTGGTGAAGGCAGGCACCTGGTCTATGTTGGTAACATCCATGGATTAACGATTCGCGTTTACGATAAACGAGTCAACCGTTGGAATTGACGATTTAGGATTTACGATTGACGCGCCGATCTCAATTGACTCGTCAATCCTAAATCGTAAATCCCTATTCAGGCAGCCAGCGTTTGCCGAAAATCTTTTCCCATCGGGTTTGGCCGATCAACACACCTGCGACAATCAGCAGCATTGCCGCCCAAAATGTTGGGGTGACCGGTTCACCGAGCGTGACGTAAGCCCAACTCATCGTGCTGATCGGGATGAGATTGTTGAAAAGGTAAACCTTGCTGGTCTTCCAGTGGCGCAAGGCATTGTTCCAGAGCGCGAATGCCACCACTCCACTCGCCAGGATGCAAAAGGCCTGAACTAAAATGAGATCTGTTCGGATCTCCACAGGGCGGGTGAGTAACTCAAACACGGCAAGCGGCGCAACCAGCACTCCAGCTCTCCAAAAGGTGTAGGCGGAAATCTCCGCACCTGAAAGGGATGTGCCGAGAGCGCGGCATTGGCGTCCGTAATTGGTCCAAAGCACACTTGAGACGAGGGCGAGCAGTTCGCCCAGCATTTTGCTGGATCCGATTTTAAGCACCGGCCAGAACAGCACGAGCACACCGCAAAGGGCGAGACCCGCAGCGAAGTAACGTTGCGCTGATTTCCAATTTTTCTCCGGCCTGCCTTCCCAGAGCAACGCCCAGATCGGAGAAGCACCGAGATAAAGCGCGACGTGACTCGCGGACGTCATTGTCAGGGCAAGATTGAACGCAATGATATAGAGCGCGAGGTTCAGGCCGCCGTGCCACCAGAGTTTTCTTTTAAGTTCTGCCGAGAGCGGATGTGGTTTTCCAAAAATGTTGGTCCATCGAAAGAGCGCCAGGAGAATAATGCCAGCAGCAAGAAAACGCGTGCTCCCGACGAAAACAGGCGGCCAGAAGCCAACCAGGTATTTTGTGGCGGCATTGTTCGCGCCCCACAAGACTACGGCAAAAAACAGACCGCCGGCGATCGCACTGTTGGCGGGTTTATTTTTCACTCGGCGGATTCATCGCTGAAACAGTTCCTGCCGCCAAGTTATTTCGCGAAAACACCCTCATTTGAAGTCTTGCGGCATTTCGCAGACACTTTATGTTTACGCCATGCAACATTCACCTGGTTTTCTCAAGGTCGTGCATGAAGCTCGTCCGCGGGTCAAGGAACTCACCATCGAAGAAGCGCGCGCTCGTCTGGCGGCGAATCCCAGGGCCATCTTAATAGATGTCCGGGAAGATGAAGAATGGAAGGCGGGCCATGCCGCGGAAGCGCTTCACATAGGCAAAGGTGTTTTGGAGCGGGACATCGAGAACGTTGTTCCGGACCCGAATGCCGAGATGATCATGTATTGCGGTGGCGGCTATCGCTCCATCCTGACTGCCGATATCGCGCAAAAAATGGGCTACAAGGATGTCAGTTCCCTGGTCGGTGGCTACAAAGGCCTGGTGAGCGCAAATTGGCCGATGAAGCGGGAAGGTTGATTCGGTTGTTTTGCACGGGAGGTGTTGCTGCCATTGGGAGGCAATACCGTTTCAACCGGGCGTGATCAACAGCGGGTGGGAGAATCTGTTTTTCCCTTTTCCCCGGACAGGGTGTGATTTTAAGCGGATGAGATGGGAGGAGCGGTTGCGTGGAATCGGAGCGCGGCTGTGCTCGCAGAGTCAGCCGCAGCGGGTACGGCAATAATTGCGGCGTTCAGATTTTCAGGCCCGCTTGATATCTCACATGCTGCGGCTGATGCTTCGCACAAATCAGAACTATAGAAACAACGAACCGCGTCGCGGTTACGCCGCGCTCCGATCCTACAATCTCACCCGCTTAAAATCACACCCCGGCGAACGCCTTCTTTCGAATTGCTCTCTGCTTCGCTCCTTGTTTTAGTTTCCACGGCCCCGGGTCAACCTAAATGAATTTTCCCCTATGATACCCATTAAGATTGAGTGCGGATGCGGACAACCTTACGCATTCGAGATCGAACCATTCGAGGGACGAATGCCTCATGCTATTGCGTGTCCAACCTGCGGCATGGATGGCACGGTTGTCGCCAACGAGATATTCGCCCAAAAATTGCCTGCACCGGTTCCTGTTGCTTTGCCGGTCGGCGGAGTGCGATTGCGGGCTGCGGTTCCGGTTAAATCCAGCGCTCCTTCTGCTCAGAGTGTCTCCAACATAATACAAAAGGAACGATCCCAGGTGGATCATGAAGCCCGAGCCAGGATTTTCTGGGGCGACGAACCGGATGCGGTGATTAAATTCATAATGACGCACGGCGTCGGATATGAAGAGGCGTCCAAAGTGGTGGGTGGTTTTGCTCGTGAGAGAGCTGCTATTACCCGGGTTAGTGGCATCAAGAAGATTGTGATCGGATCCCTCCTGGTGGCCATTCCAGTCGTGGCGTTCTTTATCTTCGCCAGCATTGGATTCTTTCCGATCAAAATCTTTGGGGTCACTGTGGCCATTGGTTTATTCGGGGGTTACCTGCTCCTGACGGGCACGATGATGTTAGTTGCCCCGAAAATAGAATCGGGCGATGTCGCCGATTTGTGACAGAGATTCTTCATGGAGTGCCAGTCGCAATGAGTTGTTTTGCGTCGATCAGAGGTTCTATGGCGGAAGCACGATTCTCAACCTGTTCTTCCAGTCCAGTGATAGTCCGAGCAATGGCCGGCGGCTTGGGCGCGTAACACTCCTTCCAATCACCCAGGTTCCAAACGCTCACTCCCAGTTCACTCGCAATCTGTTTGACCGACTTGCCACTGGTCCAAACCACAATCTGGGCTGGTGCCCTTCGAAAAGCGCATCGCTATTCCACCGAAAACGCGAGGAACCGCCGAAAAATCCATAAGACCCTCCCAATAAACTTCTTACAACGTAGAAACCTCCAAAAACAGACCCCTCTCCCCGTGGGGAACGGAAATATTTCGCGTAACAATACCCCTCTCCCACGGGGAAGGGGGTATTGCTAACGGTAACAGCACCCCCCGCCCCGCGGGGAGAGGGGTCTGTTTCCGTAACAAGGGGGTCGCCCCGCGGGGCGAGGGGTCTGTTTCCGGGAACATAGGCCTCGCCCCGTGGACCGAGGGTGCTGCTACGAAAAGCATCCCGGTTCCCCAAAGGGACAACGATCCTGTCCCGCAAAACAAATCCATCGCCCGCCGTCCAATCTGTCAGTCTTCGGAAAAACCCGATCCGCAACTCTGGCGATACATCCGGTAGGGCGTGTCACTCCCGTGCGCGCCGTTTTGGATGTCCGAAGTGAACGCGCGAGTTATAGCGATTACCAAAAGTAATTTCCGAAAAGGCTCGCCTCATCCTAACCTTCTCCCCCGAGGAGAAGGAACCAGACAGCCCGCCGTGCAATAAACGCTCGCGGTTGAACACCGGACGTTTCCGATCAAACTTGAGTGCCTATCCGGAAATTACTTTTGGTAATCGCTATAGCCAGACGTCGCCCGGAGCATTCTGGAGTGGACTGGAGACTAGCCAGACGACTCCGCGCGGAATCAAAAATGTAAAAAACCCTTATAACTGTGGTTTCCCTCTATTCTTGTCTATAGGCTAAAGTGCATCCGCATATTCTTTCACCATGAAACGATACTCGATCTTTCTCACCCTTCTGTTCACCTGTTGGAGTGGCTTTCTTTTTGCCGCCGAAACAAAACGTCCCAACGTCCTGATGATTTGTGTGGACGATCTCAAGCCTGTGCTCGGTTGCTACGGCGATCGCACGGTGAAATCGCCGAATATCGATCGCCTCGCCAAACGGGGCATGCGGTTCGATCGAGCCTATTGCAACCAGGCAGTCTGCGCGCCTTCCCGCAACACTTTGATGACCGGCGCCCGCCCGACCACCCTGGGCATCTACAATCTCGGCACGAACTTTCGTCAGTCTGTTCCGGATGCCGTCACGCTCACGCAATATTTCATGCGTCACGGCTGGCGCGCTGAAGGTATTGGAAAGATTTTTCACGTCGGCCACGGCAATCACGAAGACGCCGCTTCCTGGAGCGTGCCGCACCTGCATGAAAAGGTCGTGGACTACGCGCTGCCGCAAAGCACGGATAAAGACCAGATCACACGCGAGGAAGCTTACTTTTCGAATACCCGGTTGGACGAAATTAAGCACCTTCCGCGCGGTGCTGCTTACGAGATTGCCGATGTGCCGGACAATGCCTATGCCGACGGGCGCATTGCTGATGAAGCGATCCTCCGCTTGCGTGCCGCGAAAGAGAAACCCGATGAACCGCTTTTCCTCGCTCTGGGTTTTGTGAAACCGCACCTGCCGTTTTGTGCGCCAAAAAAATATTGGGATCTTTACGACCGCGAACAATTCTCGCTACCGGAGCGTCGCACCCCTCCAGACGGTGCGCCTTCGTACGCGCCACAATTTGGTTTTGAACTGCGTCAATACGCAGGCACCCCGGAAAAAGGGGATCTGCCCGAAGATCTGCAACGCACCCTGATTCACGGCTATCATGCGACCGTCAGTTATATGGATGCCCAGTTAGGACGCGTGCTCGACGAGTTGGATCGCCTCAAACTCAGCGATAACACCATCATCCTTCTCTGGGGCGATCACGGCTGGCACCTCGGCGATCACGGCATGTGGTGCAAACATACTAATTACGAGGAAGCCAATCGCATCCCGTTTATCATCGCTGCTCCCGGGGTGACAAAGAAAGGCAGCCACAGCAGTGCGCTTACCGAGACGGTGGATATTTATCCCACCCTGTGCGAATTGGCTGGATTGCCAAAGCCAAACGTGCCGCAACAACTTGATGGCACCAGTCTGCTGCCGGTATTGCGCAAGCCGAAAGCAACAGTTAAAGACCATGTGCTCCACGTTTTCCCGCGTGGACCGCGGCTTGGCCGCGCGATCCGGACGGAACGTTATCGTCTCGTTGAGTGGAAATTAGTCGGCGCTCCCGCCGAAAGCGCGGATCTGGAGCTTTACGATTACAAAAAGGATCCGGGTGAAACAAAGAATCTGGCTGCCGAAAATCCAAAAGTGGTGAAAGAACTTCGCGCCATGCTAGCGACTCATCCAGAAGCCAAAAGACCGATCGAGGCAAAATCCGCGCCCGCCCCGCGCCCGCCTGAAGGTGCGTCAAAGAAATAACCCTGAAAGTAGCCGTTGGAATGGCAACCAGTTACAGGGATGAATGGTTACACGTTGCATTAGTGAAAAGAACCGAATCCTCATTTCTTGGTTGATGACCGCTGGCCCACTGCCATTTAGCGAGAGAAAAAACATCAGGTCGCCGTTCCAACCGGCGGCGCGCAAGTCAGAACTAGAGAGTTACTGTCCGCCTGACGGACTGGGAGTGACGCGCCCTACCATGCGGGGGCGAGTTATTGTTGGGCCCACTGTATGAAGGTAGTTGCAACCGCACTATTCGAATTCGCAGTCGATTCGAGGTAGGGCGCGTCACTCCAGTCCGCAGGCGGACAGTAACTCTCTAGTTCTGACTTGCGCGCCGCTGGGAAATCCGCTCGCATTCACTTGTTTATCGGCCTTCATTCCTTAACTAAATGACACACAGGTGCGGCTTGATGGGTCGCCATAATCAAACCCTCAGTTTCATTGTCATGAAAATCATAACTCACCGATTTTAGCCAAAACCCTTTTATTTGAGGATTTTGTCTGTTTTTTCCTTCTACAAAACACCCTCCCACATTGACCAATGCGTTTTGCGGACCGCCTTTATCTATCTAAGTGTGGCGAAAATCATCTGTGCCTCACAATTTCGAACACCATAACGCACGCGACTCTGTGAGCCACTGAACACTGGACACTCTCCCCCCGACGCCCTAGGATTTCGCTCACTTTATGAGTGAATTGCAGGATTCGTTGGTTGAACTGATTCGTCGCGCTTCGGCGGAAATTCCCAGTGATGTGAATGACGCCATCATTCAATCGCTTGAGAATGAGAAGAAAGGCACCATTGCCGAGTCCGCCTTAAAGATCATTGAGCGGAACATCGAACTCGCCAAAAGAAAATCCCAGCCGATCTGCCAGGATACCGGCAGCATCATATTCTATATAGAGTGCCCTGTCGGCTACGATCAGATCACATTTGAAGAAACCGCGCGGAAAGCTGTGACGCTTGCCACGAAAAAAGGTTATCTCCGCCAGAACTCGGTGGATTCCATCAGCGGCAAAAACGACGGCACCAACGTCGGACCCGGTGCGCCGATCGTTCATTTTCATCAGCATCGTTCACCTGAACTGAAGGTCAGCCTGATGCTCAAGGGCGGCGGATGCGAAAACGTGGGAGCACAGTATTCGTTGCCGCACGAAAAACTGAAGGCGGGGCGGGACCTGGACGGATGCCGCAAAGTGATTTTGGATGCCGTTTTGCAGGCGCAGGGCAAGGGGTGCGGTCCAGGGATTCTCGGCGTCTGCATCGGGGGGGATCGCGCAACCGGTTACGAATATTCTAAACAGCAATTTCTCCGCAGAATACCCGATCGCAATAAAATGCCGGAACTCGACGAACTGGAGCAGGATATTTTGAAGACCGCCAATGAGCTTGGCATTGGCCCCATGGGATTCGGTGGGAAGACGACATTGTTAGGTGTAAAGATATGCGCCGCCAACCGGTTGCCCGCCTCATACTTCGTCAGCATCAGTTACATGTGCTGGGCGTTCAGACGGCAGGGATTTGTGCTTAATGGCGAAAGTGCGATTGAACGGTGGCTGTATTAGAGGCGGTGCATTGTTGAATGGTTGCATTGTTACATGGGTGAAGAATGGACGCGGATCGTAAATTTCAAACGTTCGAGGATTTGGAGGTTTACCGTGTGGCGAGGGAATTTCGGAAGGCGATGTATGCCGTTACACGGAAGTTGCCGGATTTTGAGAAATTCGAGTTGGTGAGTCAGATCCGAAGGGCCGCCGTTTCGTTGACCAACAATGTCGCCGAAGGCCATGGCCGATTTCATTATTTGGATCAGATCAAGTTTATGTTGCAAGCCCGTGGTTCCCTGCAGGAATTGATTGATGATCTGAACGTCTGCGTTGACGAAAAATATTTAACAGAGGCTGAGGTGGAGTCATTACGGCAGATAGGTTGGCAGGTTTCCAAATTACTCGGCGGCTACATTCGTTACTTAAGAAAATGCAAATCCGGCGAAAACCTGGTGATGCATGAATCTTCAGTTGAGTATGGAAGGAATCCCGAAGACTTCCCCGATGCAACAATGTAACAATTGAACGATGCAACTCCAGTTCCCCCCCCATTCAACAATGTAACCATTCAACGATGCAACTAAGATGATTCATCTCACATACCCATTTACCAAAGACCAGGTCCTCGCCCTCAAAGTCGGCGATGAAGTGGCCATCTCCGGCATCATTTTCACCGGACGCGACGCCGTGCACAAATATTTACACGATGGAGGAGAGTTGCCGCCAGGAGTCAACTTAAAGGAGGGAATCATCTATCACTGCGGCCCCGTGGTTCTCAAAGATGAGCAGGGGAACTGGAAAGTGACCGCCGCCGGCCCTACCACTTCCATCCGTGAAGAGCCTTACCAGGGCGATGTCATTAAAAAATTCAATTTGCGCGGCGTTATTGGAAAGGGAGGGATGGGGGATCGCACGTCAGCCGCCTGCAAGGAGTTTGGCTGCGTTTATTTGCACTCTGTCGGGGGTGCGGCGCAAGTGCTGGCCGAATGTGTCAAAAAGGTGCGGAATGTCTATTTGCTGGAGGAATTCGGGTCGCCGGAGGCCATTTGGGAACTTGAAGTCGAGAATTTCCCCGCCTTTGTCACGATGGATGCACACGGAAATTCCCTTCACAAAGAGGTGTTATCGATCAGTTCCGAACAGCTCGCCAAACATATTTAGTCCATTTGTCAACTGAATCAGTTTTGACATGGCAGGTAAGTTGCTATAAAACCGGATAGATCAAATGCACCTATTGTCTGCCAACGCCAGTCGAATGCTCTCCAGGGCTTTTTCCTTGATCGAGGTGGTTGTTGCGATGGCCATTGCCTCAATCATCCTGATGGCGCTTTACCTCGGGATATCTGGAGGCTTTGGATTAATGAATGCAACTCGGGAGAATCTGCGTGCGACGCAGATTATGGTTGAGAAGTTGGAGTCGATTCGTCTCTATAATTGGGCGCAATTAAATAACCTCGCTTTTCTCCCTGACACGTTTGTTGATGGGTATTTTCCCGCTGGAACCAACACTGGTAACTCTGTTGGCTCGGCGTACTACGGTACAGTGACAATTGGGGAGGTTCCTTTTACAGAGCTCTCTTACGCTACTAACATGCGGATGGTCACGATCGAAATAACCTGGACCAATGGCACGATCCCGCGTGTTCGCCAGATGTCCACCTTTGTCTCACAATATGGTCTTCAAAGATATGTCATCCAATAACCAGGTTGTTCGACTGAGGCGCAAAAGCGGGGCGACTTTAGTTGAGGTTCTGGTTGCTGTTTTACTCTCCACTATTCTTGCGGCAGTTGTAATGACGAGTGTGATCTACAGCGCGCGGAGTTACGCCAGCCTGGTAAATTATATCGATTTGGATCAGAAGAGTCGGAACGCTTTGGATAGGATGGTTATGGAAATTCGTGAGGCAACCGAGGTTGTGTCATTCGCCACCGATAAGATAGTGGTTCAAATGCCGGATTACCAGGTTACGTTTGTTTACGATGACGGGGATCGAACGTTGACTCGCGTTCAGGGCACGAACGAAAAAATACTTCTGACGGAATGTGACGCGCTCCAGTTTTCCATGTTCCAGCGCAATCCTGTCTCCGGTCAACTCGCTGAATTCCTTGAAGCAACCGATAAAAAGCTTTGTAAAATTATTCAGGTGAACTGGGTCTGTTCGCGGCAAATCCTGGGGCGCACCTGGAATACAGAAAGTGTCCAGACAGCAAAAATCGTAATGCGGAATCAACATTTATGAAAATCCACCTTAACCCGAAGTGTTCACGCCAGGATGGCAATGCTCTTCTGATGGTTCTTCTGCTGGCTGTAATCACAGTCCCTATTTTGTGGGGAATGCTGGATATGAACGTCAAAACACAGCACCGCTCTGTCGCAAGATCTCAAAATTGGAACGGAGTCCTTCCTTTGGTTGAAGCTGGAATCGAAGAGGGATTGGCGCATCTAAACCGAAACTGTTACAGCAACACGGTTAATGGAGGCCTTGTTCAATGGTACGGGGTGGATGGTTGGACCACGGAAGAGGGTTCAGGAATATTTCAGGCAACGCGAAAGGATGTAGGCAGCAGCTATTACGACCTCTGGATCACTGTGAATCCACCAGCCACGAATGATATGCCTGATATCATTTGCACAGCTTACAGCCCAACTTTGTTTGGGAAACTCGGTCTGATTCCTATTTATGGAACTGTGGGGCAAGCGGTCACTCCTAAATCCATGATTGCTCGTCAGGTTCGGGTGAGTACTGCCAAATACAATTTATTCATGTTCTCGGTAGGGGCTAAAGGAAATATCATCTTCAACGGTCAGGGAGGAGTGGATAGCTTTAACTCTCAGAGTCCGAGTGATAGCTTTTATGGTCTTTATGATCCAAGGTATCATACGGCCGACGCTATAATCGGTTCGACTGATGGCAATATTAATTTAGGCGCGCAAGGAGTCGTTTACGGTGAAGCAACGACCAGTCCGGACGGGACTCTAACGAACGGCACTATCGGAAGTCTTGATTGGATAAACGGGGGCAATACAGGAACCGAGGCTGGAAGTTATCAGAATGATTTGAACCAGAACCTGCACGATGTAGAGTTGCCCTACGGAGCTGAATCATGGCCGCTCCTGGGAACTTGCTATTGCTCCATCACAATCACCAATCCAGTGCGTGAGGCAAAAACGATCGTGAGTCCCATATATCCGAATCCGCTACCGCCCGGGGGGATTATTTCCACCAATTCACTGTTGGTTACCACAGACTATCATCCCAGTCCTGTTCCCGATAGCGGAGTTGAAACGAATTTAACTTTCAACACTTCATCGACCTATCCCAATCCAGAGCCTCCATTTGGTGTGAGGACGAATGATGGAGATAGTGAGCTAACCTGGTTGTATCATCCAGTTGATTATTTAACGCCTCCAGGCGTGACAACCAACACGACGGTGGTCACTAGCCAAGCGTATCCTGCTGAAGGGACTTATCTGGGATCGGTGACGACGAACCCGGCGCCCACGAAGGGTCCGCCAAAATACCGGATAACCACTTACACCTACGCAAAAATAGATACGTATACCTTCATACCTCCGTTTTCCTACACCTGGACGAATTACAGTTATACTTACATGACGGATACAGCATACAAATATATCGGAGCTGTGACCAATGAGGTGATTGAAACCCGCACTTACAAGTACGCCGCTACTGCTGGTAATTGGAGCATGACGAACTTGGAATTAAGTGGGCAAGATCGAATGCTTATTCGTGCCCCAGGTCATACCACAATATATGTTACCGGAGCGATCAACATGTCGGGGCAGTCTCAAATCATAATCGAGGATGGGGCCAGTGTGACCATCTACCTGGCTGGCAATGCCAACCTGGGAGGGCGGGGGATCATGAATGAAAGTGAGAACGCCCTGAATTTCCAACTGTATGGTCTGAACACTTGCACAGGGATCAACATCAGTGGTAACGCTTCGTTCGTGGGCACAATCTACGCGCCCCATGCTGATATCAGGGCAAACGGAGGTGGTAATGATAAGAATGACATAATCGGGGCGATCATCGGTAACACAGTCACTTTTAACGGTCACTTCAATCTCCATTTTGATACGGCCATTAGCCTGAACGGGCCTTCCTGGGGTTTTTATGCTACTCGTTGGGTTGAAGAAGCAGTGGACTAGGATCCATATCTGGCATATCTTGCCCATGGTTTTTAGAAGAGGTGCGATTCCGCAAGGAACGCACCTTTCCTTTATTTATGAATTTCCTAACGCTATTAGGGCTGAAATCAAAAAATGCGGATACTCGCCGCGAAACCGTTGAAAGCCTGGCGGATGCACAGGATCCTGCAGTTCTACCGAACCTTTACCCGCTTCTTTTGCGCGACGAAGTTGCCGAAGTCCGAAAAACTGCTGCTAAAGCTATCGCCAGCTTTCGCGATTTTGAATCCGTGCCAGTCCTTTGTGATGCTCTGAAGGACAAAGATCCTGCAGTTCGGATTGCCGTGCTCAATGGTTTGATCAAAGTGAACGACAAGACCATCACACGATTTGTCGTTCCTCTTTTGCAAGACCGTGATCTGGGAGTTCAAAACAAGGCCGCAAATGTTCTCCAACATTTTCGCTGGACGCCTGCGACTCAGGAGGAGGAAGCCATCAGTCTTGTCGCCGCTGGCAGATTCGCTGAGGCAGCTTCATTGGGAGCCGCCGCCGTTGAGCCTCTTTCGGTGCTTTTGGATTCTCCCTCTGAATCGGTTCGGCAAACGGGAATCGAGGTGCTTTCCACAATCTCTGATTCCCGGGTATGGAAAACGATCGGTCAGGGACTGAAAGATGAGTCACCCAATATACGGATCACGGCGATCGAAGCATTGCGCCGGGTAAGAGATGTTAGAGTATTTGAGCTGCTGGTGACCGCGCTGAACGATGTGGAAGAAAGAATACGCTGCGTTGCCGCGGAGGCGCTGGGATACTTTGGACAACGGGCGCTGGAACCTTTGATCAACATGTTGAAGGATGTTTCTCCAGATGTGAGGCGCGAAGCCTCGGGCGCGTTACAGCAGATCGATCCAGCCTGGAGGCAATCCCCGCAAGCTAAAGCGATTTTGCAAGAGCTCGGCACAGAGGCAGGGGATATAATAAGTTCCTTCAATGAAGAGATTTCGCCCCTGGCAGGTTCCTCTAACCTGCCTTCACTTCAGATGGTTGACAGCGTGCCGGAATTCGTAACGGATCACGACGAAGACGCGACGCTCAAGCCATTGATCGCTGAACTTCAAAATGGCGACCCCACAGTTCGTTTTAAAGCTGCCCGGGATCTCGGCAAAACGGGGAATGCGGGGGCCTGTTCGGCATTGGAACGCGCCCTTGAAGATGCTGTTCCTCCCGTCAGAAGAGCGGCGGCCGAGGCGCTGGCTGCGCTTCCATGGGTTCCTTCCGATCCGTCGCTCTTGACGGTTCAAGCCATCCTCCTGCAAAAATGGGAAGATATCGTTCATCTCGGCTCGCAGGCCGTGGAACCGCTTATCAAAGCCTTGTCACAATTCGACTCATTGAGTCAGAAGCATGCGGCGAAAGCATTGGGTGAGATTGGTGATGTTCGAGCCACGGAGCCTTTGCTTGTAGCATTGGATTCTGTCGATATGGGCGTGCGAAAAGCAGCCGTGGAAGCATTGGCCAGGATTGGAGACCCACGGGCGTTTGAAGGATTGATGCGTGCCAGGAGCGATGGCAGCAAGCCGGTGAGAGATGCTGCGGATTTGGGGCTGAAAGAGCTTGGAGCATCGGATTTGTAATAAAGTTCTAATACTGCTTGCCACCGAAAGAATTAGACCTATATTCCACACATCTTGATCGCGGGGTGGAGCAGCCCGGTAGCTCGTCAGGCTCATAACCTGAAGGTCCTAGGTTCAAATCCTAGCCCCGCAACCAATTTCCGGCCCTGAGACCCACGTCTCAGGGCCTTTTTTATTGGCTTTCCTTCACTTTTGTTGCTTTCAAAAACTTCGCTTGGCTCACCCCGAACTTAGAGCCTGTCTGAAAAGTCAGTATTCCATAGGAATCAAGCCAATCGGCGGAGTTGAATTCGTATCATAGCGATATAGATCCAAGCTTCTGCGCTTGTTTCTGCGGTTTCGTAATCGCGCACCAA
>JACDHS010000133.1 GCA_013820875.1 Verrucomicrobiota bacterium | reverse complement strand
AGCTTTCGCATCTGCCCGCAAACCACACGGCCTCTTGTCACCTCCAGGGTGAACCGCCACTGAAGCTATTTGCGGGTTCAAACCCCATCAAATAAAGAACTTCCCTACTTTTCAAGCTCCTCCAACTTGCCGGATTAAGGATAAAATGTACGTTCGAAAATTGCTTTCGCGGTCGTACATTTTAAAATGTACGTCGAAAAAAGTAATTTTTAGCGCTCTATAAAAAAATGCACGACCTCCGTCGCGTTTTTTCATCCACGCCATGCTGTAACTCCCTCCAGCGAAAATGGTTTACGACTTATCGACCCGGATTTTACCCCGCTTCCGCGCATAGAAGGATGCATCGTTGAAGGGTATCTATCTAACGAGCGGCGCGCACGGAGTGACACTCCCTACCTTTCACCTTGCCCCGCGAGTTTCTTCGCCAATCGAATGGCGGATACCATGCTTGATGGATTGGCAATGTTCTTGCCAACAATATCGTAAGCGGTGCCGTGGTCGGGAGAGGTGCGGATGAAGGGCAAACCGAGTGTCCAGTTCACTCCTGACTCGAATCCAATCATCTTTAACGGAACCAATCCTTGATCGTGATACATCGCCACCACGACATCGTAATCACCCCGAAAAACATAGTAGAAAAGTGCATCGGCGGCGAACGGACCGGAAGAGTTGAAACCCATTTTGCGCGCTTCTTCAACGGCTGGGATGATCGTTTCGATTTCTTCGGTGCCGATCTTGCCACCTTCACCGGCATGCGGATTCAAACCACACACGGCGACTCGTTCCTGCGGCAAACCGAGGTCGCGACACGACTTGGCGGCAAGTTCGATGGCGAGCAGTATCTTCTCGCGGGTCAGGTTGGCAGAGACATCTTTGATGGGAACATGCGTCGTTGCGAGAACCACCCGTAACCAGCGTCCACGATCGTCATCGCCGAGAAGCATCATGGCGGTGCGATCTGTTCCGGCAATTTGGGAGAGGAGTTCGGTCTGGCCTACGAAGTTTGATTCACCGGCGCGAATGATTGCTTCCTTATTCACGGGAGCAGTCACCATTGCAGAGATTTCTTTGCAGAGACAACGAGCTGCCGCATCGCGCAACCAGACGACGGCAGCTTTGGCCGCGGGAGTCGAGCCGGGCAGGAGATTCCTGGGTAATGGTTCGGAAAGCGGGTTTGCGACGAGGAATCGCGCATCCTGGTTTGCGCCTCCCTGTCGTTCCATCGGGACGTTCGTGCCAAGCGACTGGTTTAGCGCGGAGAGATGCTCCCAATCGCCGATGAGCAGGTAATTCGTTTCGTCATGTGATGCCTCCTGCGCAAGGGCTTTCAATGTGACTTCCGGCCCGATTCCGGTGATGTCGCCAAGAGCAATGCCGATGCGTAGGTTCATAAAACGTGCTGCCGACGTTTCGCGGTGTGAAAAGAAGCGGGTGAGAGTTAGAAATACCGAACGAACGACTTCGCTTTCAAGCGGTCGAGCCACTGCTTTTGCAGGCGAGTGCGTTCTTCGTCTTTCAAAGTAGTTTCAATCTCGTCGCGGACATCGGGCAGCGCTTTGACGTGAGCGTTGCGTGCTTCTTCGGCAAACAAAATGTAGCAGGCTTCCTTCAGGTCCACGACATCGCTGTGTGTGCCCGGTTTCAATGAGAATGCCACATCAGAAAGTTCCTTCTTGAGAGTGTCGCGCTCGATCCAACCGCGATCGCCGCCTTGCGCCCGTTGTGCATCGGAGTAAACGGAAGCCATTTCCGCGAAAGAAGCGCCATCCTTGATTTTGTTCAAAATTTCCTGGGCAATCCTGCCCGGTGCGGAGTCGTCCTCGCTCTTCTTGTTCAGAGCGATCATGCGCAGTTTGACCTGGTCTGCCACTTTGTATTTTGCGAGGTTGGCGTTGTAGTAGTTTTCAATCTTCTGCGGAGAAATGAGAATCTTCTCGCTGGAGATTTTGGTGCGGATCATGGCGCTAACGACGTAATCTTCCCGGATCTGCTTGCGGAAGGTTTCATAACTAATCCCTTGCGCCTGGAGGGTTTTGGCGAGGGTTGCCCGGTTCCCGAATCGTTCTTTGATGCGATCCTGGATCACATCATCAATCACGCTTTCCGGCAGTTGGTATCCGGCTGTTTTGAACTCGTGCAAAACAAGCTGGCGATCAACCAGTTCTTCAATCTTTTCCTGGCGAACCTGCTGTAGCTTTTCCTGGAAAACCTGCGGGTTGTTTCGATGCTGTTTGGCGAGGAGTTCTGCCAGTGGTGCGATGGCGGTTTCGACCTCCTGAAAGGTGATCACGGCATCGTTCACCGTGACATAAACGCCATTGACCAACTCGGCTCGTGCGCACGGGACCAACAGCAAAGCTGCAGAGAAAAGGGGAAAAAATGATTTCACAGCGCGGTGAATAAACCTGTGAGATGGCGAAACGTCAACCCAAGAACATCTATAGATCGGTGTAAGGGATCATCTCAGTTTCTTGCAGTGCGTCTCAATTTCCTGAACACCGGGCAGAACGCCGCTGAACTCGCAAGCCGAGGACGTTACGCAGAGTAGGTATCTTTCAAGCTCCGCCAACTCCCGGATTAAGGTGCTAATCCCGATTTGCCGGGGTTTTCAGCAGGGCATTCCCCTAATTGTGCCTTCCGTTACAATTCGAATCTTCAATCCTTCTTCCGGCTCTGTGGCACTTCCAGGGGAGTTACCCCTTCCGATCTTCCAATTTGACCGCATCACCGCTGGCCGATGCTATGCGCCAGTCCAAATCCTGTTTCAGGTAAATTGTACGGCTTGGGAACGCGAAACTGATGCCCTCATTATCAAAACGTTCTTTCAAGGCCAGGTTCAGTTCCTGCATTCCGGCGAGGTACTCCTTGAAATCAGTGGAGTTCCACCAATGGACGACGAGGATGTTCAGCGAAGAATCTGCGAACTGATTGAAGCTGACGATCAGGTCGAACGTTTTGGGGTGGTTTTTGTAAATTTCATTTAGAATTTGCAGGGCGAGTTTCACTTTTTCCGTCGGCGTATCGTAAGTGATGCCAATGTTCATCACGGTTTTGATGTTAGGACGTTTGGTGATGTTGGTGATGGTCGCGTTGCCCATCGTTTTATTGGGAACCGTAATCAGATGACCGTCCAGGTTGCGGACCCGGGTGGAACGCAAGCCGATGGTTTCCACGGTGCCATCCACATCCGGCAACTTGATGCGGTCACCCACGCGAAACGGTTTGTCCACAAACACCACCACTGCGCCGAAGAAGTTGGAAATGGTATCCTGTGCGGCGAGACCGATGGCGAGTCCGCCAATTGAGAGCGATGCCAGGATCGCAGTGATCGGTTTTTCGGAAACGTTTTGCCAGGTGACCAGCACTGCCACCACCAAGATGAAGAGTTTGAGGCTCTTGCTGATAATGGGGAAAAGCTGGTGATCAAAAGACTTGTCCCGCTGGTCGCCCTGATTTTTCCAAAAGTTGAGGACAATGTCCACAGCCTTGAGCAGTGTGTAGGTGATGGAGACGGCAACGATGACACGGAGGAACTTGGAAAAGAAGCTTTCAATCCATTCCGGCCAGGAAAAAACGTTCAAACCGATGTGCAGGAAAATGACGAAGGCAACGATTTTTACCGGGCCGTTCAGCAACTCAAGCAACAGGTCATCAAGTTTTGTGGAAGTTTTACTCGCCCAACGCTTCAACCAGATGCGCGTGACGAAATCGAGAAACTTGGAGACATAAAACGCTAGAAAGATGTAAATCAGCGACGCCACGTACTGCCAAAGCGGCAATCCAAGAAACCCTTTGTAAGTGAGTATCTTGACCCTGTCCAAACCGAAAGTGAGATATGCGTCCACTGTATGGACCGGGATTTCCACTGCCGCAGACGTGTTCGTGACACCTTCCACATTCACCATTCTGACCTCCAGCCTGTGAATGCCTCGAGGCACGTTGGTCCAGGTCAAGGTGTAGGGGACATTGGAAACGATGCCCAATGATTTGTTGTCCCGTAGAAATTCGACATACCTAACCGTTTCAGTGGGAACATCCACCCGTGCTGCAATGGTGATGTTTGTCCCGTGACGAAAGGTCGAATTCGCCTTGGGATCCAGGATGGTAATGGGCGCCGAGGACTGGGCACTCGCCCAGAAGGACCAGCCCAGGACAGCGACACAAATGAAAATGTAAGTGCGGAAGAAGTATTCGAATTTGAGTTTCATTTCAGAACCATCTCAAGAAAGTTGCTCCCCTATTTATCGCAAACAGAAGAATCGTTCAACCACCAGCAACGATTTTCACGATCTCCAGACGATCTCCCGCGTTGAGCAGTCGATGGGGAAATTCGGAGGGAGCCACCGGTTGTCCATTGTGTTCCACCACCACACTGCGCGGCAGTAAATTTCGCGCGCGCAAAAAATCTTCGATGGAGGCCGGCAGTTCAACTGTGGTTACCTGGCCGTTGGCAATGACGGTTGGCGGTGTCATTCTTCGGGCAGGTAACGGCGCGCACGAACAAGGCTCTTCAGTCGGCTTTCTTTGTAGATGGGCGATTTCGGGTCAAAGCTGTTAAGCTTTACCAGGCCGGACGAATGGATAAATTGTTTGTTATCAAGATAGATACCGACGTGAGTGATGCGTTCGGGTTTGCCTCTGCTCGCTCGGCTTCCGAAGAACAGGAGGTCGCCTTTTTGCAGATTCCTAAACTCAGGATCCAGGGCAATATCCATCCCCTGCCGGGCCTGATGGCTGGCGTTGCGAAGCAATTGCACGCCGTTCATGTAGAAAACTGTCTTTGTAAAACCGGAACAATCCACTCCCTTGGTTGAGGTGCCACCCCAGAGGTAAGGAACTCCGAGAAGCGATTTCGCGCTTTCCTCGATGTTTGCGCCGGTTGCTTGGCGCGAGTCTCTCCAGGCTTCAAAATCCATGGTCGATTGCTTTGCAAGATAACCGGCGCGACCGTCTGGAAGTTCGACCTTTAGCCAATCGCCTTCTTCTCCAACTTTCTTCAGGAGAGCACCGGCCACGACGTCGGACACGGGAAGATTCCCGCGCCGTTTACCGCCGGGTTGCTGCCAGACGCGATCCTCGTAATCGGTGACAATCACGCGCGGCGTGGCATTCCACTCGTTCACCTGCTCTTTTGTGACCCGCACGAAACTGTCATCGCCGGTCCATCCGAGGTAACGATCGGAGGATTGCACGTAGTACCAGCCTCCCTCTTTTTTCCATACGCGAACGACGTGTCCCATAAGGACTTGCGTGCCCAACTCAGCCCCATGACCTTTTTCATCACGCACATTGGCCACACTGATGCGAACGATACCCCAGGTCGCCTCGCCAAGATCTGCCGCCGGCAAAACCGTGATGCGATCCACGGCCTTGATCCCCTGGCTCTTCAAACTTTCAATCAACTCCTGCTTGGCAGCGGCACTTTCCACTTCGCCGCGGAGGATGAGAAAATCGCCGGTGCGTTCGGGTTGGATTCGGAAAATGGCAAGTCGCGGGTCGGGAGCATGTTTCGCGGCGACCGCCTGGAAGGTTGTGGTAACCGCCGATTCCAGCTCAGGTGCGTTGTCCCTTTTTTCACTCCTGGAAGTGGCACAACCGGTAAAGCAGAGGCAGCCAAGAAGAAGCAGCCAAACAAATTTCTTATTCATTCGCGCTGGGAAAGTAGCGGCTGAAATCCATTTCGCCAAGTAGGATGAATTTGGTTTCCGGTAAGCGGTGCAAATAAATCTAAAGGGGCGGTGAGATGGGCGTGGAAGCGGAGCGCGGCGTAACCGCAAAGCGGTTCGTCCTTTTCAATAGTTCTGTCTTGTGCGAAGCATCAACCGCAGCACGCAAGGCTGCAATCGCAGCTTTCGGATTTCCAACGGTGCTCGAGTCGCCGTACGCGCTGCTCTATTTTGCGGGCCGGGCTTCTCCGCAAATGTATTATTTCGCGCCTTTGGCAAGAAGAACGACGGGCACCGTGCGGAAAAGAATTTTCAGATCGAGCCAGATGGACCAGTTATCAATGTATTCAAGATCGAGCCGAACCCAGTCTTTGAAATCAGTAACATTGTTACGACCACTGACCTGCCAGAGACAAGTGATGCCCGGTTTCACACTTAAACGCCTGCGATGCGCGAAATCATCGAACTTAAGAACTTCATTTACCGGAAGTGGGCGGGGGCCAACCAAACTCATTTCCCCTTTGAGCACATTGAGGAGCTGAGGAAACTCATCAATGCTGAATTTCCGGAGCCATTTGCCGACGGGAGTGATACGCGGATCATTGGTGATTTTGAAAACCGGCCCGCTCATTTCGTTAAGAACAGCAAGCTCCTGCTGGCGTTGTTCGGCATTCGTCACCATCGTCCTAAATTTGAACATGGTGAAAGGTTTTCCGTTTATTCCGCTGCGTTGTTGCTTGAAAAAAATGGGTCCGGGTGACGTGAGCCTGATCCAGATTGCCGCAATCAACATGGGAAGAGAAAACACCATCAGCAAAATTCCAGCCCCGGTGAAATCAAGGAATTGCTTAAACAGCCCCTGCCAGGACGCTTCCGGGCCGGTGTGAAACACCAACACAGGGCGGCCATGGAATTCATCGAAGCTTGTCTGGGAAATTTTCGTATTAAAGAAATCCGCCACCAGCCAGGCCTCCACTCCTTCCAGTTCGCAAGCCTGAATGGCTTTTTCCACCTGGCCGAAATAACTGTGCTTGGCATTCACCATGACGCCATTGACGGAATGTTCATGCAAGGCCTGCACGAACTCTTCAATCGTGGTATGGTTCAAATCGATTTCACGCACGATCTCAATACCAGCCGGATGTTTCTCCAGAACTTCGCAGCGCAAGCGACAAGTATCCTGAGGTGTGCCGATCAGGAGTATCCGACTGTGGATCTGGGTTTTGCCGAATTTGATCAGGCAACTCCACTGAATCAGTTCCTCCTTCAGATAAACGAGCGCGAAAGCAATCACACCAAACAGGATCATGACGGAGCGCGCAATGAGCGCCTGGTTATTCGACAAATAAATGGCGAAAATCATGAGGAGCGTGATGCCGATGCATGTTTTGCACAACGCCCATATGATTTGCCGACGTGGAAAGAGCATCGGTCGGTCATAAAATCCTTGTCGCTCCAACACAACAGGGACGAGTGGCAGAATGACAAAATAAAGCCACAGATAATTATCAAATGAGAGAACCGGATCGGTCAGTTTATGAGAAAACCATGGGCCGATACTGGGGATCCAGGCAACCAAATCATCCAACGGGAAAATATCTCGAATAACGTGAGCGATCCATAAGCTGATCGCAAAAAGCCATACGTCGAGCAACCGATGCACTTTGCTTCTAAGTTGGCGATGACGGCGCAGCATGATTAATCGAATAGAACAGTGAAGATCTTAGCAGACGACATGTTCAGCACAAAAGGGAACTTTCATTTTCGCGCCTCAGCCGATGCCGTTTCCGCAGCTAAAGGTTTGCCCGTGGTGATCTGAAATTCAGGCACCGAAGCCGCAATAAACTCTTTCATACGTTCGTAAGTAGCATCTTCCTGGCCAGGGAGGCATTGTGTGAAGTAGGTGACATAGGCCCAGCGTTCAAGGACACCACGGGTTAGGAGGTCTTTTGCCATGCGCCACATACGATCGCCATGTTCAGCACTGAGTTGGTCATCTGCCACAAACCAAAAGACATAAATGCCCTTTAAAGCAATGGATTGGCCGTTGGTTTGTTGAATTGTGCGCGAGACCGTCATTTTCTTCACAGGCACGTCATAAGCGTGAGGGGCCGGGATGCGAATCGTCGTGGTTTCCGTTTTCTCAATCAGCCAACCCTGGCCAGTCAAACAATACTCAGGTTTATGAATACTAGTTCGATCTCCACCCATCAAAACGACGCTGATCATTGCTTCGAACCCGGTTTTCGCTTTGTAATGCCGGCGTCCATAAGTGGTATCCGGCGGCAACCAGTTCAATTCAACATCAGTTACGGGCAAAGGCACACTATCGAAACCGAGCAGATTGGCTGGCAACTTTATAGAATTCGTTCCGGCAACATCTCCTTTCGGATTGTAAATCGGTTCCGTTACTACTTTGACGCCGGGGATACCAAGCGTCTGGTTATTCTGGACTCGGAAGAGAGCCGCCGCACTCCCGCCGATTAACAGCATCGAGAACGAGAAAATTAAAATCGAAGTTTTGCGATTTAACATGGTGCGTTGCTTTCCTGTTCCTCCTTCTCCCGCAAGAAATATCCTAGAATCAAAAGACCAGCAATTGCGGGCAAGTAAGGCAGGAGACTGAGCCATGGACTGTCATGCACAAAGTTACCGGCCTCCTGTCCGAACGCTTCTGCCGAAAAAATGATGGTTGTTAATCGGAAAACATTGGCCGCTACTGCGAGCGGGAACGCGCTGGCGATTAAGATCAGACGTTTCCAGGGTTTTTGAAAACTGAGGAAGGCGTATACCACTGCAATGGCCAAGGTGGCAGTCAGGCTCCGCAACCCGCTGCAAGCAGCCGCCACTTCATATTGATAACTACCGTCAGGATTAAAAATTCGAGTGCCATCCTGGATAACGTTTATCCCGAAGATGCCGTGTGTAATAAGCGTTGTGATGTTGGTGGCCAAAACCCTGAGCGGAAACGTCAACGTCTCTGAAATCGTCCCGAGCGGCAGGCAGAACGCGAATAAAAGGAATGGAAAAAAACTGGTTTTTAACCATTTGGGCCCCCAAATGAGACCCGTTATTCCGTATAGCCCAACAAAAAAACCGACAATTGATACGCGTGTTTGTTGGACGACGAAGCCGCCAATATGTAAAAAAAGGCCCAAGGCCAAAACGGATATTGCTGGCCACCAATGGCGTTTTTCAATCGCCAACAATTCCCGCCGCTTCATCCAAAACAAAGCAAGCACGACAAAAGGAATCAATTTTCCATGCGCATCGTCTTCTGAATTGGAGTAGGTGTAATCCATCCATCCGAAGAGCGAAGCGGTCTTAATGTAACCGAGAGTGGAATTTCCAAAAAAATGAAATAGCAGTAACCATGCTGCCAATATTCCGAAAAAAAGCCATTTGGACGGAAGGTTTTGCCAATGTCGCAGGAACTCCTGGACAAAGCCCTCTTCCGTTTTTTCAGTTCCCGTTGTCGCCTGGTCAAGAGCAGCACTCATGAAATTGGGCGGTATTATACATCACTTGCGGCGTTCCGCCAATGCGAGTTGATATGCTTTTTCCAATTGTTCCACAGAACGTTCCCAGTTCAATTCTGACCTGACCCGCTCTGCTCCGAGTTGTCCCATTCTGTAACGTGCCTCGGGGTCATCAAGCAGAGCTGCGATCCTCTCGCCTAATTCGGTTGCTGAATTATTTCCCACGTAAGCCGCTGCTTCACCGGCAGAAGCGCGTCCTTCTTTCAAATCGAACATGACCTGCGGCTTTCCGAATGTCATGTATTCGAGAACCTTGTTCATGGTGCAATGGTCATTGTAGGAGTTGATTGGATCACACGAAACGCCCAGATCGATTGTTTGCAGTGCCGAGAACAAGAACTCATTGCTGACGCGACCTGGCATTTCCACGAATTCTGTCAGACCAAGTTGGTTCCGCAGTTCGACTAACTTTGCGTGTTCCGGCCCTGTTCCCATCAGGAGGAATTGCACGTCGGTTCGTTTCAAACGGTTCACAATATGATCAGCCGCGCGGATCAGATAATCCACGCCATCGGCATCTCCCATTACGCCAACATAACCTATTAGAAAAGTGTGTCCTTTCTTGAGAGCGGGGTCAGAGGCAAAGTCTTGTGTCGGAATCTTGGGGGCGGTACGGACGACTAAAACGGTTTCAGGTTTTTTTCTTCCGCGCTGAATCGCAATTTGTCGCACAGATTCGTTGGTCGCGAGAACGACGTCGGCACAAACATGAGTCAAGCGTTCGGCATGGCGTACTGCCCAATAGAACAGTCCACGCTTGCCGAATTTCGCCTCAAACATTTCCGGCCAAAGATCGTGCACATCATAAATGACCCTCACCCCAAACAGCTTAAAAGGCCATGCCACGAGAAAGAGCAAGTCGGGCGGGTTACAAAGATGAATCAGTTTGAAGCGGTGCTTTCGCCATGCTTTCCAGGCCAATCTTATTTCACCAAAGAGCGCAGAAGCATATTCACTGAAGAAACCAACGAATCCTCCGGCTTCTTGAGAAATCCAGTGACGATAAATGTGAATGCCATCCAGGATTTCTTCCGGTTGAGTGTAACCGCGCATCTGGGGACAAATAACGATGACCTTGTAACCGGCGTCACGCAAAGCACACGATTCCTGCCAAACCCTCCGGTCCAGTGGCACTGGCAGGTTTTCTACAATTATTAGAACAGCCGGTTTGTTAGCCATTGAAAGAAATTAAACGAAACGATGTTTGGAAGCCGGTTGGAACTCTCTGCGGACAGGCAGTCAGTTTAATGACAGGACCAACTGCGGTTTTGCGAAATGCCGGAGATACCTTTCCAACATGGCCATCCAGGCGATTGATCAATTCTACTTTTTGCCAGCTATCATTCACTCGTATCTCCATCTTGATACCTTTTCGTTCCGCTTGAAATGTGAGGGCATCCAACTGTTTCAAAATAGTTTCAGGTGCAAACTGCCAGTTCACCACGAAATTCTGATCGGGGCCACAGTCATCTTCCACCAACCAACCTTGATTCACCTGCTTCACCTTCCGTTGCAATCGCAAAGATGGTAATTGCAACTCTCCAACAAGAGAATCGTTTGATTCTTTCCATGTCGGTGTCGGGTGATGTTGCGACCAGAGAAATGGGCCAAACCTTTTCGGGAAATCCAGTTTCAAAGGATGCGGCGCGTTGTGTGCGTCCCAGGACGCCAAGTGCGCTCGCAATTTATTGTCCGCATAGTAAGCACCGGTGCCGGGATCGATTATAAATGCGACATCCTTCAGCCAGATCGAAAGGTGCAAGGCATCCAAGTGTCCATGGGCTGCAGTAGCCAGGTAGCCGAGCGGAGACAAATCAAAACGCAACATCCAATCCAACTCTCGATGGACGGCGATTCCTGAATCAGGATAGAGCCTCCAATCACAAGAAATGCATTGAGCGGAACTTTTGAACTTCGGCGGTTCGCCCAACCAAAATTGCAGCGCCGCACTTTCGCTGCTTCTGCTTCCACGCAACCAATCACGCCATTCAGGCACCGCGTCCCTTGCGGACAACGGGGTCACATAAGCACTGTCGGAGTCGCCGTAATCCCAGAAGTCGCGTTCGGCCTGTACCGTGACGAAGAATTCTGCAGCCCGTTGGAGACGTTCTTCCACTTCGGGCGAAACCGTTTTTCCTGCAGCGTGCAACGCGAGCCGCGCCTGCCAGCAGAACTCGAAGGAAAAAAGTTGATAATTGAGTGCTTGCTCCCGGTTTCCTCCATCACTGGCAAATTGATTGAGCACCTCTTTCTCGAACTGCCGATGCAGTTCAACCATCTCAGCGCCGTATTCAGCCAATTCGGGCCAGCGAGTTTGAGCCAGAATTAAGCCTGCCAATTCCCCGAGCAAATGATTATTTGCGGACGAACCAAATGATTTGTAGCGCCAGGTAAACCAAATGTGAGATGGAAGAATGTCCCGGCGAAGTTGCGTCAATTCAGGGACATGGAGTCCGCTTCCAGATAGCAGTGCGTCAATCCAGATGAACTGAATCAGGCGCATTCCAGATTCAAGCGCACTCGTCCAATTCCAACCACGATAGGAAGGATTGTGCTTCACCCAATCCTGCAACCAGCGAATGCATGTTTGCGCTGCCCGCTGATCCTTCAGGATGTAAGCAGCCTCGGCCAGGCGCACCAATTCATACCAGCGGCTCAGCTCCCAAATGAGTTTAATGTCAGCACCTTTTGGCAACTCGCGATGATTCAATCCAAACGCCAGCGCGGACGAGGGGACATCCATTCCAGCGAAATAATCTTTATGCCATCGCGGCGGATCATCCACCTGTAAAGGCATGTGCCCGAACGCGATCCATTTCCCTCCGAGTATCCGATCCACATCCGCAGCCAGTGCTACTTTCAGTTGTTCCGGAGCTGCATCCTGGGAAGGGAGAGCCGGAAAATTTACAACGGACGAGGGTTCGAACGTGGAGAAATCAGGCAACGACCTAACATCCTGTCTTTGCCAAAGTTTTTTGCGAACATGCCCGGCAATTTCTTCTGCGCTCATGGCGCGGAGTCGATACCAATACCAACTGAGACGCGACATATCAGATATCCACCGAGCGTGCCTGCTGGATGGATTCCAGCACTGCAAACGTCAGCAACATGCTGGTGCGCGATTGCTCGTATGGCAGTGGTAGTTCAGATTTGCCTGCCAGGAAATCAGCCCAGGCAATCATTTGTTCAGCGTGGCCTTTTGAAGTGTATGAAAACGCTTTCACCTTGCGGCCCCGGTGTAGAGCGAGTTTCTGAAAATTAGTAATCTCAGCCACCAGTCCGGCGCCGAAGACAGTAATATTCTCCTTCGGATAACTGTGGTCACCTTCCGCAGTGTAGATGACCTGACCACTGGAACCATCCGCAAACTCAACCTGCGCGGAGACAGTGTCTGGAAAAGGCAAGCGCCCTTCGGCAGGCCACACGGTTTGCGCAAACACCCGCACCGGTTCCGACTCAAATAACCAACAAAGATAGTCGAAGAAATGACACGCTTCCCCCAGCACCCGGCCACCGCTTTCGTTGTAGTTTGCGTACCAATGGGAGGGATCAAGTTTCCCTGCGAAAACACGAATGGTTGCAGACCTAGGCCCGGGAATTGCCGCCAACTGCTTCTTCAATTCCGTAGAGGCAGGCGCAAACCGCCGATTAAATCCAACCTGCACCGAACCAGTGCTTCTACCCAGAACGGCATCAATTTCGCCCAACTCCTCACGTGTGAGGCAGAGCGGTTTCTCGACGAACACATGCCGATTTGCTTCGAGTGCTTCTTTAACGAGCGGCGCGTGCAGATGATGTCGCGTGGCAATCAAAACCGCCGCATTTTCTGAACTCTTAAAAAGATCTTTATGACTGGTCGCGGCGTTCTGGAATGCAAACTTGCCCTGGACATGTTTCGCACTCAGCGAAGTTTGATTAACGACCGTTCCAAGTGGAATGCGTCCCTTCAAATGCGGCAGAAGCATCGTCCGCGCAAAGTTCCCTGCCCCAATGACATCAAGACGAGAAACCGGCTCAGCAAGCCTTTTTTCCTTGGTAGCTGACGTAAGGAGGCTCTGACTTTTTCGAGCGGTGACTTGCAGAACATCAGTCGTCTGCGAATCATAGTGCATCACCACGCCGACATCGCTTGATCCATCCTGCAAAAGATCGTTGTAAACCTTCAACGCATCACCGAATGCAACTCGTCGGGTAGTCAGATCGGCCAAATTCAACTGGCCGGTTTTCATCAGATGCAGACACGCTTGAAAATTCCGCTGTTCTGTCCAGCGCACATAGCCGATCGGGTAATCAACCCCTCCCCATTCGTAAGCAGGATCGTAACGACCCGGCCCATAGGACCGCGAGAACCGCACGTCCAATTCTTTCTCATAAAAAGTTTTCCATGGCAGTTCGATTTTGGTGATGCCGACATCAATCAAACGGCCCCGGTCACGCAACGCCTCGGCTGCCTGTTCGATCGGCGCGTTGCTTTGGGTGGCGGTACAGATGATGGCAGCATCCACCCCAAATCCATCCGTCCACGCCCGAACCTCATCGGAAAGATTCTGTTCACCCGGAATGACAACTTTCTCCGCGCCCATCAGTTCAGCAAACCTGCGTCGGGATGCTTGAAGATCAACCGCCAGCACACGAGCGCCGTTCGCTTGCAAAATATTTGTGACCAGTAACCCGACTAAACCTTGGCCCATCACCAAAATGCGGTCCCCAAGGAGGGGTTCTGTCTGGCGGACAGCCTGAAGCGCAATTGAAGCGAGGGTTGTATAAGCCGCCTGCCAATTCTCGACACCATTCGGCACGTGCGCCACCAGCATGTCAGGGAGCGCAATGTATTCAGCATGGAAGGCGCATTCCGCGCCAGCACAGGCAACCTGATCGCCCACGTGAAATCGCGTATTCGCAGGATCAACGGCCACCACAATTCCAGCCGCGCTGTAACCGAGCGGCGTAGGCGTTTCCAAGCGGTTGCGCACTTTTTCCAAGGCGCTTTTCCATCCTAGCGTGCGAGCCGTATCAAGAACCTTCCGCACCTGGTCCGGGCGGGCCTTCGCTTTTTGCAGCAGGTTCATCTTTGCCTGCTCCACCTTCATCTTTTCGGTTCCGATGCTGATAACGGAATGAGTCGTGCGCACCAATACTCCGCCTGGCGGTGGTGTTGGCATCGGCACATCCTGCAGTTCAAGACGCCCATCCTGATATTGCGCGATTTGTTTCATCAATTCTGCTTGGATGAGAAGACTACAATTGATTTGGTAAAAGGTCCGACTTTCTCTTCGTAGATATTGGCGTCGGGAAACAGCATTTCCATTTCCCGTCGAGTCAGAAGGCGGATTTGTTCAACCTCCGCCTGCGCAAGCAACGGATCAGAAAATTTTTCGGCCCATCCGACTTTCCTCTGCTGCAACATCCAAGCCCGTAAACGGATCGGCAAATATTGCCAACCGGGAACGAGAAAGTGAGGTTCAATCGGAAAATTACGGGCCGGGGTCTGCACGAAATAAGCCTTCGAAACGCGGCGGATTTCCTTAGCCATCGCGATCTGATCATACAAAGTTCCAACGTGTTCGATAACCGAATTTGAGAAACACACGTCGAAAGAGTTATCAGGAAATTCTGGCATTTTCCGCGCGTCACCGACCAACGAAATAATGTTCTCAACACCGACCGTAGGACTTTTCGTCAGATTCAGCAGGGTCACGTGCAATTTTCCAGGCATTGGACTCGTTCTCCATAGATCTACTGTTCCACCCACATCCAGAATACGAACTGGTTCCGGAAATGTAGCGATCAACTCGAAAAAAATCTGCATCCGCTTTCGCCGCATGCGGGACGCCATCGATTTCTCATTTTTGTTGTCTGCCAACCTGAAAAACACGTTTGGACTCTAAGGCAAACCCGGCGAATGGGAAGTCTTCCCGTTAAAGAAAACCCGACAATGTCAAACCTTGGCGCACAGCAAGCCAGTTTTGGTTGAGATAGACTGTAATCTTAATTTTCTCCATCGTTTCCTTTTCTCCGCCTTACAAGAGACAGGCAAGATGCCTGTCCTACTTTATTGCGGCTTCCGCGACTCTGGTTTGTGACATTAACTCAGGCGGCAGGACCAGCGCATTATTCGGTGTAACAGTTGGACCGTAGATCTTTTCGAGATCGGCATTCACATCGCGGCGGTAAAGCTGCTCGTGCGGGTCCTGTTTCAGGTTGGTTTCCGATCCGGTGGCGATCCGCCCCAAGGTGATCCCGACATCCAGCAGGCCGCAGATCAGAGGGAAGCTAAGCAATCTTTGGGGTTGCTGCGTTTTTAGGTTATCCATTGCTTCGCTTCCAATGTTCATCCAGAGGGCCTTTTCGTTGCAGAGCTCTTCCACCCGGCGCCGCCTGGCAGGAGAAAGTGCGTGGAATGGGTTTTGCACTTTTTCTGCACCTTTTTTGCACCTTGCGCCGTTTATGTTTGGTGCATTTTCGGGGTTTTCGTCAGAGCCATAGACCTTGCGCAACAATGGTTCTATTTCGCGCGTGAAACGTTCCTGCTCCTCCCTTTCGTGTCGGAGTTTCATTTCGATGCTGTAATCGAAAACGTCGGGAGCCAATTTCATTAGACGCCGATGCAATTTGATATAACGACGAATGGCGATTACTGCCTGCCGGGCATAGTTGGGTCCGCACGGACCATAAGTCAGCCGGCGAGTGAGCCGGTGCGACAGGCGACGACTGAGGCGATGCGTCGTTTTGCGGCGGTGTTTGTTCATTGAACGATTACCAAAAGTAAATTTCCGAAATGAATGGATTCGAAAATGTTTTGGCTCGCCCTCATCCTAACCTTCTCCCCCAAGGAGAAGGGACCAGACAGCCCGCCATGAATAAACGCTCGCAGTTGAACACCGGACGTTTCCGATGAAACTTGAGTGCCTATTTTTGTGGTTATAACCCTCCGGCAAAAATCAGGGCGCCCACGCAGCAGTGCCCCACCGGTGAGATTCAGGGTTGCCATGTTTGGGCTTCTTCGTGGAATTCATCGTTCGGGATTTCCCGGATTGGTGTGGTGAACTGGACTTCGCCGGTTTCGCGCAGGATCTGGCGCCGGAGTGATTCCGCGAGTGCGAACAAGCGACTGGTCGGGAGTTCTGTGATGTCGCGCTTCTTCAATTCCTCTTCGACTTGATGGAGTTGTTCGCCGAGCGCCTGAACATGTGCTTCGCGAGTAGCCAGAACCTGGAAGCGGAGGGCTTCCAATTCGATGGCGCGCAGGTTGTTGATCTCGAATTGGAACCTGCGGCTCCAGGTGATGAGCGTGCGTTTGCAGACCTTCAATTCCTCGGCGATGCGCACAAAGGTGCAGCCTTTGGAGCGAAGTTCAATGAAGCGTTGTTGTGTTTCGTTGTCGTGCATATTTTATTTTATCTTTCTTGAGTGAAAAAGTTTTGCGACTGGATTATACGGAATTTTTTCCGGGAGCAGTGATTGAAGGGTCTGAGACGGCAACAAAGTCGTGCATAACCGCGAACAGGAACCCCTTAACCACGAATAGGCGTGCATAAAATTTTTTATAGAAACAGTTTGACGGCATCTGCGAACAGGAAAGTCCACGTTAAGGAAGCGGGTTGCCGGAGAGCGTTTCACAATGGCAACCAAGAGAGACGTGCTTATTTTCAGCCAATTCAGAGACAGGCTGGAAGCCTTGTCATTACCCACATCTTTTCAGGGTTGGATTAACGCCTCTGATAATAAGGTGTAATATGTTGATATATAGCTGTTTATGACTTGTACTTTTTTTAAGTACATCTC
>JACDHS010000013.1 GCA_013820875.1 Verrucomicrobiota bacterium | reverse complement strand
CTCTTACAGAGCTCAGGACAATGCCGCCACACAACCCAGGCCAGCCCGCAAAGCCGGGCCTCGACTCTATAGTTCTGTATTGCTCGTCGGACTCGCTGCTGCCTGGGCTATCACATGCCGGGCTTCAGCCCTTAACTAAATGGCAGTGGCCCGGTGGGCTGGGCTGAGGGATTGCCGGCCCTTTGGGCCTCCGGCCAGCTGCACCGAAGCTGTGCGATATCGTTTATTCCTACTCCTTTAGAATAACTCGATTCAGGACCTATCCGGAAATTACTTTTGGCAACCGTTATATAGCGAAGATTAGCGGTTCAACTGCCTTTTTCAGGTTAAATCGTCGGCGAATGGGCTCTCTCGCATAAATCTGCAACGCAACTCTCTGGAAAAGCCCGCAAAATGGCTCAAACCAATTTTCCGAACAGGCTTTGGGACGTCTTGAACGGAATAAATTTTTCATTTTTTGACTTTCGGACGCCCAAAAGTCGAATCGGCGAACACCAAACTGGATCTCTGAGAATCATCCCGAAAAACCCTTCTTTGCCTCCGGAAAAACGCTCGTTTTGGAAAATATTTTTTATTTATTTTCCCCATTTCTACGTAAGTCGCTGGGCAGCAACCACAAATAGGCCAGAAAATATTTTTGTTTTGCCCCCGGGGGGGTGCAGCAGATGCCTCCCACCCCATGCGAGAATGGTTTCGTTCTTGTTAACAATGGTTAACCGGAGCGAGTAAACAAAAACAAAAAACGAAAGATAAAATACTATGAAAAATGACCTGCATATATCCATCCCTCGCCTGTTCACGCTCGGCGAAGCGGTGGCAAACGGCTACGACCTCTATGGCGCGGGAATTGGAATCACCCGCAACACCGGCCCCCTGATTCGCGCGGATCTCAGTGCGGCGGAACTGGCTCGTGACATCTACGAAGTCGGTGCCCAGGAGTTGCGCGATCGCAACGCTGAACTCAGAAACCTCAGCGCCCAGGCGTATGACTTCGGGTTTCTCGCTCGCAACGTGCTCAAGCCGATCCTCGGAAAGAGTTACTCGGCTGCCTGGAATCAGACGGGCTTGGTGGGATCACTCAAAATTTCGCCCAACCATGAAGATCTACAGGCGCTGATGCAATCCATGCGCACGTTCTTCGCCAATAATGCTGCGTGGGAAGCGCCCACTCATAGCATTACTGCAGTACGAGCCGAAGAACTGCGTTCGGGCATTTCCAACAAACGCACTGAAGTGCAGTCCCAGAAAGGTGCGACGAAAACTCTCATCAATCTTCGTAATGAAAAGGTCGATGCGTTGCGCAAGCGCCTCCGACTTTTCATCCTGGAGACGGGCGAAAAAATCGGGCCGCTGGATCCGCAATGGATATCACTTGGACTAAACATGCCGGGCGCCAAAGCCACTCCTGATAAGCCGCTGAATGTCACTGCGATTCTGATTGGCAACAACGGCATCTCCGTGAAGTGGGACGACGCTCCCCGCGCGGACTACTACCGTGTTTGGGCGCGGGTGGTCGGCGCGCAGGATACGCTCACCGTCGTTGGCAGCCCAGGCGACCTCGACTTCACGATCCTGGGTTTGCCTTCAAACGCTACGGTGGAGATTGCCGTCTCGGCGATCAACAGCAGCGGCGAAAGCGTCAAGAGCACGGTGCTGGTGGTGATGACGACTTAAGATGAAGTTCCAACAAAATTGGGGTAGCTTAAGGCTGCCCCAATTCCTTGTACAGATGACCTGAAGGAAAGAGATTCAAACACGGATAGACACAACGCGGCGAAGCCCATGCGCGTCAGGTTAAAAGTTATAAGTTATTCTGGGGAGTGCCGAATGCGTGCCCAGGAGTGACGCTCTACTCTTCCTTCTCCCCTTCCGCCTGATCTCATTCACATTCTCCCCTTGGTCTCTTGGATGGTTAGTGCTTAATTACGCCCGTGAGTTTTGTTGCTGAGTTCAATTCTTTGCCGTTGGAAGCCCTTCTCCGACAATCTTCGTCTGCCACCCCAGCCCAGGTGCAGGCGGTTCTCTCGAAAAATGAACTCTCGCTCGGCGACTTCGCCCAATTGATTTCACCCGCAGCATCCGAATCTCTCGAAACGCTCTCACGCCGCTCGCAACAGATCACCCAGCAACGTTTCGGCAAAGTAATCCGCTTCTTCGCACCACTCTATCTTTCCAATGAGTGCATCAACAACTGCACCTACTGCGGGTTCTCGCGTGATAACGCCATTCTGCGCGTCACACTCTCCGTGGATGAAGTCGTCAGCGAAGCGCGCGCTCTCAAGGAGCAAGGGTTTCGTAATATCCTGCTGGTGGCGGGAGAACATCCGAAGTTCGTTTCAAATGGTTATATGGCCGAGTGCGTTCGGGCGTTGCATGAAGAGATTCCGAGTGTCTCGCTTGAGGTCGGCCCCATGGAGAGTGAAGACTATCGGCACATGGTAGAGGCAGGAGCGGACGGTCTCGTGGCTTACCAGGAAACCTACGACCGCAAAATCTATGGCGAAATGCATACGGCCGGTCCCAAGCGCAATTTTGATTGGCGACTCGAAACTCCGGAGCGCGCCTATCAGGCCGGGTTTCGTCGGTTGGGGATAGGCGCATTGTTTGGTTTGGCCGACTGGCGGCTTGAAGCGCTGAGCGTCGCAGCTCATGCCGATTATTTGCTGCGCAACTGTTGGAGAGCGCAGATCACCATTTCATTTCCTCGCTTGCGCCCGTGCGCCGGGGAGTTTCAACCGCTCACTCATTTACAGGATCGGGAACTGGTCCAACTGATTTGCGCGTTTCGTTTGATGTTCCCCGATGTCGGCCTGGTGCTTTCAACGCGTGAATCGGCTAAACTCCGCAATGGATTGTTTCCGCTCGGCATCACGATGATCAGCGCCGGCAGCCACACGGAGCCGGGCGGTTACACCGGAGCTGGCAAGGAGAAGATTCATCAGACAGTGCGTGGCAGGATTGTGGAACTCGCGGCTGGATCGAGCGAATGGGCTCCCATGGCTAATAAGGCTACCAATGCCACCGGACAATTTGATATCGCGGATGACCGTTCCCCCACAGAGGTCGCCGCGCTCATCTCGAAGCTGGGCTACGAGCCAGTTTGGAAAGATTGGGATGCGGCGTTGGCCTGAACTGCGCCTGATGGGTTGGATTTCGGCTGTGCTTTTCGCTGTGTTCTTGGTGTTATATCCATGGCGCCGCAGTGGACCGCACCCGCCCGGGAACAGGGCTCTAGCAGAGATGAACAGCATCCGGACGGCAATCGAGCAGTACAAAGCTGAATACAGCGTTTATCCGCAGGCAACCCCCGAAAACCTCCTAAAAGTCTTGCGCGGGGAAAACGCGGAAGGAAAAAACCCGCGGAAAATTGCGTTTTTGACCTGGAATATGGATTCAAACCATATGGTGGATCCTTGGAACACTCCTTATCAAATTGAATTCATCAATTCAGATTCAGTGCTGATCAAATCGGCCGGAAAGAACAGAGTCTTTGGGGACGCTGATGATATTCGATGGCCTGAGGCGCAGAAAAGGTAACATCCTCTAGCGGAAGAAACCTGCGCTACCCAGTTCGCTGATGGTTACGACGCAAAAATTTTGTCCATCCGCTCGGAAATGTTTTTCAAACCTGCCTCGTCGGTTGCCGGGTTGGCGTAGGCTGGTTCGGCGATTGCCCATCCAGTGTAGCCGATTTCATCAAGTGCTCTCATAATGGTAGGCCAGTTATTGCTGCCTTCGAGGTATTCAACCTGGAAACCGTTGCGCAAACCTTCCTTGTTCATTTTCTCGACACTGAATTCCTTTAGGTGAATTTTCAGGATTCGCCTTCCAAGGATTGAAATCCAGTGTTCCGGCCAGCCATACCGGTAGATGTTGCCGATGTCGAAGTGGACACCCACGATTGGGCTTTTGAAATCATCCACATAGCGCGCCATCTCCAGCGGGCTAAGCAGGAAATTGTTCCAAACATTTTCGATAGCGATGTATATCCCGAGCTTTTCCGCCAATGGAATGGCCTTGCGAATTTCCGCCTGCGATCGCGCCCAGGCGTCGGCGTACGAAATGTCTTTAGTCACCACGCAAGGGACCAGCAACACGGAAGTGGAACCATACTTACTGGCGTCACGAAGGGCATGTTTCAAACCTTCCACACCACGGTCGCGTTCCGAAGGATTGGGCGAAGCGAGGTTTTCTTTCCAGTGCGTCCCGCAACAAACACTCGGCAGTTCCAACTTGTACACGTCACGCGCTTTCAACACTTCGTCGGAATCCATGTGGCTCATCGGTTCGATGCCCGAAAAACCTGCTTCCTTGATCGCTTTAAACTTTTCGGAAACGGAACCGGGAAATCCGACCGTCGCGAACATGATAGCTTTCTTCAAGTCTCGCTTGAAAACCACCTTCTCTTTCTCTTTCTTTTCCTCAGCAAAGGTGGTCTGACCGAGAGTGGCGAAGGCAAGTGAACTGCCGCTCAGTTTAAGAAAATCGCGACGTGTGAAATCCATAGGACATGTTAAGAATTTTCCAAGGGGCGTCCAAACAAATCGTGAGCGCACACTCACTGTCGGAGCGCGGCGTAACCGCAGAGCGGTCGTTGTTTCTATAGTTCTGGTTTGTCCGAAGGATCAGCCGCAGCGGCTAGGACTGCAATCGCATCACACAAATTCTCCAGTCAGCAAACAATTTCACGTGCTGCGGCTGATGCTTCGCACACAACCGAGCTCCGTTGTGCGCTTACGCATATCGTGCGTTTTTGTGCTGTGGCAAAAAGAATTCGTGCAGCAAACGATCCACTTGCAACAAACCGTCACGGTTCAAACTCACACTCTCAGCGTCCACCGTCCCGAAACCCCAATCCTGTAAGGTTTGCAGCGGCGCCGCGAATCGCTGACGCGGATCGGCGCCGAATTTGTCCTGATAATAATCAAAGCGCGTTTTGCCGAGTTTCAGTTGCAGGATAAATTCGCGGATCAACTTCTCGTCATCGTTGGGTGTGAGCGCGCGAAAGATCGGCAATTCACCAGCGTTTACTTTGCTCACATAAGTTTCGAAATCGTGATGATTCTGGTAATGCGTGCCGCTGAAATGTCCGAAGCTCGCCACACCGAGCGATAACAAATCCGCGCCCGCCCAAAGTTTATCACGATAGACAAAGTTTGTTTTAGTTTTGCTCTTCACTGCGGTGTAGGCGCTGGCAATTGTGTAACCGGCTTTTTCAAGTTCCGCAAAAGCGTACTTGACCCACTCGCGTTTCACATCCCAATCAGCCACGGGAGCAACCAGTTTACCTTCCGCTTTCATTTGCTGATAGATGGAAGTGTTGTAGGGAATCTCCATCTGGTAAATCGTCACGCTGTCGGGCGAAAGTTCGATCGTCTTTTTGATGCAATCCACCCAGTTGGCATCCGTCTCTTCCACCATTCCGGCGATGAGATCAACGTTCACCTGTGGAAAGCCGAGTTCACGCGCGTAACCGTAGGCGCGATAAACCTCTTTCGAACGATGCGCCCGGCCGTTGATTTCCAAAATGTGATCGGAGAAGTTTTCGATTCCGAGCGAAAGCCGCGTCACTCCCATGTCGCGAATGGCTTTCAGTTTATGGTCGGTGAGCGTGCCCGGTTCACATTCGAACGTCACTTCCTCAACGCCATCCCAAGAGATGTGCTGCTTCATGCCATCGGTAAGCTGCTTGAGTTGGTCCACTGATAGATAGCTCGGTGTGCCTCCGCCGAAATAGACAAAGTTGGCCGTGCGTCCGCCGATGACCGGTTTCCTGGCGTAAATGGATAGTTCCTTCAACGCGGCATCAATGTAGCCGCGGATCTCCGAAGAATCTTTGTCGGTATAAACTTTGAAGTAACAAAAATGGCAACGTTTCCGGCAGAACGGAATGTGCAGGTAAATGCCAAGAGGCGTGTTCGGTCGGGGCGGTTGCTCTATCGCGTTGTAAACTTCCGGCGTCAACTCAGGTTTCCAAAATGAAAATGGCGGATAATTGGAAACGAAATAATTCCCAACAGTCGTCTCCTTCTGAATCGGCGGTGCGGCAGGAGTGGGTGTCGGTGATGTGGGTATGGTGGTGCTCATGATGAAATCATTTCTTCTTCTCTCCGAAGCAATAGACGTTGCCATCGTCTGATCCGATGAAAATTTTTCCGTCGGCAACTGCGGGCGAACTGCCCACTGCAGCGCCGATCTCGAAAGACCAAAGTTCTTTGCCCGTGGCCAACGACACCATATAGACGCGCCCGTCATCGGAACCGACCACCACCTTGTCGCCTGCGACGACTGGTGAGCTGTCCACTTTCCCCTGGGTGGCGAAGCTCCATATCTTTTCGCCAGTCTCGCGATTCACGCAATGGAGACGTTTATCGCGACCGCCGAACAGCACCTTGTCTTTGGTGACTGCAGCGGAAGAAAAGTACGGGAAATTCCGTTCACGAAATTTCCAGAGCACTTTCCCTTCCTTCAAATCCACGCAAACAAACTCATTATCGAAATGACCGTAGTAAGCCTTCCCATCCGCAAGCGCAACTGACGCCGCAACGTAAGCCCCGGCGTCGATTTCCTTTATCTTTTTACCGGTCTCGGTGCTCACCACATGGAGAATGGCATCGCATCCGCCGAAGATCGCTTTTCCATCGCTAATCGCTGGAGTGCCATTGATGTAGTAACCGGTTTCATAAACCCAATTTGATTTGCCGGTTTGGGCATCCACGCAATGCAATTGGTAATCATGGCTGCCGACAAGGATTTGCGCTTTGCCATTGTTCGTCACGATGACGGGTGAACCGCCGATTTTGTCGGCAGTGGAATATTCCCAATTTGATTTACCACTGTTCGCGTCCAGTGCGTAGAGGGTGCCATCTACACCACCGACATAAACAGTGTCCTGATCGAACAAAGCGGGAGCTTCAACGGATGCTGCTGTTTTGTAGGCCCACGCTTTGCTGCCATCAGTCAGCTTCAATGCATAAACATTGCTATCGGATGAACCGATGAAGAGATGTCCATTGGCGATGATTGGAGAAGATTTAACCGGGCCAGCCGTTTTAAATGTCCAGAGAAGCACAGGATCCTCCGGTAAGCTGCTCTCGGCCACACCGCGCAAGTCAGAGCCACCACGGAACTGCGGCCAATCCTTCGCGAACACGCCAGCAGCAAAAAGCAGGACGCTGGCAGACAAGAATGTTGAGAAAATATAAGCCGGGAAACGCATGCTGCGCGTAAAATATCGGTTTGCAGGGCCAGTTTGGCAACCAATTACGACTTACACGTATTGATTCCTCTACAAAACCTCCACTGGACACTGCGGGATGGCATCGAGAAAGGCCTGTCCGTATTTCTTGGTAAGGACGCGATTGTCGAGAATCGCAACAATACCATTATCTGATTTCGTGCGAATCAAACGGCCCACACCCTGGCGAAATTTCAGGATCGCCTCCGGTAATGAGAAATCGCCAAACGAATTGCCGCCACGCGCTTCGATGGCTTCGATCTTTGCTTCAACCAACGGATGATCGGGAACTGCAAATGGCAGGCGCGTGATAATGACGTTGGAAAGCGATTCGCCCGGGACGTCCACTCCTTGCCAAAAACTGTCGGTGCCGAAAAGGACAGAGTCTGTGTCCGTTTTGAATTTTTCCAACATGAGCGAGCGCGGCGTGCCGGTTCCCTGCACAAAACAATCGAGGCCAAGCTTGTCGAAGAAAGGTTCCATGCGTTCACCCATTTGCTGCATGAGTTTGGAATTCGTAAAGAGCACGAATGCCTTGCCATGCGTCATCGTAATAAAATGTTCGATCCAATGAACGAGTGCCGATTCATAACCCTGCTCACGTGGATCGGGCATTTTTGACGGAACATAAACTTTCATCTGACGCTCGTATTCGAACGGCGATCCGACTTGCAGGAGAGTGGCGCGTTCTCCGCCAACGCGTTTGGCGAAGTAAAGAAGGCCGGGATCTCGAGGCATCTTGCCTGTCCCTTTCGAGGCAGACTTTGCCTCCGCAGCCGGGGACAGGCAGGATGCCTGTCCTACTTTAGTAGCCATCGTCGCGCTCGTCATGATGATGGACGTGTCGGAACCGAAAAGGCGGTGGCGCAAATAGGCTGCTACATCAATTGGCGCGGCGTTCAGCGCGAGGCTTTTCTGGGTTCTGCCGGAACGTTCCACCCAGTAAACGTGATCTTCAGAGGTCTGACTCAGGAATTCGGCGACTTCATTTTTCAACTCCGCCAAACGCCGGTTGCACTCCATCAACTCCTGGCCGGTGTCGCTGTCGTTGCTCGTTTTGATCAGTTCACTGATTGCTTCACGCAAACGTTGGATCGGCAGCGTAACATTGTCCTGAACCAAATCCGGACGGCGAATGCGCAGTTCACTCCAGGCGCGGTTCTTGTCATTGCGCGAAGGGCCACTGCGAAAGCGTGCGCTGGAATCAACGTCGTTTTTGGATTTCTCAGCAAGCTCCTCGCACGCCTGCTCGACGGCGTAGAAAAACTGGTCGGCCTCATTCAACAAATCGGCCACGAGCTTAACAGCATTCCCCTGGCGCAACGTGGCGAGCAGACCTTTCTCCGTGCGCGGATTCCACAGTCGTTGAAGCGAGTAACGGAGTTGCCCACTGGAAACGCTGAGACCGATATGTTTCGAGGCAACACTCTCCACCGTGTGCGCTTCGTCAAAAATGACGAAATCGTTTTTAAACAACACACCACCATCGATTTCCTCAGCGACACTGCCGAGGTTCATAAAAAATAGAGTGTGATTCAGCACCAGCACGTCTGAAGAAAGGATCCGGCTGCGAGTCCGTTGGAAAAAACACGAAGGATTACCTACCCCTTTTGCGAACTCCGATTGGTGCCCGCACAATTTCGGGGTGCAAAGACCGCGCTCCGAACAGACCTGCGACCACACTTTCGGATCCGGCTCAATTTCAAAATCCGACAAGCTGCCGTCCTCGGTCGTGAGCGACCATTCATGAATGCGTTTCAACTCCGAAATCTCCGGCGAAGTAAACAAACTGTCGGCCTGCTGCATCGCTTTTTTCAAGCGGCGTGTGCAAAGGTAATTCTGCCGCCCTTTCAGCATCGTGTAACTGAACTTCACCGGCTCAGGCAAGTTGCCCAAAACCGTCGTAAGCATCGGCAGATCTTTTTCGACGAGTTGTTCCTGGAGATTAATCGTGTGGGTCGAAATAATCGCTTTTTTCCCATTCGCCACGGCAAAGAAGATGGCTGGAATAAGATAGCCGAGACTTTTTCCAACGCCCGTCCCAGCTTCGACGACCAGGTGTTGTTTATCTTCCAGCGCCGTTGCCACGGCCACAGCCATCTGTTGTTGTTCCGGGCGATACTCGAAGTTCTTTGCTTTAGAGAGCAGGCCTGTCGGCGAAAACATTTCTTCGACCTTACGGACAAGGTCGAGGTTAGAACCGGCAGGATGTTGTTCGATGAAGGAGATCATTAAAAACGAATGACAATATCAATCCATGAACTGCATAGAAAGCAGTTCCCGCTCTTGCTCATGTATCTTGCGATTAACAACACGAGACACTAGACTATTGCATATGAGTCTTGAGCAACTCAAAAAAGAAGTCGCTTCATTAACGGGACAGCAGCAGGCAGAGTTGATCAGCTACACGCTCCAACTTCGCTATGGGAAAGATCCTGAATATCACCGGGAAGTAACCCTGCGCCTCAATGAAACAGACAAATCCCGCTGGCTCACTCCTGAAGAATTCGAACGCCGTCTGGATAACGAATAGCCAATGCGGCCATACACAGTTTTTATCAACGAGGGAGCGCTATCCACCGCACCCCGTTCGGGAAAGCAGCGTCAAGAGACGATGGATTTTATTCGCTCGCTCGCTTCGAATCCTGATTGTCCCGGGGATTTTTCGGAGAAAGACGAATCTGGACGAATCGCTCAAGTGAAGATCGTTGGCAGATTCGCCATAACTTTCTGGCCGGACCACGCTGTTCGTGAAATTAAAGTGACTCACATTAAGCCTGCGGACATTTGAAACTCTGACGAACTAAGTTTCCCTCGGCCTCCGCACAATCACTTCCTGCGCCGCTTTGTTTTTAACAATCATGTTCGCCGGAAGAATACTGCGCCAACTGATATTCGGATACACGACGGAATTGCGGCCAATAACACTCCCCGGATAAAGCACCGCATTGCAGCCGATCTCAGCGAAGTCACCCAGGAGAGCTCCAAACTTGCGCAACCCGGTATCGAACGGCACGCCCCCCTTCTCAACCATCACATTGCCGGGAGTCAGCTTGACGTTGGAAATCTTCGCTCCGGCTCCAAGGTGCGCTTTATAGCCGAGGATGGAATCGCCGACGTAATTGAAATGCGGGATCTGGCAACCGTTGAAGAGAATGGAATGTTTGATCTCGCTGCTGTTACCGATAACGCATCCGTCACCAATGATCGCGTAGTCACGGATGTAGGCGTTGTGGCGTATCTCACAGTTTTTGCCGATGATTGCCGGTCCTTTGATCATCGCGCCGTCTTCCACCACCGTCCCTTCGCCAATGAAAACATTGTCATCAATGTAAACGCGTCCGATGCAACGGTTGCGGAGTTCAGGTTTCAGATTGGCTGAAATGTATTCCTTTAGTTTCTTCAGAGCATCCCATGCATCCGTGCATCCCTCGAAAATTTTCACGTGCTCCGTCTGTCGCAAATCAAACAAGTCAGCAGGTTTGAACATAGCTCAAGCTTAAAAGGACGGGCGTTCTGTGCAACCTGATTTCAGGTGAATCCGCACTGGACACCCGCTCATAGAAACATAAATTCGCGGCATGTCTTTGACACCTTCAACGATGTTGCCCCTTGGCACGATCGCACCCGGCTTCCAGTTGCCGGACACGAATGGGAAAGTTGTTTCCCTGTCCCATTTCAATGGCGCTCCGGCCACGTTGGTAATGTTCATCTGCAATCATTGCCCGTACGTCATTCATATCCGCGAGCAACTGGCGAAGCTGGGGCGCGAATACCAGGAAAAAGGGGCCGCAGTCGTTGCAATCAACTCCAATGATGCCAAGAATTATCCGGCCGACAGCCCGGAGAAAATGAAAGAGGAAACGGCAAATGCCGGTTATACCTTTCCCTATCTATTTGACGAAACGCAGGAAGTTGCAAAAGCGTATCGAGCCGCCTGCACGCCTGACTTTTTCGTTTTTAATAAGGAGCTGAAACTCGTCTATCGCGGACAACTCGATGACAGCCGTCCACGAGTGGCCAATCCCCTCCCCGTCACCGGACGCGATCTTCGCGCGGCGCTCGATGCGGTTCTTGCGGGACAGGAAGTTCCGGCAAACCAAACGCCCAGCATGGGCTGCAATATCAAGTGGAAGCATGGCAACCAGCCGGAGTATTTCTGAATTGAATCACTGCATAGAAAAACCCGCTGCGCTGATGACTCGCAGCGGGTTTGCAGAACGATGACTTTCTAGCGTTTGCCGCGCTCTTTTGGTTCGTATTTTCCTGGCTGACGCTCAGCTCCCGGCTCGGTGCCGTAACGTGGTTTCTCAGTTCCTTCCTTCTCGATCTCCACATCTTCTTTGCGGACCTCGCCCTTGACTGTTTCCCTCTCGGTTTCTGCTGTCTTCGAGACACGCACTTCTTCGCGAACGTGCGCTTCTTTTTCGATGATGGCTTCTTCACGATGCAACGGGATGAACACATCCTCGCCTTCAAACGTTGGCTGCCCGGGCGTCTTTCCAGAAGCAGGGACTCTTTCGACCACGATTTCTTCGCGCTTCAGTTCGATCGGCTGATTGACCGTCTCGGTCCGCACCACTTTGCGCAGACGAACACCACCGGCCGCGACTTCGCGCTTGCCGACTTTCAGTTGTTCTTCGCTTAACTGCATTGTAGCGCCTTCTTTTCCCGTGACCTCGCGGGCCGGGGCGGCTGGCTTCTCAGGTTTTGCTTCCACACCACGATATTGCGGCTGCTGCACGCCGTAATATCCGTAGATCTGCCGTTCGTCAGCATCGGTCAAGTCAACGTCGGGATCGAAGCTCGGCGCATCCTTGATCTTCTCTTCCGGATAGGGCAAACGTGCGATGCGTTGCCGGTCATTCACCATGGTGTTGCCAACTGGCACCACATGGTTTTTGCCAAATATCCAACCCGTTTTGACGCCGATGAATGCCGGTTTTCCGCTGGCATCCATCCATAGGTTTTGAACCGTGCCTATCTTTTCTCCGCTCTGGTCATGCACATCGTAATCGAGGACCCGTTCATGATCTCCGGAAGTTCTCTGCCATGCGGCGCGCGCGGCATGGCGCGCATCCTCCCAGGCAATCGTGGATTTCCCTTTGTTTCGCTCGTAGTTCTGGCGAAGTTCTGCCTCGCTCTCATCGAAGCTGCGTCCCTCCCGGGAATACTGGTTATAACCTTCGTAGCCTGTCTGATAGGCTCCTTGATAATCATCATACCCACGATCTTTGGCATACCATTGGCCGGTATGTCGCTGGCGCCAATATTCATCTTCCATGGCCGGATCAAATGCCAATGGTCCGCCGCCTGTATTTCCTTTTTTGCCGATTCTTTCATTTTCCTGGTTCATAATTTTCCTTTTATTGGTTAGTTCCCGAAAAGCTTTCGCCTCTTCGCAAAAAGCGATTGGGCTTTTAGGAAGGTTGTGGGTTCAGTCTCTGCAGGCGAAAAGCTTGATGACAGCAACTCCCTCGTGACGGAAAGACTCGCTGTGATCTTCCCATAGAGCCCGAGCAGTCGTGACACCTCGAAAGCGGAAACGAACATGGATTACGGAAACACCGACTCCAGCGGGTTGCTATCGGGCCAAACGATTTTCAAATAGTGGGGAATTCTAGGTTTTTCGCCACATCCAGAGGATCTAAAGACCTTTTCGATTGAAGACCGCGAACAAAGATTTCCAGACGATTTAGAGTCCGATGTCCCTCTAACCGAGATAAATCAGCGATAATCAGCCAAGATTATTTAGTTTCACTGTGTTTTAGGCTGAACTTTTCCTGCCGTGGAAATTGTGCAAGCAGCGGCTTCCTCAAAAGGCAATTCTAGCGGGATCACCAGAGCCCGTAGTAGTAGGGATAAGAGGAGGCATTGTTGGTCTTCATCTGTGAAAGCTTCTTCCAACTCACAGAGCCGTCGAGTAGCCCAACATTTCCGCCGACCGCACCGATCTGTGCAGCAGTAACTCCGGGCAACCCACGCGTAAAAGATGTTCCATTCTGCAAGATCGGACCAGTTCTGCCATGCGGAGCGAGCTTCAACCCGTCTGTTCCCCAGTGATTGGAATCGGCAATAATCACATTCGTTCCCGAGTCGCTGGTGCGCTGTGGAGAATGCCAGTAAAGTGGGTTAACTTGTGAAAAAGAGGGTTCTCGTGCATTTCCGAGATACTGATTGCCGATCAGATAACCGTAGGCCGAATGGTATCGCTGCTGACTTCCGAATCGGATATTCGGACAATCGAGAACATTGGAATTGCCTGTGGAACGAACTATATTTGTAAAGGTAAGTCCGGCTACCCGGATGGTATGGCTTGCATCGCTGTTATTGGGATCCCGTGACGGGGGCACATGCTCCTTATTATCGATCCCATACATATGCACACCCAAAATTGCCTGGCGCATGTTGCTTTTGCATTTGGTGCGGTTCGCCCGTTCTTTGGCACCAGCGAGAGCAGGCAACAACATCCCGGCGAGGATCGCAATGATCGCTATCACCACGAGCAATTCGATAAGAGTGAAGGCAATTTCTCTTCGACGCATAGGTGACATGTGCATGAGCTTAACAAAAGATTTGTGCCGCTGCCAATCAGAGAACCCAGTACAGAGGAATTTGGGTGTAGATTAAAAATGGGTGATGAATTTTTGCCAGATCTTGGACGCCGCCCTGCGGTCTACTCCAAGACTTGGCGGAATCTTGTGCATGGGTTTTAATCGGCTACGGATGGCCCTTTTCCACCCAAATTCCCGCGAGAATAACCCAAAAGTAAGGAAAACGGGCTGTTTATCCATTTTTTCGTTCTGTTTTAGAACCCTGGTTGGCCAACTTGCCGTCAAAACGGAACGAAAAAGTAGCAGGGTTGGCCAACTAGGTGTCCAAAACAGAACGAAAAAGTAGCAGGGTTGGCCAACTAGGTGTCCAAAACAGAACGAAAAAGTAGCAGGGTTGGCCAACCAGGTGCCTAAAACAGAACGAAAAAGTAGGTGGGTTGGCCAACCAGGTGTCCAAAACAGAACGAAAAAGTGGCGTGGTTGGCCCCCTTCCATCGCAGTATTGACAGATTTTCCACGACTTGCTTTTAATCGCGCCCCGTGCTGATCAGTTACTTACTTTCAGATTGACGCATGTTCTGAGCCGTCCCCATATATCGGCCAACGATGTCCCCCGACGAAACGTTTGCTTTAATCATTTGTTTGGTGGTTGGCGCGATCACTTGGATCAAGTGGTATTGGGAAGCTTCCACAGTTGCGCACCTTTCCTCAAATGTAGTCGATCGGTCGAGTCTATTTCTGACACCTCTCCTTGCCGCATTGGTCCTGTTGGGTGTCCTTAAAAGCTTTGCTGCGCACGATGTGCGTGATGATGGGCAGTACATCATGTTATACATGCTCATGGGTTCCGCATGGGTTGGCCTGACTCGTAGTGCCCTGGGCTTTCTCGGCCTGAGTGCGCGGGACGATGTCATCGAGCGCAAAAACAAAGCGGCAGGCTATGCTGTATCCGGAGCGTTGTTGGGAATCACATTATGTTTTGCTGGTGGCAACATTGGCGATGGGCCGGGTTGGTGGGTTGTGGTATTTACCGCAGCTCTGGCCACGGGAACTTTTTATCTGCTTTGGATTCTTCTGCATCTGTTCACTTCACTGGCAGATACCGTTACGATCGAGCGCGATCCGGCCGCAGGAGTGCGGTTGGCCGGATTCTTCGTGGCGATTGGTTTGATCCTTGGCCGGGCTGCGGCCGGCGACTGGGTATCCGCGGAGGCAACTGCTGAAGATTTTGTTAAAACCGGATGGCCGGTGTTGTTTGTATTGGGAGCGGCAATACCGTTCGAAAAAATGACACTGCCGAGAACCGATCGTCCCTCCTCAGAAACATTCATCTACGGAGCAATGCCTGCCGCCCTTTACATTGTCATTAGTGCTGTGGTGCTGTTTTTCAAAGGACCATGGGCGTGAACCTTCCGTGGCAAACGGTCGAACCCCTGCCGCCGACTCTGTTCGCGCAGATTCGGCATCGCACCATCTTCGAATGCTGCAAATGGGATCCACAGGTCGAAGACGTTTCGACCCTCTGCCCATTTCCGCTGATCCTGAACCACGCCGATTGGCAGGAAATATCTCTACTGGCAGAAGAGTTGGCATCGGAAACCATGGCCATTGAAGCGGAACTGGTCGCCAAACCTTCATTGCACAAGCAACTGAGTTTCCCACGTTCCATTCGCAAGATTTTCGAACAGGTTTCCGAGTCAAAACCTTCTGCTGGTTCCGCGAGAATCATGCGGTTCGATTTTCATTTTACCACGCATGGTTGGAAAATCTCCGAAGCGAACACCGATGTGCCGGGTGGGTTTGTCGAGGCATCGGGATTCACCTCTCTCATCTCGGAGCAATATCCAGGCACCTCTTTTTCCAGCCCTGCCGATATGCTGGCGGATGCCATGGCAGAAACGGCCCGGGAACATCGCATCGTTGCGCTCGTTCATGCGACGGCGTTCACCGATGATCGTCAGGTGATGGTTTTTCTCGCGAAAAAACTCGAACACCGCGGCATTCAAGCTGTGCTGGTCGCACCCGATCATCTTCGCTGGGCCAATGGAAAAGCATCTGTTGCAAGCGATTGGTTCAACGGACCGGTTGATTTTGTTTTTCGCTTTTTCCCTGCGGAATGGCTGCCGAATCTTCCGCGGCGATGCGATTGGTTTCATTTCTTTCACGGGAGCGAAACGCCGCTGTGCAATCCGGCGACGGCTCTGCTTACGCAAAGCAAACGTTTGCCAATCGTCTGGAACCAACTTGCAACAAAGGCTCCGGCCTGGCGCAGGTTGTTGCCGGAGACTGCCGCTCTTTCGCAGGTGGACTGGAGCAATGAACGTGACTGGGTTTTGAAACCCGCGCTGGGGCGTGTCGGTGAAAGCATCGGCCTGTATGGCGCAACCGATGAGAAAGAATGGAAGAGCATTCGGAAAGCCGCGCGTCGCGATCCTGATGAATGGATTGCTCAACGCCGCTTCGAACCGGTACCGCTGTTTTTGAACAACGAAAAAACTTTCCCCTGCATCGGCGTCTATACGATTGATGGAAGAGCTGCCGGAGCTTATGGGCGCATCAGTTCCAACGGCTTGATCAATCATCGAGCGCAGGACATAGCAGTCTTGGTGGCCAACCCTTCGAAACAACAACAACAACTCGTCGCATGAACGGTTCTCATCTTTTTAATATTTGGGCTCCATCGGATTCCATCTGGTCACGTTGGGCGAAACCGGTGCTCTTCGCCGAAATGGAGACGGTAATGCCTCCCTCAACGAGCATTGATTGGCCACGGATCGACATTGAACAGGATCAGGGCACCGCGATCGTGATTGATTTACCCGGCGACCTGTCCGTGCGCACTGGTATCGCGCTGGCGCAGGATGGTTATCGGCCTGTCCCCCTGTTCAATTCAGCTTCCGGGATGCGTAAGCATGGGCTCGCGTTAACTTTGGTGGATGTCAGTTTCACTCAAAAAATGCTGATGGCGGGTGCGGAAAGATTACTGGAAACGCACCTTCCTCCGAATGCTCCGCCAGCCTTCCTGCTCGATTCCAATCGCGCAGGGGCGATTTCTCCCACACCGGGGAAATTCGACAATCGTTCCGTGGTCTTTCCACAGGATTTTCCATCGGCGAACTTTTTATTGTCCCACGGGATCCGTCGCGTCCTGCTATTTCAAAGGGGTGGAATGCATCGGCCGGCGTCGGACCTGGCCCACGTGCTTTTGCGATGGCAGGACGCAAAGATTGAACTTTTTTCCTACGATCGTGATCGTTCCGTCAGCATGGCCGAACCGCTGAAGGTCATTCCTCCATCCAATTTCAAAATGTTATGGCAACGGGCGATTGCGATGATCGGTCTGCGTCGCAGCAGCGCGGGTGGATTCGGTTCCGTCATTCCCGAACCTTCCAGCGGTGGCCGCAGTGGTTACGGTTGAAGATCTATTTCGAATTATTCAGCGCCGCTTGCAGTTCGGCTTTGGCTACGGCCAGATCCTTCTGAAATTCGGGGCTGGCCATCAGTTCGCGAACGATTCCCTGGGCAAGAACGCGCCCGGCGTAAACGTCTGTCGGGAAATGTTTTCCAATCACCACACGGGCCCATCCGAAGTCGCGGCCAATTGCCAGGATCGCCTCGCGCTTGTCCGGAAACAATTCGGCCAGGACCAAAGCCTGGATCATCCCGACCGTCGCGTGACCGCTGGGATAGCTGAAACTCGATTCCGGTTCACCGAGCCAAAGTTTCTTGTCCACGTCGTACGGGCGGATCCGTTTCCAGTGATCCTTTGGAGCGTCAATAGCCGGTTTGATTTCCGGTTTCATGTTGTCAAAGAAAGCTTCTGTCTTCGGAAATTTGCCCGGTTGTAAAAAGTCTCCGATCGCTGGTGTGAAATTGAAGATGATAAGCTTTTGCAGTGTGATGGCGCGGGCTTCATCGCCGGGAGTGCGTTCGTTGAACACTGCCCGTGCGCTTGCGATGTCTGCTTTGTACTCTGCCGAACCTTCAAGAGGCGGGGGAGCGAGCAACGCCACGGAGTCCAGGCGGTTCGTCAGTCCATAGCGATCGGAGGCCACTAATGGTCCGGCCAGAACGAACAGAAACAACAAGACCGGGAGAGCAGTTGACAAACGATTTTGGAGAATGGAACTGGAAAACCGCGAGTTCATAGTCTGCATTGTGACGTTATCAAATCACAGTTGGTTTCCGGAAGGAAGTCTCCGTTGGTATTGACCTCCTAAGCCGGCAGTGAATAGCCGCGAAAGAACGCAAAAATCACAAAACCGACAAGGATATGTGGTTCAACAAATTCAAAGCGTGATGAGCGCAGCATCAGCCGCACCGTGGGATTACTCTTTTTCGCGGCTATTTAACTGCCGTTCAAGGATCAATCACGGTCGCCGGTTCGCTGAACTGATACCATTGCGGCTCAGCATCGGCAAAGGTCAGCGGCTCAATTATACAACAGATACCTGCTTCGCCGCTGTTCGAATTCCTCCAGCTTCGCGGACCAGGTTTGCCGAATCTCCGCAAGACTTTTACCGCTTTTAAGGATACTCAGCGTCGGGGGATGGCCCAGGTGCCGCTGCAATCGGTCAATATCGAAATCCTCCGGGTAGAGCCGATAGACTGCCTGCGCAATCGCGAGACCAACATCCACGGCATTGCAGCGGTTGCGATCCATCAGGACGATGCGAACACCGCCACATTCCTTGCGCGGGAACTTGGTGGACGTTGGCGTGAAACGGATCGGTTCAAAGCGCACCCCCTCCAGTTTGAAATCATTCAAGTCGGCGGCGAGCCGGACGCCATCAATGTAGGGCGCGCCCACCACTTCGAATGGCGTGTCCGTTCCGCGGCCCACCGAGATGTTGGCGCCTTCGATCACGCCCACCCCCGGATAAAGAATCGCCTGGTTTAGATTGCGAATGTTGGGTGAAGGATTGATCCACGGCAACCCGGTCTGATCAAACCACAAGTCGCGCTTCCAATTTCGCAATGGGATCACCGTCAGGTTCACGTGAATCTTTTTCTCCTCGTTGAACATCCTCGCCAGTTCGCCCACCGTCATTCCGTGGCGCAACGGCGTGTCATGAAAGCCGATGAAGCTGATGGGATAATCCTGAACCGGTCCCTGGACCGCTACGCCATTGATCGGATTCGCCCTGTCCAGGACAATGAAACGAATGCCCGCGTCCTTCGCCGCTTCCATGCAAAGTCCCATGGTGGAAACGTAAGTGTAAAATCGGCAGCCAATGTCCTGGATGTCGAACACCAAAGCATCCAGCTCGGCGAGATGTTCCGGCTTCGGCTTGCGAGTCTCGAACACGCGCTGAATGTAAGTATCCGCCGGTTCACGTGGCGGACGTTTTCCGAACAGGCTGTAAACCGGCAAGCCCGTCTGTGCGTCAATGCCATCTGAAATGGTACTGTCACTCTCGCCGCGGATGCCATGTTCAGGGCTGAACAAGGCCTTTAATTTCACCCCCGGCGCTTTGATTAGCAGATCGATCAAATGATTCCGGTCACGGTCCGTGCCGGAGTGATTGGTAATCAGCCCGATGCGCAGGCCTTTCAACGATTTAAACTTTTCCTCCACCAGCACATCGACGCCATTGGACACCATCCCTTTCCCAGGTAAAGCCGTTGGGATACCGACTTTCTCTGCCTTTCCAGCGGGTCTTGCCGGGCTGGTAGAGCTTGTCAAAGCAACAACAATGGCAAAAACCGCGATTCGAAAACTACGTGCGACACAAATCATCTTTCCGACGTTAACCGATGGACGTTGCTATTTACTATCGCTCAATCGAGTGATGCGGATGGACCAAGTCCACTGCCAATTGGGAAGAGATGCCTGCCAGTGCCTAGTGTAAAAGGGGTCAGTCCTTACGTTTGACACAAGTTATAAATCGCGCTGAAAGTTTGGCATGCCACCGTTGTCGTTGAGGATTGAATATCCAAGAGGAATTTATAGGATGCGCAGCAATCCAATGACTCAATTCAAACTCAACTCGGATTGGTGTAAATGGTGAGGACTGACCCCTTTTGAAACTCTCCTTTTGTGCGATTTACATTTTCAAGACTTAGGGTTTGGGATGTCATCCGGTAATGAACCGAGGTTTTCTTGTCCTTCTGCTGTTTTGGCTCTGCGGATGCAAACCGCAAACCGAAACCACGACGCCAGCCGCGTCGATCCTCACCAATACACCAACCGTTCCAGATGCTCCGATTCTGATTCGCTACATCGACCTGCAGTCCGACAAGACAATGGGCGCAAGAGATCGATCGTACTTTGCCAATCTGCGTTCTAGTGCGGGACCGATTTTTTGGGTGACCAATCGAGGCGACAAGCCGGTGGTCCTGCAACTCAGTGTGGAAACGTTGTCTGACGACGTGTGGCTACCGGACCTAAACAAATTCTCGCTCGTTTTTCATATGGAAGAAAAAACAATCGAAAACGGCAAAACTTTGTTCAGGCGCAAAGAGTTCTCCGTGCTCCCGGCGCATCAGGCCGCTTACGCCGTCGCAACAAATTACGGCGGCAATTATCCTCGCCTGACCACTCGCTTGACCGTGCCATTGACAAACTCGTGACGCGTCAAAGCAAATGTACAAGAACAACTCAGGGGGGTTCGAAGGACGGTCGCGGCGATACAACACTATCCTGATGTTTCCAAACTCCAGAGGGGGAACACCAATCCACTGGCTCCGTTCGCAACGAACATATTTTACTTCGGTCCGCCTTCAGAAGTTTACAGCGACGAATTCCCAGGAACTGACAACGATTCGAACTACTGACGCAGATTTCTCGAACGATTGCTAATGACTGCTCCCTCCAACACATCAACCGCTCATTTCTTGTGGAGCGGGACTTGACCTATTGCTGAAAGCATAAGACTGATCCTTTACAGAACTTTCCTTTAGGGAACGGACTTCTTCATCTTCTCAATATGATCCGCGAAAAATTGACGGAATGATTCGGTCGTCGACTGGAAGGTTTCATGTTTCATCAGCGGTTCGTTGATGATCCGCTTGTTGCTTGGAAGATTATTGTAGGCGGCATAGACACTGGTCGGACGGCACACATGGTCAATAAATCCCACGCAAACCAGTGCGTCCGCCTTCGTCCTGGTCGCGAAGTTCATCGCATCAAAATACCGCGCTGTTTCAAACACGTTGGGATTCGTCGGTTTTCCGTCGGCCCCAAATTGCACCAGCCTCGGCCAACCGGCGATTGCGCCCGTGTGATCGCACAGTGCGGGAACGTTCGCTGCAAACGCGGTTACGCGAGAATCGAGTCCAGCTACGGCAAAAGCCTGACCGCCGCCCATGCTGCTGCCGCGCAAAATCACCGTTTTGCCATCCCATTCCGGCAGCGATGTCAAATAGTCAACGGCACGAACACCGCGCAAAAACATGCCCAGAAAGTAACTGGTGTCCCGACTCTCTCTTCCCTGGGCGGGATAGCCCGCGAGTTTCCCTTTCGCCAATTCCTGGTAAAACTCCAACGGTTTTCCATTGGGACTGCCATGAGGATTGATATCGAAAGCCAGCATTCCGGCCTCGGCACCTTCTGTCGCAGCAATGAGCGATGCGCTTTCCACGTTGGCCGCATGGAAGAAGATTATCGCAGGCAGACTTTTGGGTTTGGCGCCTTTGGGTTTAACCAGGTAGCCCGAAACCGGCACGTCACCCCAGCATTTGAGCTGCACATCGAAGCTTTCAACAGTCGGCCTTTTCGATTCAACCGGAGTCACGGCCGGTTCCATTGGAATTTGCGCCAGCGCTTTTTTCTTGGCCGCCCAAAAGGAATCGAAATCATTTGGCACCGGGGCGCTCGCATTGATTTTCGAAGGCTCGATACCCGCGCCAGCCAGGGCCACGAGAGTTTTGCCCGCCTCATCTTTGAAGGTCGCCTTGCAGCGTAAAAATCCGGGGAAATCCAATTTACCCACAATGACCATCGGCTTCTCGGACAAAGCTATTTCCTCGTTCTTCAATTCCACCGCATCGTCATTGCTCAGGACACAAGTGATTTTGCCAGTCGTTACTGGCTCCCCATTGCGGGTAAGAGCGATCTTAAAAATCACCGACTCCTTCACCTGGTAAAGAGCGTCAGGACGATCCGCCACCACTTTGAATTCATAGTCTCCCGGGCCGGGCTGTTGAGCGTTTAATACCCAAAAGCTTAAGGACCAAAAAAATAAAACAGCGAAGCGCAGTGGCATAAAGTGTAAGAGTTGTGATAAACCCTGCCTATTGTCCTGATTGATTTCAACGTCCGAATCCCGGAGCGGGTCCGCAGGCCAGATCCTTTTCATGCCTTACGGTTGCGGAGTAGAAAAAAGGCGGAACGGCGGTTCGTCTGCGGAGGTTGATTTGGAGTTCTTTTCGGGTTTCAACTCTAGAACGAGTATTCCCGGATTTATCAGGGGGATCTGTTTCGATTTTTTGTCTAATCGAGATTCGTAGTAGGACCAGTAACCCTTTGATGCTTTTGGGAAAAAGGAAATGCGGTTATCTGTGTAGCCGGGAGCCCTGACAATCCCTGTGAAGCTCTCTAGTAGGTTGAGAGTCACGTGAAATTGGCCATCAGCGTTTGGTCGCACCGGCTCGCCGAACGAAATAACTCCATTGCCGTGCATTCTCTGCAGAGTCGCTTCGGAAATCGGAACTTTATCCATGGTCTGAGTCTGAATTGTAAGATGAAATGCAAAAATGCGGGGTGAATTCAGAATCACAAAAAAACAGAAAGGCAGAGCCAGACCTGCAGCAATCCAATGCCGTCGATGCAAGGTGGCACGCGGTCGCATGCGCCAAACAACGAAACATGCAGGGATTCCAGTCACGAGCATGGCAAGAAGCGGCATTACCACCATGCCAATTGAGAACATCTCAAATCCTTGACTCTCACTACTGAACAAAGAGAAGAAAGTAACGCTCGGCGCAACGATACAGAAAATTGAACCGACGGCTAGTGGAACCCAAAAAATGATACTCCAGAGGGAAGATCGGGAAAGGATGTGCAAAACTAAAAAGAGAGACATCACGATTGCAAAAGAAAGCGGCCAGGCCGAGCCAGTGAACGGCCCATGTGGAGATCGGTAAATTAGCGTTTCACTAAAGAGCAAGCTGGGTGACCACTGCCGGAAGAAAACAACAGCATACGGCAAGAGAACACCTACCGCCCACAAGCACATCGCCAATCGCCGACTACTCCTGCCATGCTTGAAGAGGGCGAAAAGAGCAATTCCGAGAGACAGGAGCGAGAACAGGGAGCCAAGACAAAAAATCTGGAAGCCATAAATGATTGCGGTTTCTGAACGAAAAGGCAAAACGTGCCAGAAGACGGTATCGGCAAAGAAAACGAACGCGACTACAGCAATCACGGACAAGTAGATAGAAGGACGTCGGTCAGTCACTGATCACCCACAGTTCAGATTTCTGATTCATAGTCAATCTTGAGTCGGTTTGGGTAGCAATTTGGCCATGGTATCTACCTTGTGTCCTCAAGAGCCATTTTCAGCGCGCCAGCCGTTTTAGGTTTTGGCAAAACTCGCACCCGGTAGCAATCGACCTGAAAGCGGCTAAAAGTTTAGTGGGCGATCGCTGGTTGCTACCGGTGTCAGTGCGATGGACGAGACAAAGGAGCGTGGCTTTCAATTATGCAACAATGGCGACGTGAACGTTGGATGTCTGTTTCCCCATCCAAACCTATTTACTGTTGGCACCGATTTGCTAGTGTCTCCCCATGCAAAAGCCTCGTTTGAACACCGCGAAAACTTCCGATCATCAATATGACCTTTCCCGTCGCAGCTTCCTCTGGCGATCGGGTGCCTTGGCGGGTGCGACTGTACTCGGATTGCAACACGCTGCCAACGCCGCGGAGAAACCGATCCAGGGATTCGAACAAGCAAAGGACGATCCGAATGCTTCCAAGGATTGGAGGCCGGTCAGCGATCGTAAAATCCGCGTCGGCATCGTCGGTTATGGCGTTTGCAGATTCGGAGCGGGATTTGGTTTTCAGGATCATCCCAATGTCGAAGTCGTAGCAGTGAGCGACCTCATACCAGATCGTTGTGCAGGGCTGGCGAAAGCCTGTCGCTGTGAAAAGACCTATCCTTCACTCGAAGAACTCGTCAAAGACGACAAGATCGAAGCGGTCTTCGTTGCGACCGATGCGCCCAATCACACCAAGCATTGCCTCGAAGTGTTGAAGCACGGCAAACACGTTGCTTGCGCTGTGCCGGCTGTATTTGGGTCGCTGGAAGAAGCCGATCAATTATTCGAGGCTGTGAAAAAGAGCGGACGCAAATACATGCTGTACGAAACATCCGCCTACCATGAAGACCTGCACGCCATGCGAGAGATATACAAGGCGGGCGGCCTCGGCAAACTCGTCTATTCGGAAGGCGAGTATTATCACTACATGGAACAACCGATCGATTCCTACAAAGGCTGGCGCATCGGTCTTCCGCCGCAACTTTATCCAACTCACTCCAACGCCTATTACAATTGCGTGACCGGCGGCAGTTTCACTGAAGTGTCCTGCATTGGAATGCCGAGCGTGATCGAGCATCTGCAACCGGCGAACAATATTTACAAGAACCCGTTCGGCACCGAGATCGCTTTGTTTCGCACCAGTGAAGGCGGCACGTCGCGAATGGCGGTGAGTTGGGACACGCCGGGCTTAAGTGGAGAAATGGGGCGCATCCGCGGACAGCGCGGATCCTTCTACGGTCGCTACGAGGGGTTCGAAAAGAATCTGCCCAACCTCCAGCGTCCGGCGCTGCCTCCGGGTGTTGCCTCCGGCGGTCACGGCGGCTCACACGGTCAGCTCACGAACGAATTTGTAAACGCCATCCTCCAGGATCGCGATCCGTTGATCGACATTGTCATGGCCTTGAACCTTACCGTCTCCGGCATCGTCGCGCATCACTCGGCGATGAAAGATGGTGAGTTAATGAAGATTCCGCAGTATAAGGTTTAAATCGTTGAAAGTCGTAAATGGTCAGTCGTTGGTTTTGAATGAATCCTGCGCCAACATCAGAGGGGCCACGAACCGCCCGAACAAACATCCATACCCCACAGTCATGCCTTACCTGATAATTTGGTTCGTCGGTGTTTTTACGCTGTTGACCGCATTTTCTTCCAATTCCTTTGCAGGCGTGCTGACCGGACCGGTTACCAACTCTGCGAACAACCATATTTATTACCTGCTTGAGCCATCAACATGGTCGCAGGCGGAAACCGAAGCGCGAACGCTCGGTGGACATTTGGCTTCGATAAACGATGCAAGTGAACAAGACTGGATTTACACCACCTTCAGCAATTTTGGCGCTGTGCAGCGGCATTTGTGGATCGGCTTGTATGACGCCAATCGAACCATCAACAGCGCCAATCGTGAAACGCGTCGAGGCGAGTTTGTTTGGATAAATGGCGAGGCTTCCACTTACAGCAATTGGTCTCCTGTAGAGCCCGGTGCAAGCGAGCAAGCCGTTCACATCTGGTATCCAGGCGATCTTTACTCCGGAAAATGGAACGATTTGAATCCCAATTTGACCAATCTCAATGGCGCGCCCTTGTGTGGTGTGGTTGAAGTGAATCCTGTCGCGGCAAATCTAAACGTGGCTTCGGTGATCCCCACTGCGGTGCCGGAAATTGTCTATGTTGCCGGTTCAGCACAAAAAATTTCTCAGTTGACCGGAGATTTCGACAAGCACAGGGGGCAACCGACAGAGAACCTGACGCAAACCAGATATCAACTTGCCGGCACTGACCTGGGCGTGCCGTTCACTCACAAAGGCCGCACTTATCTTTTGTTCGGCGACACCGAAGGCGGCCTGGCAGGTTCGCGCGACAGTATCGCCTATTCAACAGATACAAACCTCGCCGACGGCTTGGCGTTGACATTCCTGACCAATGCCAGCGGAGTGTGGCGACCCCTCACGATCCCGGGCATCACCCAAGGCTCCTATGAAGTTCCAGCCGACGGTGTGAGCATCAGCAATAACATGTACGTCTATCACACCACGGATCATTCGGCCCTCAAAACAATGGGCCGTTCCGTGCTCGCTGTGTCGGAAGACGATGGCCAAACTTTTACGCAACTTTATACACTTTCCACCCGCCACTTCATCAATGTGAGTGTGGTTAAAGCGGCGGCGGAAGATTGGCCGGGATCACCCCATAATTCCGGTGAAAGCTTGTATCTGTTTGGGGCGGGCAATTATCGCGACAGCAATGTGCGCCTCGCATTTCAATCTGCCGGCAGTATCGAATCTGCTTCCTCTCTCCTTTTTTTTGCTGGGCTTAATGACACCGGCGCTCCGCTCTGGTCGGTTGCTGAAACCAACGCCGCGCCATTGTTCGATAACTCTGGCGTGGGAGAATTTTCTGTCGCTTACAATCACTTTCTCGGGCGCTGGCTCATGCTCTACAATTCCGACTATCCGCGTGGCATTAATTTCCGCACCGCGCCAACGCCGTGGGGACCATGGAGTGATCCACAGGTTCTTTTTGAGCCATGGACGGATGGCGGCTACTGCAACTTCATACATACAAGCTGGAGTTTTGCGAACTGCGACAGCGTCCATGACACCGGTCACCAAAACACATGGGGCGGCGAATACGGCCCCTATCTCTTCAAAGATATGGCGGAAGGGAGCAACGGATTCACGCGCATTTATTTTACGATGTCCACCTGGAATCCTTACACGGTGGTGTTGATGCGCGCGGACTTGAGACGCCAGACCAACTCTGATGTCGCGCTTCTCGTGCCAACCCGCGGCATTTGGCGGTATCTCGACAACGGGTCCGACCAAGGTACGGCCTGGCGGCAAACCAATTTCAACGACATTACCTGGCGGCTTGGCCAGGGTGAATTCGGTTATGGCGATGGAGACGAAAAAACCGTCGTGCAATCCGGTCCGGCTGGCGCTCGCTTCATCACAACCTATTTTCGCAGGCAGTTCAAAGTGATCGACCCTGCCGCGTTCAGTTCCCTCACGTTGCGACTCCGCCGCGATGACGGGGCTGTAGTTTATTTGAATGGTCAAGAGGTCTTTCGCAGTAATCTGCCTGCCGGAACGGTGACCTACACTACCCTCGCCTTAACCGACGTCACTGGCTCGAACGAAAGAGCCTTTTTCTCGGTCACACTTTCGCCCACCAACCTGCTCGCCGGAACAAACCTTGTCGCCGTCGAACTACATCAGTTCAGTCCTCAAAGCGACGACGCCAGTTTCGATTTGGAATTATCCGCCACTCACGTTTCACCCATACTCCGCTTCAACACCGGACCCGGCGGAACCACTCTGACGTGGGCACCCTATTACCCCGCTCACGTGCTTGAAGCCAGGGATGCGTTTTTACCCGATTCGCCCTGGCAACGCATCGCACAGCCCAAGTTATTTCAAGGGAACAACTATACTCACTCAATCAACCCCACCAACGCATCGCGCTTCTATCGCTTGAGCCGGGAATAACCAACCGTTTTATCCTCTGATCAACGTTGTCATGGCCTTGAACCTCACCGTCTCCAGCATCGGCGCCCATCACTCGGCCATGAAAGACGGCGAGTTAACTCAAGTTCGTTTCTTTCCGGGAAACAACCGAAGAGAAAGCGCTGCGTATTTTGGAGGAAGAGTTAAAGGCGGTGGGTTGGAGGGTGGAAGATTTGTTGGACCGTGCGAGGTGTTTCCAATTTGAGTCAGGGTTACTGATTTCCAATCTATGTTGTGTAAATACTGAGGACAGGATCCTTTTGCATCCTGACTGGAAAGCCGTCCCCGATTCTGTTTCAATCCCCCCTTGTCACGAGGACGCAAAGCCCGTTCAGTTGGTCGCCAGGGGAATGAGAATTCTTTTTGGTGGCTCGTGCTCATCCTGTGCGCCGTGGGCATTTGGTTCTGGTGGTCCTCCCATAATTCGACGGAAGAGCCAAATGCACCTCTCACGGTTCAAACGCCGATGACCAATGCACCTGCGCAACCCGCTCCAAAGCCGATCTTGCCACTCGCTGCAACACCGTTGCCGACTGTGGTCAAAACGTCGACACCATCTCCCGCGCCATTCCCATCTGGAGATTACCCCCGTCCACCGCGTGATATTCTCGAAGCGCAAATCGCACTATCGCAATTCGGAATTTCTCCCGGCTCCATCGATGGGGCGATTGGTTCCCAAACGCGCGCTGCCCTGGCTGCTTTCCAAAATAAGTCCGGAGTGCCCGCGACAGGTGAGCTCGATATGGCAACTCGCGCCACACTCGCGCTCATGAGCGCGCCCCTCACGACTTACATCGTCAACATCAACGATCTCTCGCGTCTGCAACCGGTCTCTAAAACGTGGCTCGGAAAATCACAACAGACAGCACTCGATTTCGAAAACATCCTCGAACTGCTCGCCGAACGGGGTCACGCTTCGCCAAACCTGATTCGTCGACTCAATCCCACCGTAAACTGGTCGAACGTGGTTGTCGGCACAGAAGTCTCGATGCCGAAGGCCGATTATCCAAAGGCACCGACGAAGGCAGCGTTTCTCATCATCAACCTGGCGAAAAAACACCTGGAAGCGTTCGATGCCGAAACCAATTTGCTCGCGCATTTTCCATGCAGTATCGCCGCGCGATTCGATAAACGGCCCGTCGGGGAGCTGCATGTGACCACGGTGGCGACCGCCCCTGACTACACCTTTAACCCGGAAGTTTTTCCTGAATCCGAAGAAGCGCGGAATTTGGGGGGGAAACTCATCCTGCCCCCCGGCCCAAACAATCCAGTCGGTAGCGCGTGGGTGGGTCTCGATAAGCCAGGCTACGGGATACACGGTACACCGAATCCCGAACAAGTCGGTCGTACGGAATCGCACGGCTGCTTTCGGTTGGCGAACTGGAACGCCGATTATCTTGCGAAATTGGTTTGGGTCGGCCTGCCCGTGCGCGTGGTCCCCTGATTTCAAAAGCCTACATTTGCGTGAGCCAGCAAGAACTTAATCGGTTTTCCTGAGATTATGAGTAAGATTAAGAGAGAAACCGTAGCAATGTAAGACGAGAGTTTTCAAAGCTGTCCAGGCAAGTGCCATTCAGGACACCTTTTTAGTATGCTGGATGTTTCCACGGCTTGCGGTAGTCACGGCGCAGCCTCCCAGTTGCTTCCCTGCCCCCACTATTTTGTGATGTTTCCAATCGTAAGCCAGGGAACGACCGAGGTCCATTGAGATACCCGCGGGAATGCTCCCGTTTCCGCGCAAACAAATCTGATCCACGCGGATTCAGACCCCGTTCCCCGGAAACAGGAACGAATCCGCCCCGTCCAAAACCACTCCGCCCGGAGGCCGGTCCGAAACTCGCCAACCCTCCACCAAGGAAATATCCGTCTGCGGACAGGCTTTAATTATCCTCAAAGGAGACCATCTCTCGAGATTGAGGAAGGGAGCTGTCGTCGAACGACAGAACTCAATAGGCTGGATCAACTACACGATAATACCGCATTCCCGACGCTGGGATGGGATCGCGGAATTCAAATACGCCAGCGCCTAAACCCAGGTCAGTCTCAGGTGCGGTCAAGTTCAGCAGTTTCTGCCAGGTTCCGGAGGAAAGGCTCTTCCGGTATTCGAGTGTGTAGGTCAATCCGAAGATCCCACGGAACTGACACACCAAATCTCCGTTTTCTTTTACGGGAGCGGAAACCAGGGCTGGACTATCACCCAGCAATCGCGCGACCCGCTCGCGCGCAACGCCGTCGGCGTTCTTGAAATTTCCGCCTATGATAATTCTACCGTTCGGTTGGACGGCGATTGCAAATACTGTGCTGACTCCAGAATAAATAATTCCGGTCACTCCCCCTCCCGGATCAAATGCGCTGTCCAGAGTTCCATCCGTGTTCAATCGCGCAATTCCGTTAAGACTTTTCCCGTTCACACTGGAAAAACTCCCGCCAAGCATCACCTTGCCATCTTTTTGAAGCGACACAGAATGTACTTCGCTCATTGACGGCGCCACTCCGGTGCCCGGGTCGAACGTCGTATCGAGGCTACCTTCTGGATTCAGCCTGGCGATGCCGTTCCGGGTCGTGCCATTGACCAATGAGAACCTTCCACCAAGAAGCAATTTTCCATCCGGTTGAAGGGCGATGGAGCGAACGACATCACTGACACCAGTGCCCGGGTCGAATGAAGTGTCCACGCTTCCATCCTGGTTCAACCGCGCGACGCGAAGCCACCCCATCCCGTTAACGTCTCCGAAATCACCTCCTAATAGCACCTTACCGTCCGGTTGCAGAACGATGCAATAAACCTGGCCGATTACACCAGTCCCCGGATCGAATGTCTCATCCAAACTTCCGTCTGAATGTAGTCGCGCAATGCCTTTCCGATTGGTTCCATTGATCGAGGAAAAAGGCCCTCCGACCAGAACCTTGCCGTCTGGTTGCACAGTCACAGATCGGACAAGGCTATCTGGATTTGATTGAAAAGAATCGTCCAAGCTCCCATCCGAATTGAGGCGCGCAATGCGGTTTCGGTTGGTGCCATCGACAGCAGTGAATGCTCCTCCGAGCAGCACCCTTCCATCATTTTGCAAAGCAACACTCATGACAGGGAAATTCGGCCCACTGCCAGGATCAAATGTGCTGTCCCAACTTCCATCCCAATTTAAACGTGAGATCCCAGCCCAATCCCATTGAAAGCCACCAAAGAATCTAGCCGAGCCAAGCAGCACCTTGCCGTCAGGCTGTAAAACCATAGAAGAAACGTCAGGAGCGATTGCAGCTTGAATCGTCGGGACAAATGGGCTGTCCACACTCCCGGTAGCGTCTAGTCGCAAAAGGTGATTTGGTTGTCGTCCGGAAATGGAAGTGCGGAAGTTTCCTCCCAACAATACGTTGCCATCACTTTGAACGGCAGCACACCGAAGGTCTCCTGGCGCACTGGAACCCGGATCGAAGGTTAGATCCAACCTGCCATCAGCGTTCAACCTTGCAACATTGAGCCGGTTCGTCGCGTTCATCCTGTCGAAATGCCCCCCAAAGAGTATTTTGCCATCTTGTTGCGATTCGATAAACGTGAAGGAAGCTTGGGAGGACAGCCCATCGTAATCCGGCCCCATACCTGAATCGAACGAAACGTCCAAACTTCCATCACTGTTCAAACGGACAATTTCGTGCCGTGTCACCCAGAGACCACTTCTATAGAAACTCGCCCCGATCAGCACCTTGCCGTTTGTTTGAAGGTCTAGACAATACACTTTTTGAAGGCTCCCCCAAAAAAAGTCGATTCCTGTAACCGCAAACCCTGTGTCCAGACTCCCGTTGGAATTCAACCGTGCGATACCACTCCGGCCAATACCATTGATGCTGCTGAAGGAGCCTCCGACTAACAATTTGCCATTAGGCTGCAGGACAATGGCGTTGATTTGGCCGGAAGCATTCGCCGAGAACGTGTCATCCCAGCTTCCATCTCCATGCAATCGAAGGATGCGGCTCGGTGGTTGGAACACGGAATTCGTAATGGTTCCGCCAAGTAACACCTTCCCGTCCGCCTGCAGAGCCAAAGAGGAGAGCGTAGCAATCGCCCCCGTCTCAGGATCGGGATTAAATGAAGAATCCAGGCTACCGTCGGGATTTAACCGCGCGAGTCGGTTTCGGTTGACTCCATTGATCGAAGTGAAATTCCCTCCTATCAGCAACTTGCCATCCGGTTGCTCAATCATGAAAGACACAGAATCGTTTGCTCCAGAACCAGGATCGAATGTGGGATCCAATGTTCCATCCGCGTTGATTCGGGCGATTCGACTTCGCACCCCACCGCGCACAATAGTGAACTCACCTGCAAGGAGGATTTTGCCGTCCATTTGCGGAATAACACTGGAAACTGCTCCGTTCACGCCGAAGGATGGGTCAAATGACAGATCTAAACCGCCCGATGCGGCCGGCGATTCGCCAACGCACAGCAGTAACAACGCGCCGAGCACGGCTGGGGCAATGGATTTCTTAAAAGGAGTGAGCAGAGAACCCGAGAACGACCATATTTTCATAAAGCAACAGTTCGCAAACGGAAGCCAACCTTGGTTGCGGCTTCACCTTGCGTCAAGATAGCTGTATCAAGGGTGTTGGGTTAGTCAAGATTCTGCTGAAAAACTCCCTGCTTTTGGAAAGACGGCTTGCGCGTGAAAACCATGCAAAATTTTATACGATAAAGATTGTCCCAGGATCGATTTGTTTTCCTCGCGAGACATTTTTGATGGTCTTTTTGCAAGTTGGTTTTCGAACCTAAGTTTTCAGCAGAATCAGTCAACGTAATATATAGTCACGGCTGCTGTGAACCCGCCGCGCCGACTCGAATGGAAACTCTCAAAAAAAACCGGGAACATACAATCTCCAAACGCGGAGCAGCCGTTGTTCTCCACCGCTTTGTTCGAATTTGCTTCATCGTCTCTTTGGACTTTCGAAAAGCCTAAGTCCGTTGGTTTGAAAAGGGGGCAGTCATCACTATTGAAACAAGTTTTTTGGTGTGAACTGAATGGTTCGCATGTTGAGGATTGAATCACAAGAGCGATTTATCCATCTGATGAATCAGGGAGATCGGCAGGATGTCTCCCCATCTATGATGCGCAGCAATCCAATGACTCAAACCAAACTCAACCTGGGTTAGTGTAAAAAGTGAGATACCTTCCAGAAGACTTGGAAATCCGCGTTCATCGGCTCAATTATACAACAGACACTTGGTTCGCCGCTGTTCGACAACTGAAGATGGCGAACCAAAAGCCGCACCCAGGCATGATAGGGCTTCTGCCTGTCTATCCGATTTATCCACTTAATTTTAGGAAGAACTATTCAACCGTCACAATCAGTGCTGTCGTTTCTCCGCCAGTCACCATTTCGCCGGAGATAACGGTATTGATGTTTCCAGCCCGATCGGTGACGCGGGCCGCTAACGTATGGCGTCCCTTTGGCAGCGTAAATGGACCGGTGTAAAGCCGATACTCACCGGAATTGACCTGGTATTCAATTCGTGCAACACCGGACCGACGGTCCCGGCCGATGAACTGGAAATACGTTCCCCGACGCGCCGTGTAATCCCCTCCAGCCTGATCCAACGGCGGCTGCGCTGCCAACTCAAGCACAGGCGCTGCCGCATCAATGCGGATCGTTTTCACCTCCTCGGCGCCGGTGCCGTCGCGAGTGGCAACCCGGGTGATTCCCTCGCGTGAAATCGTTGCGGAAGGCGCTCGTTCCCACGGTCCGTTTTCGATGCGATGCAAAACGTCCTGGTCGAATTTTAGTGTGACAGGTTGGTTGGTCCAGACCTCGTCCTCGCGGAATTCTGCCAACGATCGTCCGCCATCGGCGCGTCCGAGATACACCTGATCAATCCAAACGGTGCCGGTCTTGTTCGCCATGCCGGCATGGAACCGGATGGAGCGAATCTCTCCCTCCTGCTTCCAGGTTGTCTGAACATTCTGCCAATCGCTTGTCCAGGTTTGCAACGGGAGCCGCACCTTGCGCGAACTGCCGTCGGCCATTTTCAGGTCGGCTACGAAAAGAAGGTCGCGCCCCGCCTCTCCGCTCACGCCATCGGTTTTGTACCAGGCCGAAATTCGCATCGTCTCCGGGGTTTCCGTCATCGTGATGGTCGGAGCCACGGCCCCCACGTATTGGCCGGGATGGGCGGTCAGTTCTTCGGTCGTTATGCCGAAGCGAATCGAGCCGACTCCACGATGGAAGGTGCTCCGATCGTATTCGAATCCGTCGCCATACGGTTTCCAGTTTTCCAGATCAGCCAGCAGGTTGTCAGAGCCGGCGACATCAGGCTCGGCGATATTCTGGAACAGGACATCGGCATTCATGCTGAGGGCAGGCTTGAACGCGGGGCTTCCCACATAGCTGAAAATGCCGTCGAGCAAAGCCACACTCGCGGGGTTGTCAAGATTGATGACCGAACTCGAAACGAGAAGCCGTCCCGCGCCGACTCGACGTTCAAAAATGACCGCCTGTTTACGGATGTCCGCGGCGGAACTGATGATTTCGATGATCGGGTCGAACCCGCCCATTTTCTCTTCATCAATGAGGAACGGGGCCGCTCCATTCAGAATGGAATAGAAATGCCAATCGCCCCATCCCTCGTGCGGCAGGCTTTTGAAAATTGGGTGATCGGTGAGGACCGAACCAACGTTGTGGTGCCCGCGCGCGCCCAATCCGGGGCGGAAGTAATCGTAACCGGTGTGTGTCAGCAACGGTTCGGTACCCAGCAACACCACGTCGCCACCACCGTTAAGATGTTCCAGCTCCGCGGCGCCAATCCGCGATACAACGGCGAGACGGTGTCCAGCCAATCCTGCGCCGGAACGGAGCCCGGTGTAGCGTTGCGAAAGAACCGGCTCCAGCCCGGCATCCACCGCCGCCTTCAGCTCGGGAGCAGGCGATTGCGGGAAAACCCAGAAGTCCCAGTCGTTGGTAATCTCTTTCGTGCCGCCGGTCAGGCGAAAGCGGAGATTCATCTTCGTGGTCGCGTCCACCTTCGGCCACTCAAGGGCAATCCGAGCGAGCTTGAGCACACGCCCGGTTTCATTTGGGCCGACCGGAAAAGCTCCTCGTGCAAGCGCCTTGTCGTGGTGCGTCAAAATCCATTCGAACGTTCCGCCACCGAAATCCTCGCTCCCCCAGAACGAAAAGAAGGCATCCGCTTCAAACCGGGTTCCCTCGTAAAACGCCCGGTTGAGACTGGCGTCGTCGTCATAATCAATCAGCAGGACACTCTCGCCGTTGTAACGCAAAACGTCCCGTTCGTTCATGTCGGCTTTGAACCGCATGAACTCATCGAGCAAACCGACCGTGTAATGAGGCACGAAATGCATGTCGTAGAGAGCCAACAATTCAAACCCGGCGAGTTCATGGCTTTTTCGCACCTTCTCGATGTTGTATTTCAAACAAATCTGCTGGAGCAGCGCGCTGTTGCGGAAATAGATCGGCCACTTGTCGGAAAGCCCCGCCTCCTTCAATCGTTGCGCAAGGTCTTCGTAAAGATAGGGAGGTGTCCGTCCGGTGTAATGCCGCGCGTTCTCCGGACTCAAATAGCTTGCTCCCATGAAAAGTTCATGATGAACGATCGGCTTGGCGTAGAGGCGAAAGCGATCATCCATCTCCCGCCAATGGGGCGGTTCGTCATAGGTGTAGCTGAAGGAGCGCGAGGAATAATGGCCGAACAGATCGGCCGCGCGCGTGTAGCGCTCAAGCCGCTCGGCATGATGGGGAAAAGGAGTTCTGGTGAGCTCGGTTCGGCCTTGCGGATCGAAGGAATAATCAATGCCGCGAATCGCCTGCTGCGGCATCACCAGTGCTTCCGAATAAAGGCGTTTGATCAGATCGTGCTGCTTTTGATACTGCTCAATGATCCCTTCGTAATAGTTGCGCTCTCCGCCGAATCCGTAGATCGCCATGCTCGGATGCCGGCGCGTCCATCGAACGATTGGTTTCCAAACCTCCTCGTAATGTTCCGTGTGCTCGGCCAAAACCGTGTGATGATCGCCGCACTGAAGGATGATGCCGAGTTCATCGGCTGCTTCCAGCATCTCCACCGGAGCGACCTGCGCGGCGAAATTAACGAAGTTGAAACCGAGGCTTTTGACCTTTTGCAATACCTCCAGCCAATACTTCTTTTCGGTCGGCGGAGTGGTGTGCTCCGGAAAATAATAATGCCCGAAGCTTCCCCGCAGGTAGATGGGGATCCCGTTCAGAAGCAGCTCCCGGCCGCGCAGCGTGTAACGTCGCAATCCGAAACGTTGCTCGTGGGTATCGAGAACGGCGCCATCCGATGTCACCCAACGCAACCGCGTCACATAAAGATTAGGCTCACGATCACTCCACGGTTTGATTTCGTTGGCCCGCGCCTGCCAGGTCCATGCGGTCTTTTCGGAAAACGCGGGGAGATTCGTTGCACCTTGGGCGAGCCGATGTTGTCCGTCGGTATCCCAGATCTCCCACTCGAGTCGCGATCCTTCGACCCGGTTTGCTTCCAATTCGACGTTCCAACGCACCTCTTTCAAATCCTGGCCGGGCTCGATGAAAAGATCGGAGATGCGCCCGCCGCCCGCCGCGATCTCCAGCGTGACTGGCTGAGTGATTCCACTGGCCCGGCCCACATTGCCCAGGTGCGCCCAGCCTCCGGCAAAGCCTTTCGTATTATCCACGGCGATTAGAATCTCGTTCCGCTCGCCGAGCTTAAGGTGCCGGGTGAGGTCCAACTCGAAAGGGGTATAAACTCCGTAATCATAGCGGCCCAGGTGGCGGCCATTGAGCCAGACATTCACCACCGTGATTGCCCGCCCGACAGTCAGCGTCACCGTCCGACCCTCCCACTCGCGTGGAGCAAGGAAGTCTTTCCGATGCCATCCGATCCCTGCGAGATAATGGATCGGTCCCTGCGCCTTAAGAAACTCCGCATCCGCAAACCATGAAGCCCCGCGAAAGCGTTCCAACTGATCGTCCCACCAACCCGGAAGTTGAATGGTTGATTCAAACGCGGTCGCCGGTGGAGGGACGGGAATCTCGTTAGCCGAAGAACGCGTGTAGGTGAATGCCCATTGGCCATCGAGCGCGATGCGTTCCCGCTCTGGCGCCGCAAACAAGCTCTGCCCGAGAACGATCAGTGATACGATCGCCGCAACGAACGACTTCATTTCAAAAGCAACGCCATGGAGTCTATTTGGGGTTTCATGGCGGCAAGCAGATTGACAGATTGCGGCGTCTTACAAAATAAATTCACCAACGTATCTTTCGCGAAACGGAGACCAACGGGCGTCCAGGCGCAGCAACGCCCATCAGAACGAAGCGCGAGAAGTTGTAAACCAATGTTGTTCGCCACGCATCTTGGTATCGAAACCGCTGCTGAAAGCAACTGCATGGAACCATGGGACTCCGGAGGGGACTCCGGATGAGCCATCTTTTTCTTGACGTCCCCGGCCCGCGAGACGCGAATAACCGCATGCCATTTGCCATTCTCTTCCTGCTGGCCGTTCTCACCGGTTGCGCAGGCCCAATTTCTTCCGCTCCGATCAATGTGGAAAAGCTGACAACCGGAAACACCAGCATCGTTCGCATCACAGCGGAGGGACAACCCTTCCTCACCTATAACGACAAACCGACTGAACTGCCTCGACCCGGCATCGATCCCGCTTTTCGACGCGGCGGTTACATTCATCCGGTGGTAACACCGCGCGGCATTGCGATTACCGATGATTATCCGACCAACCATATCCATCATCACGGCATCTGGTTCGCATGGACCAACACCCGTTTCGAAAATCGGAAGCCGGACTTCTGGAACATGGGATCGAAAAAGGGAACCGTGGAATTCGTTCGGAACCATCGTTCCTCAACGGACGGATCCAAAGCCAGTTTCAAAACCGAGCATCGCTACGTCGATCTGCTTGCCCCGGAACCAAAAACTGCGTTGACGGAATTCTGGGAAGTGACCGGTTACCCTGCCAGGCCCAACACGACTTATCGCATGTTCGACCTGACCTCCACCCAGCATTGCGCCACGGAGGAACCGTTGATCCTGCCGAAATATCACTATGGCGGACTCGGTTTCCGCGGACACGAACAATGGAATGGTGTTAAATCACTGCGCGTCCTCACATCCGAAGGCGATACCGACCGCGTCAAAGCCAACGAAACTCGTGCGCGTTGGTGCCGCCTGAGTGGTGAAGTGAACAAGGAGACGGTCGGCATCGCCATACTCTGTCATCCGAAAAATTTCCGTGCGCCGCAACCGATCCGCGTCCATCCCAAAGAACCCTTCTTCTGTTATGCACCCTCTCAACTCGGCGATTGGTCCATCGAACCCGGCAAGCCCTACATTTCCCGTTATCGTTTCATCGTGTTCGATGGCGAACTGGACGCCACCGAGATCGACCGTCTCTGGAACGAATACGCCGCCGAAACTCGAGCTCGGTAACGGATAGCGCGAGAAGCCAATAACTTTGTGGGTGGGGATCATTTACCAAGGCGTCAAACTTTGTGATTTACACTGTGCCTTGCTCGTCGGACTCGCTGTATCCGGCTGTCAGGCTAGTGGAGATACTGGTTCCTGTTTGCGACTTTTCACGATTGGTTGCCGGGCGCAGGAGTGGGAGGCTAATGCTGGGAATATATGCGTGTGGGACTGCTGGTTATTGTAGTTGGACTTTGGCTCTCTGCCGGAGAGTTGTTGGCTGCTCTTGAACCCGATCCGCGGATTCAATTGTCGGAGGAGCAGCGAAAGTTTATCACGGATCATACTCCAATCCGGGTGGGCATCACTCCCGAATGGGCTCCTTTCTCTTACTTTACGCCCGATGGAAAAGGGGCAGGCATTGATGTTGATGTCCTTGAAATTATTTCTCAGCGGACCGGGCTGAGGTTTGAACTCATTCCCGGTGCTCCTCCATGGGAGGAAATATGGAGAATGGCGAAGCAGGGCAAGGTGGATCTAACAACCAGCACGGTGCAAAGTGCCGACCGGGAAAAAGTATTCCTTTTCACAACGCCCTACACAAAGTCCAGTTCCGTGATCGTCGCAAGAGGCGGGGATCTTCGATTTTTGCATCTTTCGCTCTTGAGCAATGCCATCGTTGCTCAACCTCGAAAACACCTCATTAGCATTGCGTTCACCAATCGTTTTCCAACAGCGTCCGTCGTTTGGTTCGACACCCAAACGGAGTGTTTCGAGGCGGTGACTCGCGGCAAAGCTGACGCCGCCGTTGCCGATCTGTACGCGACGACTCAATACATGAATGATCATCCCCAAGTAAGACTCGGCATCTCAGGGGTAATCCCGGAATTTGAATTTCCTCAACGACTGGCCGTGCGCCGCGATTACCCAGTGTTGGTGGATATTTTAAACCAGGCCCTGGCAACCATTTCGCAAAAGGAATTGGACGCAATCACGGGCAACCATCTGTTGTTCACCCTGCAGGGAGGGCGACGAGTGGCCTTATTGAAAAAGCGACTCGCTTATGTGGTGGTGGGGGCCGCCGCTTTGGCCGGCATCTTCGTTATTTGGAACTACCTGATCAGAAAAGAAATGGTGACGCGATGTGCCGCGGAAGCGGAGTTGCGTGAGATCAATCAATCGCTGGAAATTTTTTCTCATTCCATCGCGCACGACTTACGCGCGCCATTGCGCGCCATCAGCGGGTTGTCCGAAGCGCTCCAGCAGGATTATGGCGGAAAACTTGATGACGTTGGCCAGGATTATCTCCGTCGGATTTCCTTCGCGGCGGAGCGCATGGAAAATCTGGTTCGCGATGTCCTGGCCTACAGTCAGGCCTCGAGGGCAGAGTTTAAGATCGAGAATGTTACCCTGAAACAGGTGGTGAACGAATTGCTGGGTGAATTCCCGCCCGAGCAACGTGGCTATTTCCATCTCGTCACTGAATTGCCGACCGTCCAGGGACATCCCGCCTTATTGGCCCAGTGCTTCGCCAATCTGTTCGGTAACGCTATAAAATTTGTCCCTGAAGAACGAACACCGGATATCCGTATCTGGTCGGAACAAAAAGGGGAACGAGTCAGAATCTGGGTGGAGGATAATGGGATCGGCATCGCCCCGGAGGAACAATTACGCATCTTCAAGTTATTCCAGCGGGGCTCCCATCATTACGGTGGAACTGGCATAGGTCTGGCGGTCGTTGCCAAAGGAATGGAACGGATGGGCGGCAGCTTCGGGGTGGAATCACAGGTAAATCAGGGAAGCCGATTCTGGATCGAACTTAAATCCAGCAGTTGAAAGACAAAGGAAGAAGGGAAACCACAGATAGACACAGATGAACACAGATATTTCAGCAGAAAAACATTCACCTGTAGGTGGTCCGCAGACTTAGAGCCTGTCTGAAAATGGGTGGAACGGGCTACCAGCCCGTTGTCGGTGGCAACCTGCCACCGACTGTTCGAGCATCCGACGCGCACCAATTTGTGTGCGCTCCATGGACTCGGCGGGCTAGAAAAACAGAACTATAGAGTCGATTTGCCGCTTTGCGGCATGCCCGCCGCCACGGACTGGTAGCCCGTTCCACCCATTTTCAGACAAGCTCTTAGGGTGTTGCTCACTTATAGAGCAAATACGGTTTGCGCATCTTCTCGAATTTCTTCAGGTCGCCCTGCCATTCGGATACCAATGTGTCCACCTCTTCAGTCCAGATGCGTTCGTGCAGATTGCGAACACCCATAAGGCGTGAGGCAAAGGAGGTGACTTTTACATCGTTCGGATACATCTCGCAGAAGGTCTTGAGCATCACGAGGCCGGTTCGGACTGCATCGAATTTGTCAGGATCGGTAACGTGCAATTGCACACCGCCGCAACGTTTGCCGGAGTGCTTGCTGAATGTTGGGATAAACCACGCTTCACGAAAACGCACTCCAGGCAACCCGGCGGCGTTCAGGCTTGCGGCAACTTTGGCTGGGTTTACAAAAGGCGCACCGATGAATTCAAACGGCCGCGTGGTACCCCGTCCTTCGCTCAGGTTTGAACCTTCGAACACACAGGTGCCGGGATAAACCGCCACGGTTTCCAGGGTAGGCATGTTCGGCGATGGCATCACCCACGGATAGCCGGTCTCGGCAAAAGTCATGGAGCGCTTGTAGCCCGGGATCTGGATCACGGTGAGCTTTGCTTTGTTGGTTGCCCAGGCTTCGTTTACGAATGTGGAGATTTCACCCAGCGTCATCCCATGCCGCGTCGGAACACCAAAAGGTTGCCCTGCCCAGAGTGGTCCCACGAGACCGCCATCCACGCGATTCGGTGCACCCTCAGCTTTTTTGAGGCCAAGGGGATTCGGCCGATCGAAGATAACCACTTCCTTGTTGGCGCGTGCAGCGGCTTCGGTGGCACCCACCACCGTCCAGATGTAGGTGTAGAAGCGCACACCCACCTCCTGCTTGTCGCAAACCAGCACGTCAATGGTTTCCAACTGCTCAGGAGTCGGAACGCGACGGCTGCCGTAAAGTGAATAGACCGGAAGCCCGGTAATTTCGTCGGTGTAATCGATCACTTTATCACCGGCCTGGGCATCGCCACGCAAGCCATGTTCGGGTGCGAAAAAGCAGACCAGCTTCACATCCGGATTGGCATGCAACCGATCGGCCAACAAACGAAATTCCGCGTCCACGCTGCTGGGATTGCACAACATCCCGACTCGTTTGCCCTGAACTGTTTTCATCAAGGTATTGATTTGAGTCTCGATGCGTGGCGTGGCGGCTGAAGCAACGAAACTCATGGAACAGGCAACCAATAGCAGGAAGAGAAGAGATACTTTTCGCATAATCAAACGATAGTGATTCATAAACAGGCCGGATAGTGAGGTCTATCACTGAATCTGGCAATATATTCAGAAAAGGTACGCTCATGGCCCGCCGCTGGAGCAGCCGCAATTCCCAACTCCCCATCAATAAAAAACTTTCCTGTCTTTCAATCTCAGTCACTGCCGGATTGAAGGTAGCTTATCTTTACATGAAGAGTGCCATCGCCGAGGGGCACGGGCAAAGAACTCCATGCGCCAGTGTTTAAATTGGTTGTTGTTTCGACGGCGTAGAAATAGCCGTTTTGCGTCGCGTGAATATCCCGACGTGCTTGGGCTCGAATGCTGAAGGGGCGTATCTGACACTGCCCAAGATAGCCCATGCTGAAGCTCCTTTTTATTTTGTAATTGCTGTAGACAACAAATTCCATTGTATTTAGAAATGCGTTATAAAAACTTAGGATTACTCCTCCTCCCGTTGTTGTTTCTGGTGACCGGATGCAACGCTGTTCGCTACGGTGCCTCGAAGCCTATCCAACCTTTGTCACTCAAACATCTACGATTTGACTACACGAACGCGAATGCTGGGAACTACTTTCGAACGGAGTATGCAAGCGCTGGCACTAATCAGGTGGCAATTCGGAATGCCATCATTGAAGAAGTGATGGGAGTGATGGATTCGAGTTACAACACTTACGAGTGGTCGTTGCGCGATTTGAAAACCATAAAAGATACTGTCGCTGATCTGACCGCACTTGGATTAACGACAGCGTCAACTGCCGTAGGAGGTGCCGCGACTAAGACTATTCTGTCTGGCATCGCAACAGGCGTTTTAGGAGCGAATGCCACTCTTGATAAAAATGTATTTAAAGATCAGACGATTCAAACACTTCAACTGCAAATGCAAGCTCAACGAAAGATTCAAGAAGCCAGAATCGCTCAACGAATGACAAATTCTGTAAATGTCTATCCGTTGGAAGCCGCTCTTCGAGACCTGGAGGAGTATTATTTTGCCGGATCGGTCACGCGAGCTCTCCAAGCGATGGTCACTACGGCGCAACAGTCAAAGACCGCTGCGGAAATAAGCGTCGATGTAGCTAAAGGTGTAAAAATTCCCTGACGGATTCCCCGAGGAGATTGGCGGGAAGTCTTTAACCGCGTCTGTGATGCGTGCAGTAGTTCATTAACAACCCTTTACTTTCCCGGATCAAAAGGTGTGGCCTTGTCCCTTGCATTCCTCGTTCTACCGTGGGTTGAAAATCCACGGCTATCACATGGGCGGATTTTCACCCTTAATTACATCGCGTTTTTCAGTGGCTTCGTCACTTGGCCCAAACTGCATAAGCGGTGCATCCCCAGCGCCAGCAGCGCGGCATGTCTGTCTGTGCAATCAACTACGGATCACTTATGCCGCTCCTATGGAGCTTGGGTTCCATGTTAATTGCTGTTTCTATAAACATGCCGCTCCTCTGGAGCTTTGATCGGTCGGGGTGACGCGCACACCGTAAAACGGGCAGCTTTACTGGGAATAATGAACCGATTCACCGTGAAGTAGACGTCGTGACCGGGTGAGTTCGGATTTTTTATTGTAAATCGATCACCGTTACCGGGATAGGCCGTCGATTTACCGTGAAACGGCCACAGTCGCCGGGAAAGGCGGTCGAGTCATCGTAAAACGGCCACCTTTACCGGTGAAGGTGGGCAATTTTCCTGTGAAACCGGCCGCCGTTACTGGTCAGGCTGGATGACTCACCATGACGCGTTGGTCGTGACCGGTCATTTCGGTTGTTTCACTGTTAAAGGATCGATGTTCCCGGTGATGGTAGCCGTTTCGCCGGTGAAATGACTCTGTTTCTCGGATTTTACGGAGCGAATTTCGTGAATTTGTCTCTGATAGAAGGTTCTTCTGTTCGTTAAAATTAAAACTTTTTCAAAATATTTTTCATCCAAAAACATCAATGAAATCAGGGGGTTGAGGGGGAGGAAAGTAATTGCTGCAAATGTACTCCTTATGTAAGGCGGTGGTTTGTGAGAGAAATACTCCGTCCGGGCACGAACGAAAAGGTGTTCCGGCAAAAATGGTTTATCGGAGTCACAGTTTATGAAGAATACGATCACAAGTTCACCGGTGAAATTGATCCCGCAGGTCGCCTTGGCTATTCCGGGTGTTATCAAATATGGAACGATCCTCGAGCTGCCCGCCAACATGGGCACCAGCATGGAATCGAAGAGGGGCGCATTGATTGTCGCCGATTCGAATTACGAGCAGGCGCGGATTGATCTCAGAAACGCCACTGCGGCCCGTCGTTTGGCCATCCGGAAGGTTCGAAACCATATCCGCGCCGTCCGGGAACTGGTGAAGCCGATGTTGACCCCCAATTTTTCGCAGGCATGGGAAGCTTTCGGTTTTGTGGGGTCGCTGAAAGTGTCCACGAAGGTGAGCAGCCTGTTGCTGGCATTGACCAGGATGGGCAGTCATTTGGAGGCGAATCCTGACCTGGGCGCGGATGATCCCAACCTGGCGGCGACGAAAACCAAGGCATTGGAGACGCTGCTGGTGGTGGCGAATACGACGGTGAATAAGCGGAAAGGAGCTTTGCAACGATCGCTCGAAGAACGCGCGGCGAAGGCGGAGGAAGTGCGTTATATCCTGCGCGAGCTGAGCAGTGCGCTGCGCCTGAAACTGGCCTCGCTCGACTCGCGCTGGGTGGAATTTGGTTTCAACAAGGTGGGCGCTCAACCGACGCCAGATGCGCCGACGGGTGTGACGGCAGTTTTGATTGGAACGAACGCCATTTCAGTCAAATGGCCGGCGGCACCGCGTGCGGAACATTACCGCGGCTGGAAACGGGTGGTCGGTGTGGATGCAGAGATGGTTTTCGTGGGCAGCACGTCGGATTTGGACCTGTTGATGGAGGAGTTGCCGAGTGATTCGGAGGTGGAGGTGGCGCTTTCGGCGGTGAATAACGGCGGTGAAAGTGTGATGAGCACGGTTGTGGTGGTGAAGACGTCTTCAGGGGAGCTGCCAAAGACATCGAATGAAATGGATGCCTGAAATCTTGAAGGGACAGGCTGGAAGCGCTCGCCGCCAGTGTAGAATAGCGCATCTTGCCTGTCCGAGGCGAAAGGGGAAAATAGATCGTCACCCGCTAATAATCACACCCGGAATTACACGGGTGTGATTTTTTCCGGGTGAGATGGGGTAGCTGCACGGCCCAACGGGCTGAAAGCCCTCAGCCCAGGCCGGTGGCCGAGTGCCATTTAGTTAAGGACCAAAGGTCCGATCTATACCAGCCTGGGCCATCGGCCCAGGGATAATCCGGCAACCCAATTGAGGGCTGAAGGCCCGACCTATTCGTGGAAGTCTAATGAACATCCAATAGGGCGGGCCTTCAGCCCTTTGAGAATTTTCAGGTCATCTTCCCTGGGCCAATGGCCCAGGCTGGTATAATGCCGGGCCTTTGGCCCTCGGGAAACACCCAACCCCGTTAAGTAAATGGCAGTGGGCCACCGGCCTGGGCTGGTGGATTTCGGCCCGTTGTGCCTTAACTCCACCCATCTCACCCGGAAAAAATCACACCCGGAACCACACCCACTGTTCCTCCCGTGCTTTATCTTTAAAAAACACTCCCTAAACTCTGCCGATGTTCGAGAACATTTCGTTGTTCGATGGTGCGGTCTGGTATGTGGTGTTTCTTTTTTCTGTCACGCTGCACGAAGCGAGTCATGCTTTCGTCAGTTGGAAACTGGGGGATGACACCGCTCATCGCGGTGGTCAGGTCACCCTGGATCCGATCCCGCACGTTAAGAGAGAACCTTTCGGCATGGTGCTGGTGCCATTCCTGTCTTATGCCCTGGGTGGATGGATGATCGGGTGGGCCAGCGCGCCGTATGACCCTCGCTGGGCCCTCCGTTTTCCAAAGAAAGCTGCCTGGATGGCGATGGCGGGGCCGGCTTCCAATCTTCTCCTGGTCGTGATCGCGGCAATCCTGATTCGAGTGGGAATGTTCCTTGGTTATTTTGACGCGCCCGCATCCCTCACGTTCAGCCAGGTGACTGCGGCGGCGACGCAGGGGAGTGTGCCTCAGATGTTGGCGACTCTTATTAGTATTATGTTTTCGCTGAACCTGCTGCTTTTCCTGTTTAACCTGCTTCCATTTCCACCTTTGGACGGGAGCAACATTCCGCTGTTTTTTCTCTCGAACGAAAACGCAGAAAAATATTCAGACCTTCTCCGCAATCCAGCTTTTGCGATAATAGGCTTTGTTATTGCGTGGAGACTTTTTGCAGTGGTTTATCCTCCGGTGCATCTGTTCGCGATCAATCTGCTCTACCCGGGGCTGCATTATAGTTGATGCTGCCTGGGATTCGGCAGGGGGGATTGCGCACCGGTTGCTTTGCGCCATAGATCAAGCTTTCGGTTTAACTCCAGCACCTTCGCAGGCATCTGGACGGCAAGATTTTGAGTTTCGCCGATGTCGTTCTTCAGATTGTAGAGTTCGAACGCGCCATCTTCGTAAAACTGGATCAGCTTGAAATCGCCATCGCGGATCGCGCTGTAGGGTGTTGCGCCGCCGGGATGATAATGCGGGTAATGCCAGTAGAGGTCGGTGCGTTTCAGTTTTCCGTTTGACGCGAGCAATGGGAGCAGGCTTTCGCCTTCCACTTGGTGCTCTTCCTTGTGCGGTAGTCCTGCCAGTTCCAGGATGGTGGAATAAAAATCCGCGGTAATGACCGGGGTGTCGTTGGTGTGCTGTTGGATGTTTGGCCCACGGACGATGAGCGGGACGCGCACGCCGCCTTCGTAAACAGAACCTTTTCCGTCGCGGAGCGGTTTGTTGGAAGTGTGGCGTGCCAGTCCGCCATTATCGGAGGTGAAGAAAATGTAAGTGCGCCGCGAAAGATCCAGTCCATCCAATGCAGTCATCAGGCGGCCAACGCTGTCGTCCACACTTTCCACGAGTGCAGCGTATTCAGGATTGATCTTCTTTCCAGCCGGTTGCGGTTTGTTGCGATACTTCTCCGTCACCGTCTTCTTGGCCTGGATCGGCGTATGCACGGCGTAATGTGGCAGGTAAACGAAGAACGGTTTCGTTTTGTTCTTCTCGATGAACTGAATGGCTTCCCCGGTGAGGCGGTCCGTGAGATATTCGCCGTCCGGTCCATCAGAAAGGTGCGGATTATTGTAGGGCGAAAAATAACTGGGTGGTGATCCTTTGTGAAAACCGGCGATATTGATATCGAAGCCAAACTTTTCCGGGGCGAACTCAGGTCCGCCCAGGTGCCATTTGCCAATGCTTGCTGTGGCGTAACCGGCTGACTTAAGCCGTTGTGCGATGGTGATTTCGTCCTTCGGCAGATGGAGCGTCCAATCGGGAGGTACCAATTTTGCATTGGGTTTGTCGTGTCCCGCGATCCAGTCGGTAACTTTTAAAGTGGCTGGATATTTTCCGGTAAGAAACGAGGCGCGCGTCGGCGAACAAACGGTGCAGGCAGAGTAGGCCTGCGTGAACTTCATCCCCTGGCTGGCGAGCTTATCAATGTTTGGCGTTTCAAAATAGGGTTCACCATAGCAGGCGAGATCGGCCCATCCCATGTCATCCACGAGAATGAAGATGAAGTTCGGTTTTTCGTTCTCTGCAGCGGCAATTCGAAGAGAGGAAACGATTAGAACCCAGAGGCAAACGAGGTAACGGAGGTGTTTCATGAATATTCTTTATTGCTTGTTCCATCCACCCAGCGGCAGGACATCGGAGCGAGCGGCCCATCCATCCCATTTGGCCGCGAGTTCTTTCACTTTTTGCGGTTGTTGGGTAGCGAGGTTGTTCATTTCCGTGCGATCGGCTTCCATATCATAGAGTTCCCAGGGCGCATTGGCTTTGGCGACCAGTTTCCATTTGCCATCGCGAATCGCGCGGTTGCTTTCGTGTTCCCAGAATAGCGGAGCTTTACGTTTCAATGGTTTCCCGTTGATTGCGGGAAGAAGACTCACTCCTTGCACCGGCTTGATTTTCTCGCCGCGCAGTTCTTTCGGATACGTCGCGTCGGAGAGATCCAGGCAAGTGGCCATGATATCAATCAGGTGTCCGGGTTGGCTCTCCAGTTTTCCGTTTCGCTTTGGCGAAATTCCTTTGGGCCAATGAACAATCAGAGGCGTGCTGATGCCACCTTCATGAACCCAATGCTTGTATTCACGGAAGGGGGTGTTGGAAACGTTGGCCCAGTTTTCTCCATAGGCGATGAAGGTATCATCCGGACCGGGCATGGCGCCTGGTCCCTGGCGAACGGGACGACCGTCACGGGTCTGTTTCGGTTTGGCGATTTGAAGGTCATCCGGTCCCATGGGCTTGAACTTTTTGGGTGAAGGTTGCCTGGGGGTGGCTCTTCCATTGTTCTCCGCGCAGCCGCCGTTGTCCTGCAGATAGAAGATCACAGTGTTGTCCAGGCGACCACTGCGTTTGAGTTCGTTAACGATTCGGCCGATTCCCTGGTCCATGCTATCCATCATCGCGGCGAAAACCTGCATACCGGCGGCTTCCCATTCCTTGTTCTGTACCTCGCTCCAATCGCCGACCGTGGGTGCCGGTTTCCAATTGGGATCGATCAATCCCATTTCCTTCATTCGCTTCAGGCGCTCCTGCCGAATGGGCTCATAGCCGGCGTCATACTTTCCTTCGTATTTTTTGATGTCTTGCGGCAGCGCATGCATTGGCCAGTGGGCCGCTGTGTAGGCGACATACATGAAGAACGGTTTATCCGCTGATTCTTTTTCGTGTTGTTGGAGAAAGGTCACTGCGTTATCGCTGATGGCATCGGTGTAATAATATTCTTTGGGCTTGTACTGAGGATCATTTTCCGGTGTGATGAAAGTATTCTGGCGGCAGAGGGACACCGGATCGAAGAAACTGCCGGAACCTTTCAGGGTGCCGTAATATTTCTCGAACCCGCGTTGCAACGGCCATTGTGATTGGTCGCTGTCCACCTCCGCGAAACGGGTGACATGCCATTTGCCGCTCATGTAGGTGCGGTAACCACTGGGGCGGAGCACTTCGGCAATGGTGGCGCAACGGTTGTTCAGATTGCCGCGATAACCTTCATGGCCATTGTCCGCCCAGTTCATATGACCGATGCCGGTCTGGTGCGAATAGAGTCCGGTCAGGAGGGAGGCGCGAGTCGGGCAGCAACGGGCGGTGTTGTAGAATTGGGTGAAGCGGACACCATTCTTGGCGAGTGCGTCGAGATTGGGTGTCTTTATCTCGCCGCCATAGCTGCCGATATCAGAGTACCCAACATCGTCCGCCATGATGACGATGATATTGGGCTTGTCTGCCGCCTGGAGTGAAAGAGCATTCGCGATTAACAATCCGACCAAGGCGAGAACGAAGGTGATTTTTGGAAACATAGTTTTAAGCAATTAATCCTTTAACAACTTCTCCATGAACATCGGTGAGGCGAAATTCACGTCCCTGGTATTTATAAGTGAGCTTCTCGTGATCGAGGCCTAACAGGTGGAGTACCGTAGCATTGAGGTCATGCACGTGAACGGGCTTGTCCACGATGTTATAGCCGAAATCATCGGTCTGTCCGTAGGTGATCCCCGGTTTGATCCCGCCGCCCGCCATCCAAATGGTGAAAGCATCCTTGTGATGATCGCGTCCGGGCTTGGTCGTCTCGCCGGTGCCGGAATCTGTTTGCTGCATCGGGGTGCGGCCAAACTCGCCGCCCCAGACAATCAGCGTTTCATCGAGCAAACCGCGTTGTTTAAGATCCTGAATGAGCGCGGCCATGCCCTGGTCCACGTCGCGACATTTCCGGGGCAGCGCAGTGGCAATGTCACGGTGATGATCCCAGTCGGCGTCATAAAGTTGAACGATGCGCACGCCGCGTTCGACCAACCGACGGGCCAGCAGGCAATTATTTGCGAAGGAGGCTTTGCCCGGTTGCGCTCCGTACATCTCCAGTGTTTTTGGTGATTCCTGCGAGATGTCCACCAGCTCCGGCACAGACATCTGCATGCGATAAGCCATTTCATACTGGCTGATGCGAGTGGCGATTTCGGGGTCACCCATGGTGGCCAGGTGTTGTTCATTCAAACTCTGAACCGCATCGAGTAACCGGCGCCGATCCGAGCGGGAATGACCGTTGGGATTGGATAAAAATAAGACTGGATCGCCGGTCGAACGAAACTGGATGCCCTGGTAAACGCTCGGCAGGAAACCGGTGGACCAAAGACTGGTGCCCGCGCCTGGGAGGGGACCGGAACGGAGGACAACATACGCAGGAAGATTCTTGTTCTCAGAACCTAAACCGTAGTTGACCCATGAACCGAAACTCGGGCGGCCGGGCCTGCCGAAGCCGGTGTGAAGAAATAGTTGCGCGGGCGCATGATTGAATTCATCCGTGCACATGCTTTTCACGATGGCGATGTCGTCCGCAACACGCGCGAGGTTCGGCAGCAGTTCGGAAATCTCCTGGCCGCTGCGGCCATGTTGCGAAAATTTAAAGCCGGAAGCGGCAATGGATGGATGGCCGCGCAAAAATGCAAACCGTTTGCCTTCGAGGAATTCGTTGGGGCACGGTTTGCCATCGTATTGTTGGAGAACCGGTTTGTGATCGAATAGATCGAGATGCGACGGTGCGCCGACCATGTGCAGGTAAATGACCTGTTTGGCGCGAGGCGCAAAATGCGGCAGGAGAGGAAGGTTCGCCGGGCTCGGGGAAGAAGTGCCGGAGGCGAATAACTTTTCATTCAACAGGGACCCCAAAGCCGTGGCACCGAGCGCGAGGCCGGTTCGTTTCAGGAAATGACGACGCGTGACGTTCAGCAAATGTTCGTTTATCGGGTTCATTTCAATTAACCTTTGGTGACCGTTTCGTTCAGGTTCAACAGGGCCCATGCCACAGCGTGCCATGCTGCGAATTCAGGGATATCCACAGTCGTTGGGATTTGGAATTCAGCTAACAATTTGCGAACCGATTCCGGATTGCTTTGGGAAGCGCGCAGTTGCTCATTGTAGAGCCGCTCAAGGACTGTGATTTCATTGTCATCAGGAGTCCGGGCCAGGCAGAGAGAAAAAGCGTGTCGAATTCTTTCGTTCACCGTGCCCGAGGGGTTCTCCGTCAGAATACGTTTGGCAAGCGCTGCGGCGGCTTCAACGTAAACCGGGTCGTTCAAGAGAGTCAGCGCCTGAAGTGGAGTGTTGGAACGGGTTCGTTTGACGACGCAGGCAGTTCGTTCGGTGGCGTCGAAATTAATGAAGCTCGGATACGGAGAGGTTCGCTTCCAAACAATGTAGATGCCGCGACGATAACGGTTTTCTCCTTCGCTGAGTTCGTAAGTGATGTTATCGCCACCCACTTTGCTCTCCCAGATTCCAGGCGGTTGATATGGGCGGACTGGTGGTCCGCCTTGCTTCAAACTTAAAAGACCGGACACAGATAGCGCGTTGTCACGAATCATTTCTGCCTCCATCCGGAAGCGGGGAGCACGGGCGTAAAGTTTGTTTTCGTCGTCTTTCTCCAGCAGTTCCGGTGAAACGGCAGAGGATTGGCGATAGGTCGCGCTGGTCACGATTAAACGATGAATGTGTTTCATGGACCAGGGGGGCGGGGGGGAATTGTTGGATCGTTGAATGGTTGCATTGTTGGATGGGGAGCGGGAGGCGCGTGGTCCTTTCGTAGCTACAAGGGAGCGATTCGACGTACCACCGGAAGTGGGTGACATGAATTCTACTGCCAGCCAGTCGAGCAGATCGGGATGTGTGGGTGAATCACCTTTGATACCAAAATCTTCAGGGGTCGGAACGAGGCCGATCCCAAAAAATTCTGCCCACCAACGATTCACGGTGACCCGTGCGACGAGGGGATTATTTGTGTCCACCAGCCAGCGTGCCAGTGTGAGACGATTGGGTGGTCCTTCGAGGAGGGCATGCAAAACCGCCGGTGTATCGGCCTGCACCGATTCTCCCGGTTCAAGAAAATTACCTCGCACGAACACGGATGACATTCGGGTTTCCGGCAACTCCTTCATGACGAGGGTCTGCGGGAGCCTGAGGTCTTTCATTTTCCCTTCCAGTTTCAAACGTTCTGTTCGCCATTTGATCAATGTGGGATCGGTGGCGATGTGATGATTGCTGAGGCGTTTCTTCTGCGCGGGAGAACGTTTTTCCGATGGTAGCTGCAATATCTGTGCAATATCTGAGGGGATCGATTTTTGTCCAACCACTCCAGTAAGGGCAGAAAGTCGTAGCCGACCGATGGTTCGAGCGGCACCGCTGTTCTGTTCCAATTTGAATATCAGTGAGCCACCGGCGGGGAAGTTAATGGGGTTTACAGTTTCAAAAATCGCCCAGTGATCCCTGGCAAATTCAGGTCGCACCGCCCATCCGGAGCGTGGTCTGTTATCAATGGCTCCGGAGACATCAAAGTTTTCCTGGGAAAAACTTGCTTTGGCATTTCGCAGCTTAACCGGGGAAGCAGCCGATTGACCGGGAGATGTCGTCGTGACTGTGAAATCGTTTAGGACAAAATTGGGAGTTTTTTCATCGCCTCGCCCCGGTCCACCGCCAGGGAGGGAGGGATCGCTCAACACGTCGAGTCTGAAACCGGTGATTTCAGGAAGTTGAGTGCGGACGGTGATCGTGTAGGTGTCCCTGTTGGGAATGGAATCGTTGTCATCCCGGATTAAGAGGACTGATTTATCTTCAAGAGTTCGATGAAACGACCCGCTTTCCGTATCGAAATCCGCGATCTCGAGCGTATGCACCTTTCCGCTTTCAACGCTTTCCGCACGCAACTTCTGTTCCCAAACGTCCTGTGCCGCTGACAACGTTTCACTGTGCCTCTGGATTCGCTGGTTGATCTCTTCAAGTTGAACTTTGATGACGCTTCGTTGTTGCTCGATTTCCGCATCCGGCAAACTCAGATACGGGCCATCAAACTTCAGTGCGGCGGTGGATCTCGGCGTGCGAAATTCGGTTTCTTTTGGTGTGTTGTTGAAGAAAGAGAACAGTTGATAATATTCCTTCTGCGAAATCGGATCGTATTTGTGGTTGTGGCATTGGGCACATTCAAGGGTTGAACCGAGCCAAACGGAGCCGAGCGTGTTGACGCGATCAAACACCTGGTTGACGCGTGTCTCCTCCTGGTCCGCGCCGGCTTCGACATTTGTCGGCACGCAACGATTGAAGCCGGTGGCAACCTTCTGTTGTGTCGTGGCATTTGGCAGAAGGTCTCCCGCCAGTTGCTCGATAGTAAATTGATCAAACGGCATATCCTCATTTAGCGCGTTAATGACCCAATCGCGATAAGGCCATATGTCCCAGAGATTGTCCCGTTGATAGCCGCTTGAATCCGCGTAGCGTGCGAGGTCGAGCCAGGGACGCGCCCAACGCTCGCCATATTGCGGCGAGGCGAGCAGGCGATCTACGACTTTTTCGTATGCCCTGGGGCTTTTATCGGCGAGGAATGCCGTCACTTCAGCGGGTGACGGGGGCAGACCAATCAAGTCGAGGTGGACACGGCGGAGCAGGGTAGTGCGATCCGCCTCCGTTGATGGACGCATCCCTTCCTTTTCCAGCCGAGCGAAAATGAAATGATCGATCTGGTTTTTGGCTTCCCGCTTGTTTTTGATTTTAGGCACCGATGGCCGGTTGGGCGCCACGTAGGCCCAGTGTTTGGCCGCAACGACGTTGTCCGGCCAGATGGCTCCCTGGGTAATCCAGTCGCGAATACGTTCTGTCTCCGCCTTGCTCAATGGTTCGCCACGATTCGGCATGATGTCGTCGTGGCCCCTGGGAAGTGTGATCCGACGGTAGAGTTCGCTTTCCTCCGGTTTGTCCGGGCGAACGACCTGCAATGCCGAACTACGTTCGTCCAGGCGTAATTTTCCTTTTTGCAAATCGGCTCCGTGGCATTCGTAGCAGTGTTTTGCGAGGATGGGTTGGATGTCGCGCGCAAAATCGGTTGCGCCCAATACCATGGAACCGGCAACCAGGGTAAGTGCTGATAAAGCGCAGAGTTGTGCTGCACGGTTCATCTTAATCATGGCATCGCCCGTTTCCATTCCAACGCCGCATCCGTCAAACGTGCGGTCATGGTCTGGTTCTTTTTCACAAGATTTTGCGTTTCGTTAGGGTCCGCTTTTAAATCGTAAAGTTCAGCACCGGAGCCATCTTCGTTAACGAGGAATTTCCATCTGCCATCGCGAATGGCGATCTGCGGGCTGTGGTTTCTGTTGGCAGGTTCGTTGCGATTCTTGTTCCTGTTGAACTCCCAAAACATGGGATGCTTTCGAGAAATGTTTTTGCCGAAAAAGATTTGGCTGACGTCTTCGCCATCGAGTTTCGTGTTTTTCGGGAGAGGAGCACCGGCGATTTTACAAAGGGAAGGGAAGAGATCGACTGCGTTGAAGAGGCTGGTGTCGTTCACGCGGTTAACGGGCGTTTTTCCGGGCCACCGAACAATGAAAGGCACCCGAATACCACCTTCATAGAGACTCCCTTTCTGGCCGCGCATTCCAAGACTGCGCGGATTGCCGGCAAAATCGGGACCGGGACCATTGTCGCTGGTGAAAATTACGATTGTGTTCTTGTCGAGACCGAGCTTCTTCAGACCTTCCATCAAGCGTCCGACCTGGCGATCGTATTCGGTGAGAACCAATTCGAATTCGCGGCGACTTTCGTGCTTTTTCCTTCCGGCCTGAGGTGCTGCGCCTTCTGGAACCCAGGGTGTGTGAACGTCATCCGGCCAGAAGTTCACGAAACAAGGCTGGTCTTTTTTTCGTTTCAGAAAATCAAGAGTTTTGTCCACGAAATAGGCGGAACGATCCCATCGTTTCACATCGTCGTTCGCCGACCAGATCCAGTTGGTGGCAGTCAGCGCCGGATCAGGCGCGGGGCTTTCATAGGTGCTGACGTGTTCGTCGTAGCCATAGGCGGAGAAAGGTGGGGCATCGGTCACGTCGCGACCACCGCCAAGATGCCATTTTCCAATGTGCGCTGTTGCATAGCCAGCCTCTTTTAGCGTGCGAACCATCGAGGGAGCTTTTGGATCGAGGAAATCTGCCTGTCCAGCGGCCCGGTTGCCCTGGCGGGATTGTAGAAACGTGCGGATCTTCCAGCGCGCAGGATACATCCCGGTGAGCAATCCAGCACGTGAAGGCGAACAAATCGGTGACGCCACATAGAACTGTGTGAAGCGCGTTCCTTCTTTTGCAAGCTGATCAATATTGGGCGTCGGAGTAAACGTCCCACCATAGCAGCCTACATCTGCGTAACCCATGTCATCGGTGAAAATGATTATGATGTTCGGTTTTTCCGGGGCCGCCATTCCCTGGACGAGCGAAAAGGTTAGCAGGCAACAAACGGCCACAATCCATTTTAAGGATAAAAGAGAGCGAAGGAATTTGCAGCCGTTGTTACCGGTGGTTCGATTGGTCGAGACGTGTTTCATCAAAAAAAGCCCCCGCTGCGTTTGCAGAGAATAATGGAAACGGAGTGCGGTGGGGAGCTCCATTTGTTGCCATTCAACTGGCGGACGGTCGGGCTCACCCGGTCCGGTGCATCGAAGCTGTTGGCTGCGAAAATGTCTTCGTGATGCAAGGTCCAAACCGTTTGTGGAACAAAACCTTTCGGCAAATCGAGTTCGACGTTGGCCGAGGAATGGCCGTGGCGATTGACTATTGCCACTGCCAAAGTATTACGATCTTTCAACGCGGCCGTGACGTCCAGGTAGGGAGACTCGGGTGACTTGAAGTCGGCTGGGAATTTATAGTTCGGATAATGCGCGCTGGGTGTGGGCGGCTGAATCATTGGAGAATTCACCGTCGCATTGAGAGCATCGCCCTGCATCCATTCGCCATATTGTTTGAAGAGATGAAACAACGGTGTCTTCACGACTTGATTGCTGTTCACCAGCATCACGCCGTTGCCGTTGACGAGGAAAACGTAATTGGCCATCCCCACCCGTGGACTGAGTCGGATCATGGTGTTCAACACGCCAGCGGCAAAGACCGCATCCTGTTGCGTGCGGGGATCTTTCCGGGTTAAACCGCCGTCGCGATGATGGCGAATATTCCATTCATCCATCGAAATTCGAATCGGTTCCTGGTTGGTCCGCTTCCATGCGAATTCGTCCAGCACGGCGATCATTTTCCTGAGACGTTGCTCGAAGTAAACCGGTGTGAATGCAACCGACTCATAATCCGCCCGGTTTCCGTTGCAAACGCCGTAAGCATGAAACGTCAGGTAATCAAATAAATGTCCCGCCTGGTCCAGGAGCGCGCGGTCCCACTCGGGAACGTCTGCTGACATTGAACCTACAGCCATGATTTTAGTCTTCGGACTTTGCTGCCGAACCGCGCCAGCCCATTCGGTCAAAGTTGCGGCGTAAGTTTTGGCATCCATGTAACCGGCTTCCCATTTGGCAAACGTCTCGTTGCCAATCCCCCAAAATGCCACGTCGTAAGGTTTCGAGTGCCCGTTGGCTTTGCGACGTTTCCCCTGTGGGGTGCTGGTATTGCCGTTGCAATACTCAAGCCAGTTCAGGCAGTCATCGAGCGTGCCGGTGCCCAGGTTCGCATTGATATACGCTTCGGTTCCGACCAGTTGGCACCAACGCAGAAATTCGTCAGTGCCGAAGTGGTTCGGTTCCTCTCCGCCCCAATGTTTGTTGATCCGTACCGGTCGCTCCGATTGCGGGCCTATGCCGTCTTCCCAATCATAAACATCGGCGAAACAACCACCGGGCCAGCGAACCACCGGGACACCCAGTTCGCGCGCCGCCGCGATCACATCACGACGCAATCCGGATTTATCCGCAAAAGGAGATTGGTTGTCCCAGAGCGAGGGATAAATGCATTGGTCATCGCGCTGCACATGTTCCAGATACTGCCCGTAGATGTACGGACTGATCGCGCCGATGCGTTGATCGAGATGCACCGAAACGGTTGCAGGGTAGCTGGAGGGCGAGGGGGACTGGGAAAGGACAGGACTGTTCCCCAGGCAAATGAATCCACATAGAATGTATAACTGGCGCAGCATGGTTTAGAGTTGGTTTAGCATAAAGTATTCTGCCATGCAGTAATCCATGCTTATCGAGGCTGAATCAATTTCCGGTTCATTTCTTTGAGAGTCGCCGGAGTCACTTTAATCATTTTGCGATCGTAGGTCATAAACCCGTTTACTTCGCCTTCTACATCGGTGGTTTGAGTGTAAACCGCGGCTGACAAACCCAGGTCGTGTCGCATCGGGAGCAATGCCTCAATTTTCTTTCTGAGCGCTGCTTCGTATTCTTCTTTGCTCTGGTAAGTCTGGTAGCCCCAGTTGCGTTTCTCCGCATCCCACAGATGTCCGGTGACAGGCCAGCCCACGCCGCCGTATTCACCTATGACAATGGCGCGATCCATCTGGTTTGCCGGTGCGAGCGGCACTTCCTGGTAGGTATGGATGTCGTAGATGTCGCTGGTATTTTGATCCAGCCAACCGGAAACGCCATTGATCCATCGGCTTGAATCAATCGATTTCACCCAGCGGGAAAGAGCAGGGCTTTCATATTGACCCCAGCCTTCGTTGTGAATTACCCACATGACAATGCTGGGATGATTGTAGAGACGTCCAATCATGCGGCGCAGCTCCAATTCAAACTGTTCGCGACTGGTGGAAAGACGAAGCGGTTCGCCTTGATCTTCCCGGTAATTGCGTTGTGCCTTGTTGAAGCCAGTCGGCATGTCCTGCCAGACCAGGATGCCGAGGCGATCGCAATGGTAGTAATAGCGGGCTGGTTCAACCTTGATATGTTTTCGCAGCATGTTGAAACCGGCTTCCTTGAGCCATTTGATTTCCCAGACCATCGCTTCGTCGGAAGGAGGCGTGAGTAATCCATCGGGCCACCAACCCTGGTCCAGCGGACCGTGCTGGAAGATCGGAGTCTCGTTGAAACGCAGGTGTGGTTGTTGTGACTTCGGTCCAGCGCCCAGTGTGACATTGCGCATCCCGAAATAAGATTTCACCACGTCCATCGGTTTGCCGATGGGTTCAAGTTTTGCGTAAGCCGCACGTTCCGGTTCGCCGAACGATGGCAGCTTTGAGCGATTTTTTGGCTGCGTGCGATTTTCAACCGGCGCTTTCACTTGCACCAGTTCAGCCGTGAGATCATAGAGGAACGGGGATTCCGGCGACCATAATTGCAAATCCGAAAGGTGCAAAACTCCTTCCCGATTAACGCGCACCACGGTGCTTCCAGTTGGTTTACCGTTGGCAAACGATGTGAAACGCACCGCCAAATCATCGCGTTCCACCGCTGTATTCAGCAGCGGAGCTACGATCAAACGTTTGCCCGCTACATCCGGAGTTAACCGAATTTCTGCCAGGTAATGTTCTTGGGGGACCGGTTCCATCCAGACGGTTTGCCAAATACCGGACACAGGTGTGTACCAGATGCCGCGCTGATTCAGTTGTTGTTTACCACGCGGTTGTTCCTCGCTGTCGGTTGGATCGGTAACGGCGAGTAGTAATTCGTTTTCACCTTGTTTCAAGAATGCGGTAACATCAAAAGTAAACGGGTCCGAACCGCCGACGTGCGAACCCACAAGTCCGCCGTTCACCCAAAGCACGCATTCGAAATCGACCGCGCCGAAGTGGAGCAAAATACGATGATCCGCCCAATGGTTCGGCAGCGTAACCTGTCGCCGATACCAGAGCCGATCCTGCGGTGTGAATGACCTGCCCACGCCGGAAAGCGCTGACTCGACTGCAAACGGAACGAGAATCTGTCCATCGAATTTCGCCGGTTGCGGTGCAATTTTCGGTGCAATCGCATAATCCCACAGCCCGTTCAGATTCATCCAGCGTTCACGCACAAATTGGGGGCGCGGATATTCGCTCCACGCATTCTCCGGCGTGACCTTCTCGCCCCACTCCGTCATGAGTTTCGGGTTGGCAGGTTTCCAGGTCTGCGCCGAAACCGATGCCATCGACATCAGGACAGCCGTGAAGATGAGTAACGTTATTTTTTTTATGTTCATGGAAAATTTAATATCGAAATTCTAAGAAGAAACCACGAATGGACAATAGAGAAATATGCGGCGATCGCCAATCACCGCAGAGGGTAAATTCGGGTGTGTTTTAAACGGGTGAGGATCTCTGTTTCCAACTTGAAACTTCAAACCATCTCCCTTCCCTGCCCCTTGCGCACCGGCGCGGCGCTCACGGGCTCGGTGTCTGACCTCTGCCGGTTCACAATGGGTGTCGTGTTGCGCAAAGATTGAGATGGCCGCGTGACAGGTTTCGTTGCATGCGACAGCAGTGCGTCTGGCTATAACGGTTGCCAAAAGTAATTTCCGGATAGGTCCTGAATCGAGTTATTCTAAAGGAGTAGGAATAAACGATATCGCACAGCTTCGCTGCAGCTGGCCGGAGGCCCAAAGGGCCGGCAATCCCTCAGCCCAGCCCACCGGGCTGGGTAAACGGTTTCACCACATTTGCGGCCTGAAGGGCCGCGATATCCGGGCTCTTAATCCCCCAACGTAGCATTCCAACAAACGCGATACCTACTGGAGGATGCTGAATACTGAACACCAGAGAAGAGGCGAAAAGGAGAAAAGGCGAAGGGGAGCAGAAGACAACAGCGGGTCGACAGACATTGGCGGACAAGTTTGCAACGGCACAATGCGCGGCGTTAAGCCAATCGCGAAACAGAAAACCGCAACCATTGACGGGCAGGATTATAACGTTTTAGCCGTAACCCTTTCGCGGCTCGGGAGACTTTTTTGATGAGGGCGAGCGTATCCGGAAATTATAAGGTACAACCCAGCATACTGAGGCGGAGGTGGAGCGGAAGCTCCTAGCCAAAAAAGGTGGGGCAAACCTGCCAGCCCGAAGTTCGGGCCGTGACTCTCAAGTTCTGACTGTTTGCCCTGAATTTGTCTTCTCTGCCAGGGTTTGCTTTGCGGTGATTGGAAGAACTGCTTTGCTAAGAAACAATCGTCTTGTCAGCGT